>JAJYXQ010000026.1 GCA_021796385.1 Thermoplasmata archaeon | reverse complement strand
GCGCGATGAGGTGCTCCCGGGTCTGCGGTTGGGGACACTTTTCGTTCGCTGCCACGAGCAGGATGGCCCCGTTCATTATGGCCGCCCCCGAGAGCATGGTCGCCATCAGGGTCTCGTGCCCTGGGGAGTCCACGAGGGATATGGAACGGAGGAGCCGGGTCTCGGCCCCACAATGCGGACACTTCGTGGCGACGGAGTACTTGTCCGGCGACGGGCATACCGGGCACTCATAGAACGCAGCATCGGCGTAACCCAATTTGATGGATATCCCACGCTTCACCTCCTCGGAGTGTTTGTCTGTCCACTCCCCGGTGAGGGCTTTGGTCAAGGTGGTCTTTCCATGGTCGACGTGGCCCACGAGGCCGATGTTGACCTCCGGCTGGGTCGGGGTTTTCATTTCGCTTTTGCGTCCTTCTCCTGTGGGACGATCTGGTCGAGTGGCTTTTGTCCCTTCGACGTGACAACCAGATTGATCTGTACGATATCCTCGCTGATCGTGTTCCCTCGGAAGGTCCTGCGGTCCCGCGTACCCGCCCGGCTGGGATGGTACCCGGTGGACTCCGCCGTGAGGATCCGCTGCTGTCGGGCCCCCGTGAGCTCACCACGCATCGGAAATCCGTTCCGATCCGTTCCTCCCATGAGCTTGAAGGTATATCCTCCCAGTCCCAGCATCTCACCGTCTACCGATTCCCCGATTCGCTTGCCCAGAAAACCGGCGGCCTGAGACTCCTGCGCCGTAAAGGCATAGGACTTCGGTCCGTCGGAGATCACGAGTTTGAACTCGACCATGGCTTTCCTCCCGCGGGCCAGCCACCGTTGACCTAAAAAGGTTCGCCCTCTTGGGCGCCGCTCAGGGACCTGCTTGTGACCTCAATCCTCATCCAATGGGTACGAGCCGGGATCCTCCTGATTGGCCTCGGTTACGGTGGACTTTCCGACCTGCGCTCGAGAGAGGTCGGTGATCGGCTCTGGCTCCTCATGGGGCTAGGAGGAGGCCTCTTGCTCGTCGCCTCCGACATCGGTGGGAACCTTTGGACCCTTCTGGCCGATGTTCTGGTGGCCTTCTTCGTTATCGAACATTTCTCGTCGTGGGAGGACTACTTCGGTGAGGCAGGGTCGCTACCCCTTCTCCTCGAGGCGGCGATCTACATCGCCGTCCCGGGGGTGGTCGCTTACGGGTTCCTTTTCCACCCGTCCGTCGTCCCCGTTGACCTTGTCGTCGTCGTGGTCTCCGTGCTCATCGCGCGGGGGCTCTTCGAGGCGCGATTGCTCTACGGGGGTGCGGATGCGAAAGCCCTCATGGCGAGTTCCCTCGTGCTTCCATTGATGCTAGCCCCCTTTCCGATCGTGAGCCCACCATTGAGCTATGCCACTTCCACGCTCCTTACCTACACCCCGGTAGGCATCACCATCTTGATCGACGGAGCCCTACTTACCTTGCTCATACCGATTGGCATGCTGATCGTGAATTTTCAAAGGGGATTTCGGGAGTTTCCCGAGGCGCTCTACCTACTGGAGATCCCGACGAACGAGCTTCCCCACCATTTCGTCTGGCTTCGGCGTCCACCACCGGAGGGGGAAGAGGACGTGGAGACGGCACAAGAGGACCAAGAGCTCCGGGAAGCCGAGATGCGTAGGCTTGTGGGTTTGGGCGTGGACCGAGTGTTGGTCACGCCGCAGCTTCCGATGGTCACCGCGCTGGCGGCCGGGGCTATCGCAGCGTTGCTCTTTGGCAACTTCCTTTACTTCGTGTTCTAAGGACTCAGCTTGGGCACCGCCGTTCTTGGTCGTTTCCGTAGCCCGTGTGGATGGCGAGTGTGCCCGGCAAATAGCACACTCAGGGTGACAGGGAGTCTCCTTTGAGCTTGCTTCCAATGGAACAGAGAAGGGAAGAACTGGGACCGACGGCGTTTGGTTGTGAGCGCCACACGCCGCGGGGACAGCCCAAGGGCTGTCCAAGGAGCATCAGTCTACGCCGACCATAAAAAGAGCACGTTCCATCGGAAACACAACCGCCGCGGCCTCCACCGGCGGGACTACACTCGTTACCGCGACTTCTTGCGTCATGGCCTGGTCATCTTCTACGCCACCCTCTCCCGCTTGGTGGAGGAAGCTCCACCTCCTTACCGTGTCCGCGACCCGCACACCCGTGGTCACCCCCCTGCGGACCCGCGGGACATCACACGCTTCCTACTCATCCGTGCCTTGGAAGGATGGTCCTACGATCACGTCTACGCGGTCCTGACGGCTCAGGCCGACCTGCCCAAAGTGTTGGGGTTCACGAAGGTTCCCCACCCCAACACGGTCCTGGGAAATCTAGATCGCATCCCCGTCCACTACTGGGAGAGACTGGTCCAACGCCTCTCCCTCCAGTTGGCGGTGGTCTTCCCGGGTCCAGTGAACACCGCCGGTGACGCCACGGGTGAGGGGACGCAGCAGTTCCAACGGTGGTATGACTTCCGCTTCGGGAGAGAGCGACGATGGCAGAAGTTCCTGAAGCTCCATGCCCTCGTCAGCACGAGGGCGCGCTTCCCCTGGTTCCTGGCCGCTCGGGTCACCGCGGGAACGTGGAACGACAGCCCGCAGTTGGAGGTCCTGTTGGACCAAGTGGATGAGTCCATCGAGCTGGGTCTGGTCGCATTGGACAAGGGTTACCAGTCGCGACGGAACGCGCAACTCATCGAAGACCGGGGGGGCACCCCGGTCATGGACCTGAAACAGAATGTCCGGCACCCGTTCCCGCGGAACTACCCGGCATGGAAGCGGATGGTCTGGCGCTGGAGGGACAAGCGGTCCTTCCGGTGCCGCTACCGGCGC
>JAJYXQ010000019.1 GCA_021796385.1 Thermoplasmata archaeon | reverse complement strand
GAGGAGACTTTCTGGGTCCCGGTGCCGCCGCAGCTCGGCGATCTCCACCAGGGGAGTCCCCTCGATGTTCTCGCGGTCCTTCCGTTCGGGAACGATGAAGAGCGACCAGCCCTCCGCGACGCGAGCGATCTCGTGAAGCCCGCGGGCGCGCCGCACGGCGCTCATGAGGTCCCCTACTCCCATCACCACGAGATTGCGCTGGGGGTCGATATGGTGCCGGGCCAGTGCGTCGAAGGGACTCCGGATCGTCACCTCGACCTTCCAGCCTTGTCCGCCGAGCGCGCTGAGGATCGCGGCCATGGACCGTTCGATCGAAGGAAGTCCCTTCCCTTCCCCGGCCGAAGGTCCCCCCTCCTCCTCTTCTGTCTCCGCCGTGACCTCGAAGGGGTTGAGGGGTTGGGCTAGGGGAACATCGAAGATCTGCTCAAGGCGTTCGATCACCTCCACCTCGGCGCCGCCCCCCTCCTCGTAGAGCTGGATGGTGCGGCGAGAGACGCCCACCATGGTGGCCACGGTACCGAGCGAGTGGTGTGCTCGTTCCCGTGCCTGCCGGAGCCGCCGGCCATTGACACGGGCGAAAGTCCCTCCGGGGCTCGAGAACAGGAACGGGGGGATCCCCTTCACAAGGTAATCCTCCAAGGTTTCCAATGTCAGGATGCCGAGCCCGTACCGGGTGTAGAGGACACCATCCTCGAGCAGCTGCCCCCCCGAAGTGCTCCCGATAAGGAGCGGGGCGCCATGCATGAGGTCGGCGAGCGAGATGAGCGAGGAAGCCCCTGCGGAGTCTATCGCGTCGACGTTCTTCAGGATCTTGATGAGCAAGAGTTGCGAATCCCGACGGGCGATCAGGTCAAAGCAGCTCGGGCGCACCGTATGGAGGTCGGCGACGTAGAACCCCACCTGACGCAGGATACGGGCCGTCCGCTCCACGGTCACTTGCCGGGGGAGGATCTGCTCCTTCATCAAAGAAAACTATAGTGGGTGGCTATATGAAGTGACACCCGGTCGGAGAGAGGTCCCTCTTTCATCGATGGGAGGCGGTGAAGGCAGGGCCAAGGGGTACGCTATACCCCTGAAAGGGCCTCCGTCTGACGGGGCACTTGGTGGCCATGTTTCGACGAAGGACCGTGCCGACCAACGGGGACCTTGCCATGTTCCCAGTGCCGGGCCGTCCCGTGCTGTACGTTGCGGTTGGCGGTGGGACGATCATCGCAGGGGACATCCACGTTGGGCTGTCTCGTCGAGAGGCCCAAGACCCTACCCGGGGCTCTGGGAGTGCGAAGGAACTGGCCGAAGCGCTCTTAGAGTCCCTCCGACAATGCCAAGCTCGCCGGATCATTCTCCTTGGTGATGTCAAGGAGCCGATCGTGGGAGCCCCTTCGCACGTACGACGGGAGCTGAAAGAATTCTTCGGCCGCCTGGTCCTTTCTCGGGCGGAAGTGTGGATCGCCCGGGGGAACCATGACGTGGGGCTCGAACGATTCGTCCCACCCGAGGTGAAGATCCGCCCTTCTCGGGGTTGGCTCGAGTCAGGCATCGGGTACCTCCATGGGCATGCCAAACCGACGCAGGAGGTCCTGTCCGGGGCTCGGAAACTGGTGATGGCTCATCTACATCCCGGCCTCCGGTTCGCCGAAGGGCGACAACGCTGCTGGATACGTGTCCGATATGCCCCGGGGCAGGTTCCGGGCGCCCCCTTCCTAGAGGAAGCGGTCGTCGTGCCCGCTTTCAACCCTCTTTGCAATGCAGAGTCATTGAACTTCGAACGCCCGCGTCGGAACCGCAGGTTCCTGGTCCGGCAGTTCCTCTCCCAAGGCGTGGCCCAGGCGTACCTTTTGGATGGAACAGACCTCGGACGGATGACGTTCTAACCCCGGAACTTGGGGCGGTGCGATAGGAGGACCGGAAGGGGAAGCGGTAGCCAGGGACGTCCCCCCTGCCGCCTCCCGATCTCAAGAGAAAGCTCTGATAGGGTGACCTCCGCCGATTCCTTCTCCCCCCGGCGCCGCACGGCTAACCGGTCCCCCTTCGCCTCCTTATCGCCATAGACCAACGTGAGGGGAACCCATTCTCGCTCGGCATCTCGGATCTTCTTTCCTACCGTCTCTTCCCGGTCGTCCACATCGATCCGGGCCGCCGTGGCACGTTGGATCTCCTCCGCCACCCGCTTCGCTGCCTCGTTGAACTGGTCTGTCACAGGGATCACACGGACCTGGGTCGGGGAAAGCCAGAAGGGCCACGAACCCTTGCCACCCTTTGCAATCCGGGCGGCCTCATCCTCGAGTATGGCGTAGAGGTTGCGTTCGATCGCACCCGAGATGCTCGCGTGCAGGATGAGCGGATGATGTTTTGCGCCGTCCGAGCCGGTGTACGTGATCCCAAACCGCTCCCCGTTCTCCACGTCGATCTGTACCGTGGAAAGCGCTGCGGCGCGCCCCTGGGTATCGAGGGGGTGGAACTCGGCCTTCATGACGAAATAGAAGATCCGGTCGTCCCAGACCTCGAGGAGGAGGGGCCGGCCCATGATCTGGGAGAGCTCCCGGGCGAACGGTCGGTTGGCGTCCAGGAACTCTCGGGTGAAGCGAACGGCCACGTTGTACGGGACGCCGAGATCGTCCATCCACTCCTTGCAGGCCCGGAACTGGGCCAAGTACTCCTGCTTTGCGGAATCCACGTCCGCCACGAGCGAGTGCATATCGGGCATCGTGAAGGTCCGCAACCTCCGGAGTCCCGAGAGTTCGCCGCTCTGCTCACGCCGGAACGAATAGTGGGAGAGCTCGTAGAGACGGACCGGGAGGTCCGCCGCTCCAATGGTCATATCGTGGAATATCAGATATTGGCCAAAGCAGGCCGCAAACCGCAGGAAGAAGTCCTTGTCG
>JAJYXQ010000012.1 GCA_021796385.1 Thermoplasmata archaeon | reverse complement strand
GGAATCGTCCCCCCCGAGCCGTACCACAGGGTGTAGAGCATCTGGAACCACTCACTGGCAGCGTAGCTTGAAATGGCCGACATCGTCCAGTTCGTCCCGCCGTTGAGGGTGGACGTGGGATTGCCGGAACCCGCTAGCGTGGGATGGGACGCCCCGTTCACCCACCAGTTGGACACGTTGACCGGATTGCCTACGCTGGTGCTGAAGTTGGTCAGCCCAGAAGAGAAAGGGCCCTGGAAGAGCGAGGATGTCCCGTTGGTCAGGAAGGAATACGAAGTGTTGAGCGCGGTGTTCCTCCCCGCAGTCGTGGCGAGGTTCGGGAGGCCCGCTCCCCCGAGGGTCGAGTTGCCACCGACCTGATCGCCTTGGAGCGCGACATAGTCGAGGTACCCCTTGTTCGCCACCTGGGCCGCGGTGGCGGACTTGTGCTGTATGGAATTGGACGTGTCGACAAGGATGGCATGCAGGGTCCGGTCGATGGCACTTGGATCATAGGTCCGGGTATCCGTCGGGTTGAACTCGAGGAGGAGGGAGTCGTGGGTCGTGATGTAGGTGGCATTCTCATTGAAGTCAATCCAGTAGTTTGCCGGAACGTAGTAGGGAGCACTGGGCTGGTCGATGGAAACGTTCTCCCAGATCTGGAAATTATCGGGGGCGAGGTAATCGTTGTAGGGAACGAGCGAGCCGGGTGTGGGGCCGGGAAGCTGGATCGTCTCTTCCTGGGGAGATCCGAGGATGAGGCTGGCGAGGTTCGGGACCCCGGGATCGCTCGTCTCGATCGTTCCTCCCGGGAAGAGGACGTAGGTACATCCGCCCGACGTCCCCACCATCGGGGCGATGTTCACGGTATTGTCATACGCCGGAAGCGACTGTTGGGTGACCCCGAGCCAGGTGCCGTAGTCCCAGAGCCATTCAAAAAGCATGTTCATCGCATAGGTGTTGCCCTGCGCCACGATCGTGGGCCAGCTCGCCACGGGTTCATTGAGAGTAGGATCGACCGTTTGGTTCCTCCAGAACTGCTGCAAGAGGTCGAACTTGAAACGGTCGGCGAAGGAATAGATGGCACCGGCCAGCCCCTCGCCGCTTGCGATCCACCCGTCCGACCACCCCCCCTGCCCGTCCAGAAAGAGGAGGAACAGCGTGGCTGGGTCAATGGTGCCATTGAAGACGTACCGATCCAGCAACTGTTGGTACGGGCCAGGAGAGAGGCTGCTCAGCAGCGAACTCACGGCTCCTGCATCAAAGGACCGGAAATACCGTAGGGACTGGAGAAGAACGGCCAAGCTCTCGGCATCGTGGACGTCGCTCGCCGACAGGATCGAACTGCCCGCCGGTCCCGAGATCACGGTCGATGCCTGGTATCCGGGGTAACCCCCCGAACCGTAGCCCGAAAGGGCCCGGAGCTCACCCAATGTGGTGAGGATATACTGGTCCAGCTTGGCGAGCCCTCCCGAAGGTCCCCAGGAGGAATCCGTGAATTCCGAGGTCTGCGCTTCGAGCAATCCGAGTTCGCTCTGGACGCTCACCGAGAAGCCGTACGGTACAGAGACCCGCTCCCCACTGCTTCCATCGAGTGCGGTGAGGGTGACCTCACCCACCGCCATGGGATAGACGGGTTCTTCGGTCGTGGCATACCGGGTCATGTTCGCGGTGTTCGCCGTACTCGCCAGAGGCAGGGTCGGATTCCCAAGCGCTGCTTGGGTGGTCACTTGAGGTGCCGAATCTTGCACCACCCCTTCCGTGAAAGTGGCATTGATCCCCCAACTCTCCGCTCGGATGACAACGTTTCCGATGGTCAACCCTTGGGCGGTTGAGAGTCCCAACTTAATCATCGATCCCGTGAAGGCGGTGTTCAAACTTTGATTGAGGAGATTGAGCTGTGGGTTGATCCCCGCCGATAGCAGCCCCACTTCGCTCTGCATCAGGTCCTGTTGGGCTACGGCTGAGACCTCCGCTTCGGCCTGATCGAGCGCCGACTGGGTCTGCCCGGGCACGTCGAACGACGATTGGGCGGTGGTGACGACCACCACCTGTTCGAGGTAGACAGAAAGGGTGAAGATGCTGCTCAGCACCACCAGGGCGACGAACGAGTACGGGACCCGTCCGCCATGCCGGTTGATCCTTCGCACCACCGCCTATCCGTCCCGGCGGGGGAGCCGGGCTCAGCAGCCTGCCGGAGGATCGAGGATGATGGTCCCGCCGTTCTGTGAGCTCTGGATCCCACCGGAGGCGTAGGTGGCCGATACAGAGATGGTCCCGCTCTGTGTGTTCGGGGCGATATATCCGGAGAATTGCGAGAAGGCGGCGATGCCGTTCGAGCCCGTGTTCGCAATGTTGGCCCCAGAGATGTTCAGGTTGGAGCCGGAGGTGAGCGTGACGGTGACCCCTTGCAAATTGTTCCCGTGATTGTCTTGCACCAAGATGGAGATCGCCGGTTGGGTGGCCGATTGTTGGTAGGTATAGTGGCATCCACCCGTCGAGTTGATTGGGGTGAAACACCAGTATGATGTCCCCGAACAGGTGAACGAACCGCTGATCGTCATCGTGCTCGAACCGGCCACGGTCGTCGTGACGGAACCGATGGTGGGGTGTTGGACCGTGGCGAGCCATCCCAGCACGATCACCACGACGATTGCCGCGATGATGATGAGGATGATCAGGTACAGCGGCACTCCTTCCAAGGCCCCTCGATTGTTTCCCTTCCAAAGCTCCTTACGCATGTTTGCCCACTCCGTGAGATGAGTTAGCAAAACAGGGCCCCCCTAAAAGGCTTTCTCCCCAACCCTCGCTCCACCCGGTTATGGATGCGATCGATCGCTTTTTCCCCCGAAAGGGGCAAGGCCTTAAGTGGCGGGAAACCTTGGCGAGAGGGTTGATGTCGCGCCGCATGGGCCGCCGGGGGGTCGCCGGGTTCCTCGAGGAGGTACCCGCAGCGTGGATCGTCATCACGGCCCTGTTCCTGTTCTTTGCCGCGCTCTACACCGGTCTCAACGATTTCGAGAAGCGTCAACAGAACCAGACCTTTGCCGACCAAGCCGGCCTCTTGTTGCACGACATGCGGGGATACGTAAACCTCACCTACCAAGGTCAGGTCGGTACCTTCGACGTCTTCAAGGTCCTCAATCTGACGGTCGCCAACATCACCTACGATTTCCACCCTAGCTATGGCTTCCAGGTCGTCATTACAGACATCTCTTCGTACCCCCACGCCTGGCTTACCCAACCCAAGATTGTCGAGACCAGCGTTCCCCCGTCCAATCTGAACGGGCTAAAGCAGGGCCTCGTTTCAGCGGAGACGACGGTGGACATCTGGTTCCCCGGCGCCCCGTATGGTGAGTACCATACAGCGGACCTGGCCGTGGAGGTTTGGAACTGAGATGTCGCTCGCGCGTTCCCGCCATCGGTCCCTGCACAAGACCTCACGCGGGGAGGTGGCTGCCTTTGATGTGGTCCTCTTCGTCCCGCTGCTTATCGTGGCCACGTTGTTCCTCTACGCCATGCTATCCATCAACCCGGTGGTGACGGAGCGCAACTTCGGAGGCACATCGTACGCCGCGGATGCCCTCCAGAGCTTCCTTTCGGCGACGGCACCGAATGCCACCCTCTGCGTCGGTGGGACTGCCCCATCCCCAGCCTCGGATCCCTGCCATGCCTTCAACACCGGATGGCGGACCGGCAATGTCTCGGATTACACCATGGCCCAACTGGTGGCGCTCCACCTCAGTCTCATCGAGTCCGTGACCGGGGCGTCCACCCGGGCTGCCCTCGTGCGGTTGTTGGACACTCCCGGATGGGCAGGGTACGTGATAAATAATACCGCGTCTCAGGTTGCCATGGGTTCGTCCGTGAGCCTGTATCCTCAGACCTATCCGGAATTTTATCTCGAGTTCGAGAACTCTACCACCCCGTCGGTCCCCTGTTCCCTCATCGCCGGGTGTGTCTACTATGGTTTCAGTACGACGGGCACGTCGGGCACGATATATTCCGCCTCGGCTATGTTGCTCGGAGCCTCGAGCAACGCAAGCCCGATATCGATCGTGCTGGGAGTTTGGTCATGAAATGGGTCGGAATGCTGGTGAGCTTGTCGGTCCTTGGCCTGATGCTGGGCGCACTTCCCCAAACCACGGCGGTTGCGGCTCGAACGCCGCTCACTTCTCTGAGTTCATCCCTTCCCATAGACAACTTCTCCACGCCCGATCGCTCTGGCATCACGCACATCGCCATTACTCCCAATGGGCAGTACGTCGCCGCCACTTCGTCACGGGACCACGCCTACCTGTTCAATGCTAATCCGTTCAGCCCGGTAGCGGTGTGGTCACTTCCGGGGAATGCCACCTCCGTTTCCATGTCGGGTTCTGGACCATCAGGGTCCCCCGAGGTGCTCCTCACGGTCAATGATTCCGTCTATCTCTACAGTGTCTCAAGTGCCAATGGGTCTCCTCCCGTCTGGATCGGGAGCGGATTCTATGGCGATGGAAAGGGAGTGAAAGCCACGGTTGTTGACGCCCGCTTTTCGACGGACGGGTCTGCCTTTGTCGTGGCGTCGCGTTTTGTCGATCCGAACTCCAGCCTGCCGGGGTTCAACGTGTCCTATTTCACCACCACCTCCTCTGGAGCGACCCTCACGTTTTATAGCGTGGTCACGGGGGAGAATTTCGTGGATATCTCCGTGGACCAGGATGGGAGCTGGTTCATCGTTGGGGCCAATGATGAACAAGGGAACGCTCAGGTGTTCGTCTACTCCGGCAGCCAAGGCGCTGGGGGCAAGGAAGTGTCGTATTCCGGGGAGTGGAGCCCCATCGGCGGGCTTCCCAACCCTGGCCCCGCGAACAACATACACGATGCTGTCGTGTCCCAAGACGGCTCGCACATGTTCGCCACGGGAGTTTCCGGGATGTACGCCGCCACGGTGGCTAACCATCAGCAACTCCTCGGGAACACAAGCAACCTCTACGGAGATGGTGTCTCGGTGTCGAGTTCGGCCAATGGATGTGAGGTGTTGGTCCTTGCTGGTTCCCGGGTCGTATACCTGAATGCATCCGCGAGTTCGGGATGTAGCACGTTTGGTGTTGCTTGGACTGCTAACTTTCCCTCCTCTCCTACAAGTGCGATCCTAGCATCGAGCACTCCGGGGTACTTCGAGGTCTCCTGGTCCACCAATGAAGTGGGGTGGTATTACCTGTATCCCGGCATGCCCGCGAGCTATATCGCCGCGTATCGGGAGATGTCCACGGCGAGCGCCATCGGGACGATCGCTTTCGCTGCGGACGAGACGACACTCGCGGTCGGGGAGGCGTATCAGGTATCATCCTCACCCACGGAACTCACCATCGCTCCCGATGCGGGGATCCCGACCCCACTCGCCGCCTCGGTATCGGTCACTCCACTGGTGCCCCCCGTGGGGTCCTCCTCGGCTACCATTTCGGTTGACTGGAGTGTGCCCGGGGTCATAGCGGGCTTCACTGGAGTTACGCTCACCGTCGAACCGTTGGCACCGGGCAGTGGCAATACTGTCCTTCCCCTCACGTTTTCCACCGCATCTCCGGGTCCGCAGACGGTCACTGGCCTATCCTTTTCAACGAATTACACCATCACCGTGACCTTGTCGGCGTTCGACGGGGTCCGGACCTCCACTTCAACCCCTGTGGTGGTCCAGACGGATGCACCACCGGCTGCGGCCGACCCGTTCACATTGCTGGAGTTCGGCTCCATCGCGCTCGTTGCGGCGGGCCTCGTTGCGTACGTGGTGTGGAGACATCTTGAGCAAAGCAGAGGGGAAGCAGGATGACGAAACCGAAGAGCGGGAAAGAAGGAACGGGACCGGGCCGACGACCGCAGTTCACTTACGAACTGAAGTCCGAGGGTCGATCGACGAATCTTGTATTGAAATGCGCGGCCTGTGAAGGACCGTCCGGTATCCTGAATTCCCAATGCATGTCCGTCGTCACCGACATCTTGGCCACGGAGCCGTACGTTGACTCGATCACGATCACTGGGGCGATGGAACGCCAGTACGTCGGCGATTCCGTTCGATTCCTCAAGATGCTGGTTTCGCTGACCAAGCTCATCGACCAGTTCTCGCTCCGTGCCCCTCGGCCGCACGTGGCCGGCATGGTCTTTCCGGACGGGGATGTGGACGGGATCATTGCGGAAGTGGAGGCCATGGCCGCGGGTCCCGGGGTCTTCCCGGGTCCCTTGCTCTCAGCAGATCCCACGATCCGGATCGCTGGCCAGAAGAATGCCGCGGACGTTGCCCGACACTTGCGCAACGAACGAGCCGCCATCCTTCGTTCGATCAAGCACCTCGACTGTGCCAACTGTCCCTACAACCCGCGGACAATGTTCCCGGCCATGAACCGAACCCTCCTCTCGGGCTTCAGCGCTTTCGACAGCGAACTGCGAAGCAAGGCCCACGCCCTTTCCCAAGGCACACGCGACGCCGGTTGCGACCGGTGCCTCGCCGCCTCGGCTTCGGACTTCGAGGTGATCTCCGAACGCCTTCTCCAGATGGACGCTCTCCTGCGCGCCTCGGTCCAAGCCAACGTCGACCATCCGGCCGAGAACTCGACCGAGGTAGGTACTCCGTCATGATCGCTGGTTCGGGGACCGAGGGCACGGTCTGTGCCAGTTGTGGCCGCACGAACCCGGATGGCAGTGCCTTCTGCAGCGCATGCGGGAAGGCGCTCCCTCGGCCCCAGTCCGCTCGCCCGCGTCCGGCTACAGTCCCGGCAACGGCCCCGGTGGCCCGGGCCCGTCCTCCCCCCGCCCGTTCGCCCCCTCCTTCAAACCTTCCTCCCGCTAACGTGGCGCTCCGGAACTTGGAACAGATCTCCGCCGCACGGATGAATGAAGGCGTCCGGAGGATCTTCGAGCGGGATGTGCGGACTCGCCCGGGGTTCTCGGGGTGCTGGATTGCAAACGCTCCCCCCGACCACGGGGTGCTCTTGGATCAGTATACGGTGGGCCGGAGCCGAGTCTCGATCTACCAAGTGCCCAACGAGATCGACATCCTCTATCATCTCGACCTGGCGGATTATAAACTTCCTCCCCAGTACATCCATCTCCTTGAGTCCGTGCGAAAGGAACTCCTCCAATGGTACCCGAAGCATGTCAAGCTCATCCGGATGGAACAGACTCGGCAGTACGTGGAGGACGTCGTGGGAAAGTTGCTCTACAAGCGTGCGAAGGAGATGGGGATTTCCCTTGGCCCGAGCTCCGGGGCGACGATCGCGCGTACGAAGGAGCTCTCGGACATCCTATCGCGACACGTGACTGGTCTCGGGGTGATTCAGCTCCTCTTGGAGGACCCGCACATCCAGGATGTCTACATCGACGCTCCCGCTTCGGAGAACCGGATCCACCTGCGCATCACCGGGTATCCGGACGATAGGATTGGCGACAAGGCCCTCACCAACATCATCCTGACCGACGCGGAAGCCGAATCGATCCTGGCCCGTCTCCGGATCGAGAGCGGGCGGGCCTACTCGGAGGCGATGCCGATCCTGGAGACCGACCTCAAGGAGTACAACACCCGGGCCTCCGTGATCGGCCCACCCTTGTCTCCGGATGGGATCGCCATCACTTTGCGACGCCACGCGACCGACCCTTGGACCTTGCTCAAATTCATCCAGCTCAAGGCGCTTACTCCGGAGGCGGCTGGGCTCCTGTCGTTCTTGGTGGACGGTCGCTCCGCGATCCTCGTCTCCGGAGCCCGCGGCGCCGGGAAGACTTCGCTCGTCGGGGCGCTCATGCTCGAGTTCCCCAAGAGCCAGCGTATCCTCACGGTGGAGGATACGCTTGAACTCCCTTCCATCGAGATGCGTCGCCTCGGGTACAAGGTCCAGACCATCTTCGTGCGTAGTTCCGTTGCGGGTCAGCAGAGCGAGCTCAGCGTAGACGATGCACTGAAGGTGTCGTTGCGGCTTGGGGAGAGTGCGATCATCTTGGGTGAGGTGCGGGGGCACGAGGCCCGTACACTCTATGAGGCCATGCGCGCTGGGACCGCCGGCAGCGCCGTCCTTGGGACCATCCACGGCAATAGCGCGCACTCGGTCTACGAACGGGTCGTGCATGACCTCGGGATTGCTCCCACCTCGTTCAATGCCACGGACATCGTGGTCATCTCCGGTCTGGTCAACATTGGAGGCTCGGTGCGGACCCAATCTCGCCGCGTGACCCAGATTGCCGAGCTCGACAAGCTTGCACCTGATCCGGGTGTCTTCGAGGACTTGATGGAGTATCAGGAGGAAACGGATACCATGGCGACCACAAAGAGGATGACCAAGGGATCGCTACGGGTCCGGACGATCGCAGACGCTTGGGGCATGACCTATGAGGAAGCGCTGGAGAACATCCGGGTCCGGGGTGCTTATCGCCAGGAGATTGTTCGGTACGCCCGGGAGCACCATCGGAACGACCTCCTGAGCGCCAATTGGGTCAGTGCATCGAACACGGCCTTTTGGGAGATCATGGAACATCACAAGGAGGAGCAGAAGGCCCACACCCTCCGTTACGACCAAGTCCTGGAAGAGTGGAAATCGTGGTTTGCGAGAGCCCTTCACGGGAACCGATGAGCCGGTGTCGGGGACTGCCTTGGAGGGTCGTATGACTTCGTCTACCGAGGGAATCCCCTCGGATCCCTCTGAGAAGGTCGGCGGTTGGTACGTCAGCCTCTGCCGACGGTTGGGGAGTGGCTATGCCCAACGGTTGTCCAGCGAGGCTGCCCAGAAGGAGCGGTCCGAGAAGCTGGAAACGGCGCGTACCGAACTCCGCACCACCGAGGACGCTCTCGCGCGGACCGAGCTCCTCGAAGGATCGCACACCGCCGATCTGCGGTCCCTCAAGAGTCGGGCCCAGTCCCTCAAGAAGCGGGTCGATTACCTCGACAAGGTCGTGAACCAGACGGCTCTGAAACGGGAACTCTACTTCTCGGGTCTCGATGTCACACCGAACGAGGTGTACGCCACCGCGATCATAGGAACCGTCCTTGTCGCCGTTGTACTCGTGGCCCTCTTGGCCATCGTCCTTGTGCTCTCGGGGTTCATCATTGGGATCTTCAGCGCCATCCTCGCGGTGGGAGTGATATCGGTTCCCTTCCTTCTCTACATCTATCTCTACAATTACCCCTTCTGGCTCTCCAATCGCTTGCGCATCCAAGCCTTGGGCCGTGCTCCGGAAACCGTGTACTACATGGTCATGTCGATGCGTCTCAACCCCTCGCTCGATATCGCGGTGCGCTACGCGAGCGAGAACGTGGACGAGCCGCTGGCCGGGAGTCTGAAGAAGGTGCTCTGGGACGTACACACCAAGGTGCGTTCCTCCATCGAGGACGCCTTCATGGCCTTCGCCGACGAATGGGGACACTGGAACGAGGACTTCAAGCGGGCGATGTACTCCATCCGGATGGCCCCGATGGAACGCACCGATGAAGGGCTTTCGAAGAGTCTCGAGAAGGGGTTGGAGACGATCCTTTCTAGCACGCGCAAGCGCATCGAGGAGTTCGCGACCGCCATGCAGAGCCCGACCACGGTCCTCTTCGCCTTCGGCATCCTCCTCCCGATGATCATCGGGGCTATGCTGCCGCTCATCTTTCTTGCGAACATCGGCAGCTTTGGCAGTGCGACGGCCCTTCAGGCCACCGGGGGAGCGAACGGTCTGCCCAACCAGCAGCTCCCGGGGTACGAGATACTGGCGGTCAACGTGGGATTCGTCCTGCTCATCGGCGTCCTTTTCCCGCTCATGGCCTACATCTACTCCGCCCAGGTGCTCTCCAAGCGTCCGGGCACGATCAAACCCCCGCATCCGGGCGAGGTCCAGGAGTCTGTGTCTCGGTCGTCGGTCTTCGGTATCTCGATTGGTCTTGGCGCCGGTGTCGGCGCCACCTCCTACCTGTTCTATGCCGGTTGGTTGGGATCTGTCTTCGTCCCCCTGGCGATCCTACCGATCGTAGCAGGTATCGGTTGTGGTCTATCCCTGTACTATTTTCTGGGGTCCCGGGACTCCTACGCAGCCATGCGTTCGCTCCAGCGTCTCGAGAACGAGCTTCCGGATGCCCTCTTCCAGGTAGGCAACCGTATCACGGAAGGGATGTCCCTCGAGCGCGCCCTCGAGCGGACGGCGGACTCGATGACCGGAACGGAGGTGGCGGTCTTCTTCAAACGGATCATCCACGCCATGCGGGTCACCGGCCTGCCGGCGGAACAAGCCATCTTCGGCGGGCCTAAGGGGCCGGGCCTCATCGAACTTTACCCTTCGCGTCTCGTTCGGGTCTCCCTCAAGGCCCTCCTCGAGGCCACATCGAAGGGTCCCGAGGCGGTGGGGAGGACCGTCGTGCCGATGTCGGACTACCTGAACCAGATACGCCAGGTCGACCGTACACTCACGAACGCCCTTAAACCCACTACCGCTATGATGCGCGCCACCGCTTTCGCCCTTTCACCCATGATCCTCGGCATGACCGGGGCGCTCTACCTGCTGCTTTCGAACACGATCGCGGGCGGCTCCCTTTCGGTTCCCATTCCCATCTTCTTTGCCGTCCTCGGCGCTTTCCTGATCGAGATGGTCGCCGTGATCAGCTACTTTACCATCGGGGTTGAGTCGGGAGGCGACCCCATCTCGCTCCGGATGATGGTGGGCAAGTACCTCTGGATCGCCGTCACCGTGTTCCTCTTCGCCTCGGCGATCGGGGTCTACGTGGTGAGCGTCATCGGGTGAAGGCCATGCGCGATGGGCAGCTTCCTCATCAGCTCCCGGGGCGTAGACGCCTCGCCTCCCGGAGAGGCGTGTTGGAGGGTCTTCCACTCTCCCTCATCATCTCAATCATCATCATCGCGATCGGGACCACAATCCTACTCGGGCTCTTCGTGTATTCGAGGGGGCACACGCTGTCCTCGGTATCCCTCTCCACACCCTCGGGGGCCCTAACAGGGGGCAATGTCTACGGTGCATGGAAACAGCCCCTTCTTTTCCTTGTGACAGCGTGGGCGTCGTCGGGAGGCACGTTGCCGGGAGTTTTGGTCGCGGTGGAGGGTTGTGGATTCGACGAGCTCAACCATACGGCCTCCAATGGGACCGCCATGTTCGTCCTTCCCCCACCCGCGATCCCCCAGCACAGTAGTGGGTGTGTGATGCCGGTCCAAGCGACATATCAGCCTCCAGCCTCTCTCGGCGCGACCGCTTCCCAGACCTATTCCACCTCGGTGGTGATCGTGGCATGAGGCGCCTCCGGACCCGTCGCGGGGTCACCGATGTCCCGATGGAGCTCATTATCATCGTCATCATACTCCTCATTGTCATCCCGATCATGGTGGCCGCCCTCGCCTCGTACGTTGCCGACGAGCAGTTCATGGCTTTGCAGCAGCAGGCATCGTCGATCGCGAATTCGGTGGTCGAAGCTTATGACGGAGGCGCCAACACCACGCTCACCCTGTCCGTCACGGTGACAGCGCAGGGAACGATCGCCATCGGGGCCCCGCTCTGGGTCGGGAGCACGGAGAACCCCAATGCGACCTACGTCACCTACGCGATGAATGGTCAACGTTATCTCGACCAATTCTCGAACGGGGCCACCTTGGTCTTCGCGACCAATTTCACATGCAAGGCCGGCCAACCCACCTCCCGGGCCCTCGCGCTCGCATCCGGCGCGTACACTATAGCGTTCACCAAGGTCGAGACCGGTTCTCCCCTGTGTGGTGCCCCTTCGACCTACCCCGAAACGTTCATTGAGGTGGCCATTCTCCCATGATCTACGACTGGGCGGTTTCCCTCGGCATCGTGACGATCCTCGTCCTCGGTCTAGTGGTCACCGCCGATGTGATCTTCAGTTCGGCCGAGAACAACTACACCCTCGGGGCGGGTCTGAGCAATGTGGCGAGCTTCATTGCGACTCACATCGACCGCGTCGAGGCCATCGAAGCATCGGCCACCGAACCATTCTTTTTCAACAGTAGTTTCGTCGGAGTGCAGTTGCCGAAGAATGTCGCCGGTCATCCGTACTCGGTAGAGATCACCCAGGATTTCGTTGTCGTATCCGCGAACGTGAGCGGTGGTACGGCGCTCAGCGCTTATATCGGCCTTTCCGAGCCCGTCCACCTCCTGAACGCATCCTTAGCGAGGGGCATCCAGGGAAGTTCGCTCAACTCGACATGGCTTGACGCCACCGAGTTCAACTGTCTGTCGTTTCCATACGGGGTGAACTTCCAAGTCTGGGAGGAAGGGATCATCCTGGATGGAACCAACACGTACATCACAACGGTCTTCGGAATGAATGGGCACGACGATACGTGCCCCTTGTGAGGTCCATATAGGTGGAAAGGGGAACCATGAAGGAAGGAAAGGAAGAAACGTGGCCAGTCGAGGCGGAAGTGGCGGATGCGGAACTGAAGCGGATGACGGTTTCGGCCGGAGTGCTCGGTATTGTGTTCCTCGCCGTGGCGGCTTGGGTTGGCTACACCATCTATGTGACGCCACGCTTTCCCTGGGAAGGACTTCCGCTCGTTCCCTTGGCAGTCTTCGCCGCTGGGGGTGTCGCGGATCTAGCGCTCGCAGCGACCACCCGGGGGGCCGTGGCCCAGATGTGGCGCCAGGGTAACTTCGTCGGGAGCCGGAAGCGCTTAGGCGGAGCCTCTCTCGCCCTCGGCTACATTCTCGGGGGGATCATCCCAGGGATATTCCTTGGCCGGGCCCGTAATGGTCTGGCCCCGCTCGCCGATCTCTCGCGTCCGACCACCGCCCTAGAGCCCAAACCTTCTGATCCGCCCGGTACCGGGGCGGCCCCGCGCCTTCGGCCCGTCTCATCCCCCCCGTCCACGAATATCCCAAGGCCAGTAGCTCCCGTCGCCCCACGAACGACCTCAGACGCGGGGTCCAAGGTCAACTCGGTCGATCCTTCAACCTTCTGTCCAAAGTGCTCCGCACCTCGGCCATCACCGGAGAGCAAGTTCTGCAACGTGTGCGGTGCACCGTTTCCCTGAATGCTCTACGGAGCCCCGTTCTGAACTAGACCGGGGAGGCGGGCCGGGCTTAGAGAAACCTGTTCCCCTCGGTCCGTCCAATCCGTGGGCGCGGATTCCTGAGTGGTTTAGGTGGTCGACGCAGAAGGAAATGGTTCTCGATCTCCCTCGGGTCCATCTCTCTGTTCGAGCTTTGAGGCATCCACGGCTCCACCCCATGTTAGGGAAGAGGTGGTGGAGGACCGTCTTTTCCGCAGGAGCTGGAAGGACTATATTGCGATGACCTCCGCGAGCAAAACCCGCCCCAGGTGGCATTGAACTCATCTTACGAAGTTAACGCCGGAGTCACCCCGGACACGCTCAACATCCTCGCTGCTCTCTCCTCTAAGTTCCAGGGAATCGCGGAAGTGTTCCTTGTGCTCGTAAGCGTTGCCTAAGTCGCAATGGTGGCAATCCGGATTAGGACAAAATCGTTGGAACAAGAACGACTACGCAAGTTCTAATGGTTGTCGAGAACGTCCCGCTTACCCGTTCCTTTGCTTAGTCAATGTGTTGGGAATGATCGGCGAAGCCAGTCTGTGAGAGGCTTCAGTTCCTGGGGGGGAAAATGTGCATGGTGTCCCCCGGGTATCACCATAAACTCCCGCCTTCGGGTCGGGAGGCTCTCATAAAAGGACCGAACTGCTTCCACGGGGAAGATCTCGTCTTGATCCCCTACACCTACGAGCACGGGCACTTGGAGGGAAGGGGAGGGGCGGAGGTTCGGGACATCGAGCGACCCCTCCCGCAACATCCCAGAGAGAACCAGGAAGCTTGTCCCGTACGCCGCTTCGTAGAACTTCACTGAGTACCTAAAATTGTACAACGGATCTTCCCGACCCAACTGTCCTGTTCGCCGATATTCGATGAGGCGTGAATGGTGGAGGAACGCCACGCCGAGCAGGGCCTTAAGTATGTCCGCTCCGGACGGCGGAGGGAAGACTCCGGGGTTGAGATGACGTGCCGCGCTGAGCAAAACGAGCCCATCGACCTTCTCCGGTGCTACTCGTTGGGTCACGAGGGCAGAGAGCACACCGAGACTGTGTCCCAGGACGACGAGACGACGGCTTCGGGTCCGCACGAACCCCGCGGCCTCCTTGAGGTCGGTTTCGAACCGTTGCGGACTCGGGTAGTCCCCACGTCGTCCATCGGAAAGTCCGTGCCCGCGGAGATCGAGCCCCCAAGTATCGAAACCCGCACGGGCGAGCGGCTCCCCGGGGAACCCAGAGTATGCTCCACTGTATGCAGAGATACCATGGAGAATGAGTACCGACACGGGCGAGGGGGCGGCGCTCGGCCAGTGGCGAAGGAAGAGTCGCTTTCCATCTGACGTGGGGAGGAGCTCGTGCGGTTCAAGAAATGCATTGCGCCTCAATACGATCTCCCTCTGAGAGATGATGTGCGACATGGGGGTCCGATGCGCTACCTCACGAAGTGACAGTTAAGAAAGGTACTTCACATCGGCTGGTCCGGCAAGCGTTCCGGGATGTCGTTTATATATTGGCGCGAGCATACATATTTGGGGTAGCCATTACGGGATTCAAATCCAGTACCCACAATCAACGGGGATTCCTTCACCTCGGGGAGATTCCCGCGCTGATGGCCGTGGTCCTTACGCTTTCCCTTTCGGCATCGTTTTCGGGATTCCTTTTGAACGTTCCCGGAAACCAAACCCAGGCGGGTTCAGTCTCAGCCCCTCCACCGAATCCTTACTATATCCATGGATACGTGAGGATCGTCACGAATACCTCGAGCATCCCCGTCGTGGGATGGAAGGTGTGGATCAACGACACCACGACAGTGGGAGCATCGGGAACGACGACGACCTTAGCGGGAGGTTTGTACAACTACACCCCCTCCGTGACGGGCTTCAAGAACAATGACAATGTGGATGGGGCATCCCATGAGCGGAATGCGACCGGGACCAATACTACGGTATTCTCCACCAAGACCTCCGGGGATTGGATGAACATCACCTTAAGGTACCCGCCGCTGAACCCTGTACTGTCTTCCAACGTGACATCTGGCGAAGCGACCCTATGGGTACACTTCTTCAATACCGGATCACCGCTCGGTGGGAATGGGAGCTACACCTTCTCTTGGATATTCGGGGACGGGAGCAGCCTCTGGAACCAAGCGAAGCCCTACGTGGATCACAACTATACCGCAGCCGGTACATATTGTGCCCGGCTCGTGGTGAATGACACTGCCGGAGATTCCTGGAAAACGCCCTGCCGAACCATAACCGCCAACTTGCCGCCTTCCATCACCTCTTTTACGGTGGCCCCCGATGCGGTGAACTTGAGCAGCCCTGTCACCTTCGCTACATCAATAGCCCACGGGACGTCGCCGTATACCTACACCTACCAATTCGGGCAGTCGGGCGCAGGGGCCAGTTTCACGACATCCTCCACCACGAACTCGATCACCCACACCTACACGTCCCAAACGAACCAGAGCTACGTCGCCAACGTGACGGTCAAGGACAGTGTGGGCAAGTCGACCAACACTTCGCAGCAGCCCGTTTGGGTCTACCTCATCGATCTCCACGCCTCGCCCCGGAGCACAGATGTTGGCCAGCCTGTGACCATCTCTGCGAGCGCCCTCGGTGGATCCGGCGGTCTCGGGTTCACCTATTTCTTCAAGTTCGGGGATGGAACTAGTTCCTTAGTGGTCGCGTGCACAACCAAGGCCAGTTGTTCCGTCAGCCACACCTATTCGTCGCCCGGCTCGTACACCGTGACCCTGTTCTTGAACGATTCCCTAGCGGTGAACAAGATCACAGGGCTCGATCGCTTGGTCTCGGTCCCTGTAACGTTGCCCATCCAAGTCAACTCGGCCCTTGCAGCATCGATCACCTCGAACATTACCTATACGGATATCGGAAGCCCAGTCTCCCTTACGGCGACCGGGTCGGGCGGAACGGTCCCCTACCTCTTCTTCAACATAACCACTGGTGCAGGGGGTTATCAGAACACCACCAACGCGAACCCCGCCATCACTTCCGCGACCTTCAGCCCAGTGACCTATGGCGCCACCGGTACCTATCACCCCA
Organism: Thermoplasmata archaeon; assembly: GCA_021796385.1. GTDB lineage: Archaea > Thermoplasmatota > Thermoplasmata > Lutacidiplasmatales > UBA184 > JAJYEA01. The sequence continues at coordinate 2,501 of JAJYXQ010000012.1, read as the reverse complement.
CCGCTACCATCGGGGACAATGTGGGCGAAGTGGCTAGGAACACCACTGGAGTTGTGGTGGTCAACTCGACCCCTCAGGTCACACTGTCCAACCAAGGCTACTTGGGATTGAACACGAACTCCGCCTATGTCGGCGAGTCGCTGACCGTCGTGGGTCAGGTGAAATTGAATACGGGTACCCCCGGATTCACCCTGAACTTCTCTTATGGAGATGGGTCGTATTTCCAATCCACTTGTTCGACGAGCGGCTGCTCGGTCAGCCACGTTCATTCGTGGCTCGCAACGGGAGGTTACTCCGTGAGCGTGCGCGTGGTAGATTCGGTCGGCGGTGTCGGTTCGACCACCCAGAGTTTGACGGTTTATCCAGCGTTATCGCTTCCTACCTTGGCTGCCAACCGGTCCGCGGGCGAGGTCAACCTTCACGTGGCATTCAACAGCTCCGTTACCGGCGGAGTGCCGGGGCTCACGTTCGCTTGGCAGTTCGGGGACGGGAGCACGGTCACTGTTTCAGGTCTTGGGAGCGGTGTCACCAACATGCAGTTCCATGCGTACACGGTCGTTAGGAACGCGACCGTGAACGTGACGGTCAATGACACTCAGGGAGAATCCGTCGTCGTCCATCTCACCGTATTCATCTATCCATTGCTGGCGGCCTCTTTCACCAGCAGTACCGCCACAGGAAACCTGAACCCGCCTGTGAACGCCACTTTCCTTGGGTCGGCTCGTGGAGGTAGTTCGAGCTACCTCTTCTTCAACTGGACCTTCGGGAATGCGGGTTTGGCAAGTGGCGCATCCCCCCGTTCGCCTGTGACAACGTACTGGGCCTCGGGGACCTACCATGTCAACCTAACCGTCACGGACAACGCATCGGACAAGCTGACCGTGAGCCAGACGTTCGTGGTGTCGGGATCTCCCGCCACTTTCGACCTGGTGGCAGGCTGGAACCTTATGGGGTCCCCGGTGGTCAACGAGAGCTACACTCTCTGGTCCCTGTTCCATGTACTTACAACTATCTACGGGGCCAGCGCATCCACGACAAGCCTCACTGTCCAGAATATCTCTGGACCGGGCAACGTGACCTATCCGGGTGGAGGGAGCTATGCTGCCACCTACCCGGTGGCCCCCGGCCGAGGGATATGGGTCGATGTGGCGTCTCCGCTCTCTGCCGCCGTCTATGGCAACCTGACAGCGGGACCCCTTTACCCCAAGGTGTCCCTCCAAGGGGGTTGGAACAACGTCGGATGGACGTTGACGGGGACCACCAATGCCACGGATCTCGCGGCGATGATCCCTGGGGCCTCCGCAATATCCATGTGGAACTCGACAACCCAATCCTACACGACCTTCATCGTGGGCTTCTCGAGCCCGAGCTACAACTTTTCGATCCGGGAGGGCATGGGGGTCTTGGTCTGGGTCCCCTCCTCCGGAAGTTTCACCGAGTGAAGTGTGAGCACTTAGCAATGTTTATCTTGAAGCCAAAACATTATTCTAGCTAGGTTTCGAAGGGCGAAGGGTATGTATCAAGGGATCGGGAGGCAGGAAGGGTTTGGAAGGGGCCGGGCTCCCGTGCGTTCGCTCTGGCTCTTAGGAATCGTTCTTATCACGACGTTGGGATTCGTGACCCCGACAAACGCGCTCTCCTTGTCGAGCGCGGCACCGTACATCCATCCCTCTTCGGTCGTTGCGTCAATGGCATCTTCAGCGATCGACCTAGGAGGATCGTTCGTCGCTACCCCTGGGGTTTTGGCGGGATCAGAATTGGGGGGAATCGAACTCGGCCCTGCCAACTTGAAGTCCTCAGCGACCGTTGTGATCACGCTGAACGTCAAGGACCCTGGCGAACTTGCCCTTTTCGATGCTGAGGTGTCGGACCCCAGTTCCCCTATCTATGCTCACTTCTTGAGCCTGTCCCAGTTCGAATCGATCTTCTCCCCCTCCACTACAGTCCAGGCATCGGTGATATCGTGGCTCACTTCGAACGGGCTTTCGGTGGTTTACGCCTCTCCAGACCGATTGACTGTTGAAGTGACCGGCAGTCTCGGAGAGTTCTCACAGGCCTTCCACACCCCGTTCTCCCGGTTCCTGCGGAGTGATGGAACGACCTTCTGGGCACCCTCAGGACCCGTCCTCGAGCCATCTACCTTGGCTCCTTGGATCTTGGGTGTCGAGGGCATGAATGACATCCCGAGCTCTATTCACACGGAGGTGTCAACAGCGGCGTCGCCGGGGCAAGGGGTCATGGATTGGCCCGAGTACATGCACCAGATCTACCAATTGGACCAGATGTACAACTCGACGGGGAATGCATCGCACGGGACGGTACCGAGCTATGCCGTTGGGGTAAAGATTGCTCAAACGCTGTGGTCAAGCAAGCACTCGGATTGTGGCTACTCGACCACGGACATGAACGAATTCTACAACCTGAGCGACGGTTACTGGAACGGTTTCCCCAAACCGATTATCCAACCTCACTACAATGTTCCTGGTTACAAAGCTCCAAGT
>JAJYXQ010000039.1 GCA_021796385.1 Thermoplasmata archaeon | reverse complement strand
CTTTAGCCAATGTCTGCCACACTACCAGATTCGAATTGTGTTCCTGATCCGTCAGGAGAATGACATCGCCCCGGTGGAGGTCGAGGCCTTGGGCCACGACGTTGATGGCTTCGGTGGTATTCCGCACATGGACGAATCCCGAGGGATCTCCCCCAAAGAAATGGCCAGAGAACTCTCGCATCGCCTCGACCTTCTCGGTCACCTGGGAGGACCACCGGTGGACGCTGCGTCCGCCGCACCCCGGGTAGCGGGAGTAGTACTCGTCCATGGCTTGCAGGACCAGTCGAGGGGTCAGCGACATGCACGCGCTATCGAGGTAGCTCACTCCTTTACCACGGCTTGTACGCAGGGCAGGAAAGTCTCGACGCCAGCGCTCGGCCCAAGAAGCCATGGAAGGTTCGAACCCGGAACGCTTATTTTAGGTTTGAAGGTGGGCCGAAACGTCCATGACGCACAGGATCACGATGATCCCAGGAGATGGGATCGGCCCGGAGGTCACGGCGGCGACCCGCGTGGTGGCCGAAGCGACTGGCGTTCCGATCGAATGGGAAGTAGTCGAGGCCGGGGAGAAGGTGATGGCCAAGGAAGGCACGCCGCTGCCCGCCTATGTACTGGAGAGCATTCGGAAGAACAAGATCGCGATCAAGGGCCCGATCACCACACCTATCGGGAGCGGTTTCCGGTCGGTGAACGTGGCCATCCGCCAAGAGCTCGATCTCTTTGCGGCGGTGCGGCCGGCCCGGGCGATCGCCGGTGAAGGAACGCGGTATCCGGATGTGGACCTCGTGGTCGTACGGGAGGGTACCGAGGGCCTCTACTCCGGTGTCGAACACTGGGTCGACCGGGACCACAGCGCTGGGGAGACTGTTAACATCATCACCCGGAAGGCTTCAGAGCGTATCTGCCGCTTCGCCTTCGACTACGCCGTCAGCAACAACCGTAGGAAAGTGACTGCCGTCCACAAGGCCAACATCATGAAGGTGACGGGAGGGCTCTTTCAGGAGGTGTTCCGGCAGGTTGCCAAGGGTTACCCCGATATCCCCTCAGAGGAACGGCTCGTCGACAACATGTGCATGCAGCTTGTCAAGAAGCCGGAAGAGTACGATGTCATCGTCACGACGAACCTCTTCGGGGACATCCTGTCGGACCTGTGCGCCGGGCTTGCGGGCGGGCTCGGCGTCGCGCCCGGAGCGGTCTTCGGGAAGGACGTGGCGCTCTTCGAACCGGTCCATGGATCCGCCCCCAAATACGCCGGACAAGACAAGGCCGATCCCGTGGCGGAGATCCTCTGCCTTGAGATGCTCCTGCGCCATCTGGGGTACAAAGAGGCGGCCGAACGCGTCTTCCGCGCGGTATGGGAGACCATCTACGAGAAGAAGGTCGTGACCTACGACCTGGCCCTTCCGGGTTACACCTTGTGGCCCACGAAGCCTTCCAAATGCTCTGAAGTGGGCCGGGAGATCGCCCGCAAGATAAAAGAGGTCGACCTGGACGCTCCCTTGAAGCGGCGAGAATGGACGAACGCCTCCATCGCCACCACAGAGAACTTGGTGACAGACAAGGTGCTGGAAGAATGAGCCCTGCCGGTAGCGCGCGATCCCCGCTACCGGGTCTGCGTGTACCGAAGGAAGAGGGACCATGACGGAGGAGGACAATTTTCGGGAGACCCAGTACTACGCCATGCTGAAGGAGCATTTCGGGACGCAGCATGTCGTCGCAAAGACGGGGTACCATGCGAACTGCATTTGCCGGGAATGCACCCACAGTTGGCGTGGCGAGTGCATGCGGGCCCATTGCGCATGCTGCACGAGCCCTTACAAGGCGTGAACCGCCCGATGGACCCGACCCAGCAGTTCTGGGGTCAATCCGTTGTCTCTTCCGGATCCTTGGCCCGCCGGTGCTTCCGGTCGTGCGAAAAGGCCTTCAACCAAATCACCGCCACGATGAGTGCGGCTCCGACCAAAGCCTCGATCGCCAGATAGCTGGGGTACACACCGATCCCCAGTACCCCGTTATCCACAGGAGCTGGGGCAATGAATTGGACCGTGACATTTTGGGGCCCGCGCACGACCAAGATGACCGGGGACTGAAACGCCGTATATCCTCCCCCGGCGGATATAGCGAAGGACGCTGTCCCATTCGGGACCCAAAGTATGAGTGTGGTGGCATTGGAAGAGACCACCTTGCCTCCCCACGTTACCTCCCAACTCGTCCCATTGGACAGGCCGAGGGCGACGAAAGTGATGTTGTAGAGGAAGGGGTGGAATCGGACCTGTAGGGTGACCCCTCCCCCGTCCACCCGGAAAAAGCCGGTACGGTTCCCTGTGACGTATCCGGGGACGGGTTGCACCGTAAAGGCATAGGAACCATTGATGAGGGCGAAGGCGAGGGTGGAGCCAGTGGTCGATTGGGTTGCGGAGGATATCGTAACGGACCAATTCGCCGATGCCGGCAACCCGGACTCCTCGAACCCCACACCAAAGAGCTGGCTGAACACCGCGGTCTCTGTGGCAGCTCCCAAGACTGTGAGCGACACGTTGTTCCCGGTACCCGAGTAGTTCCCCGCACCCTCACCGACCCACCGGACGAACGCGTACCCTGGGGCGGGTTGGGCCACAAGCGCCACCTTGGTTCCGTTGTCAAACCATCCGCCCGCGGTCTCCACACGGCCCATGGATGGGGAAGCGGATCGGACAGTGAGATCGTACTGGGCGGTGAACGATTCCGGGATGAGGGATAGGTTTCCGTCGACGGTCACATTGCCGGCGGGAAGAGACGCGACGAACCGTTCTCCCGAACCATAGGGTAGTGGGCTTGCGACGGAGTAACCATAGGTTCCGTTCGCGGAGGAGTACGATATCGTGCTGGACGTAGACGTCGTGTTCGTACCATTGAACCGGGCGGTCCATGCCATGTTCGCGGGCAGACCCGACTCCTCGAAGTTGACGGGATAGGTGAGAAGGGTGAAATCCGCGACTTCGACGGTGGGGCTGCTCATCGTGACGTTCGCCA
>JAJYXQ010000055.1 GCA_021796385.1 Thermoplasmata archaeon | reverse complement strand
CCCCCCAGCGGACGGCCATCTGGCCCACGGATTCTCCGGGAGGGTGACCCTGGGCCTGGTGAACCAGGTAGGCGATCTGCTTGTCGGTAAGCTTGGTCATCGGGAAGGGCACACACCCCTCCCCATCGCACTTTCCCCCTTCCTGGACCTTCCCCCGACGTTTCCCCCTCCCAGCCCTTCCCCCTAGCGGAACTAATTTCTGGACACTACAAACCCAAGACGCCGCACTCCCCCCGGCTACCATGACTCCATCCAAGGGTCCCCGGGCCAGGAACTTCCCGAACGGGGCCCGGCAGCGTTTACAACAGTTCTTATTAGCAAATGTGTCTATACATGGTACACCGATGGGTTTCGAACGGATCCCGTTGTCGACCCTGCCCGATTCGGCGGAAGCGGCACCGAGAACGCATCCCGAGGACCGACACCCTCCCACTTCCCGTCCCAAACCCCTGTCGCTTCCCAACATGATCACCCTTGTTACTGTGGCCTTCCTGGGTTCCTTGGCGCTGAGCGGCTGGGTGGCCGGAGTCCCCCCGCCACCACCTGGAGCCACCGTGTCCGCGGGTTGTACCCCGGCGAATGTCCCGGCCAGTGCATCGGGTGGAGAGTACCTGAACCTCTCGATCTTCACGGACGCAAGCCAGGGGCGCGAGTTCCTTGTCCCGGCCAATTTCTCCGTTCCGGCAGGAGTGGTCATTCACATCTCGGTCACCAATTACGACCCCGCATCCTCGCCCGCTGGACCTTTCGTCCAAGAGGTCTGTGGAACGCTAACGGACATTGCCACGGTCGATGGTTCCCCGGTCCATTCCTTTGGGGAGACTGAGGTATCGCACACGTTCACGGTCGACCTGGGGGCGGCCGGATTGCTCAACGTCCCTATTCCTCCCCGGACGGGTCCGGAGCCCGTCACCATCAGTTTTAGCACCTACTTCCCGAGCGAGGGTACTTTTGGCTGGCACTCGCAGACCGATGTGGGCGAGATCAATCCCACCGGTGTCCCGGATGGAATGTCCGGCTACGTCACAGTGCTCTAGGGTTGTTCCGGCTGGACCTACGTTACGTTGAACGCGATGTACACCGTGTAGTCTCCCGGGGTTGAAGGCACCTTTAGCCCGAAGATCTGCATCCACATCCCCCCCGGTGGGACGGTGACGGGGAACGGTGGGCTCGAAGTGAGGAGGAAGGGCGAGGATACGTTCATGGACTCGATGGTCACGGCACTCCCCCCCTTGGAATTGGTCAACATGGCCTCCTCCTGCGTGTCGTTCCCCGGCGAGACGTGCTCGTAGCAGTCAAAACAGCCATCCTGCTGCGCCGGACCGAACGCCCCGCTGGACGCATGGCCCGGATAAGTGATGTTGTACTGGACGTCCACAATGTTCACTTGGGCTGCGAAGGGGCCAGAGGAGGTAGCACTTTGGACCCCAGCCTCGGCCGCCCCGGCCAGCAGGACCAGCATCACCGCGGCGGCCGCGACGGAGCGGACGGCAAAGGCGCGACGGGCGTCTGCGCTCCCCATCGGGACGATATCAGAGGAAGGGGAGTCCCCCGAGGAGGGTATTGGGGATGAGACCGGTCGAGGGGTGAAGAGCCAATGGGTCATCCGGGGATGGCGGGTACCCCCGACCCAGATCAGGCAGTCCGCGGAGAGATACTTCCCAGCGCCTCCGATGATGAGCATGAGATAGATGAGGATGTACAAAGGGTGGGCTCCGACATCGGTCCCGCCTGGGAACATGAAGGTCATGAGGAACTGGGTCCAAAGGAAAAAGACTGAGACCATGATCCCCACGTAGCAGGCGAGACGGGTGGTGATCCCGAAGAGCAGGGCGACGGTGAGGTACACCGTGACGAACGCGATCAGCCAGCCGAAGAAGACGGGGTGGAGTGCGACGAAGTCGGCCACTCCGGGACCTCCCAATGATTGGGACGCGTAAGACCGGGCCGTGGAAGCGAAGTTGGGGAAGTATTGGTTGGCCGGGAGTAGGATGAACAGGAGGTTGAAACCCCACAAAATCCCCATACCCATCCGGAGTAGGTCGATGGTGACCCCCTTGGGGTCCGAACGCCATGCCGTCTGAACCCTCTCCCAGGGCCGGACGGCGACCTGCCAGGTCACCGCGGCCCTCCACTTAAAAGGGTTGGGCTCAGGCGACCACGGTCATCGTTCCGGTCATGTAACCCGGGGTCCCCATCGACCAGGAGTCGCACGGGGCCATGCAGTTCCATACGAATGCTCCAGTCGTGTTGAAGTACGCATGGAACATAACTACGGTGGGTGTCGTGGACGAGGCTGCGGGCATCGCCACATTGAATCCGCTGTAGACGCTCTTTCCGACGAAGCTGAAGGTGTGGGCCACTTCGGACGCGGGTACGGAGGAGACGCCGGTAGTGCTGCCGTTGAGGTACTCCACGTTGCCCACGGTCCCCGAGACGTTGGCGAAGGTGGGGGCCACAGGGTTCTCCCCCGTGTCGTAGTTCGTGATCACGAACACGAGGAGGGTATGGGCTGGCACCGTGAAGTTGGCCGGGTTGTACTGGTCGGCCGAGGGCGGTGAGATATCCGGGTTCGCATTGATCGAGAGATAGACGTAGTCCGGACCGCCGCCACCGGTGGTTCCGCCCGAGTTTCCGCTGGAGCTCGAGCTGTTCCCGTTACCCGAACCGACTCCCACCCCGTAGGCTGCGGCGAAAGCGAACCAAGAAACGATTGCGGTGACGACGACCACGACCACGATCCATGCGATGGTCGCCCCGTCCATTCGGCTGTGATTCCCATTCTTCGGCTTGGACTCTTCTGACATTGGCGCCTCATGAGTCCCAATGGGAGGGGGTTTAAGAACCCCCGACGTTTTCCAAAGCCTTGTTCCAAGATTTTGGAATCACCTTCCCTGCACGGTGACCAAACCGGACATCCGACCATCCAGCGACATCTGGGTTTGACCACAAGATGCCTTGCATTCCCACCGATACTGTCCCGGGACCGAAAAATAGACCGAAAACGTGATCCGGGCCGAGACCGCAGCGCTCGCATTGGCCGCAGGTACAGGAATGTTGAACCCGGCATACGGGCCGTTCGTGAAGGTCAAGGTGTGTGCGATGGTGCCCACCGCCACTTCGCTGATCGCACGTCCATCCACCGCGATCGTCCCGTTCACTGTGCCACAGACCTGGGCGTACTGCGAATCCACTGAGGATGCGCCTGTGTCAAAGTCGTCGAGCGTCACCTCGACGATCGTGTCGGCGGGTATCGTGAAGTTCGCCGGAACGAAGAACTCGGTTCCCGCTTTCGGGTTCACAAGGATTGAGAGGTTGAGGAAGTCCCGAGCGGTGACGCCCGAAACCTCAGGCGCTGACGGACAATTCGCGGAGTTCTGCGCGGGGAATGCGATCCCGATGAGGGGGAACATCCAACCGCTCACGAGGAGCCCGACGAGACTGGCGGAGACCACAAAGAGGTAGGCCTGACGGAGCGAAAGCCGGGTAGGAAGAGATGGCTGCATGGGAGCGGTCCATCACGCCTTCGGCTCGCTTCGCTGAATGCGAAAGGTCGGCAAGGTCACCATCACCCCTTGAGGCCTATAATCGCTAGGTGGGGGTATAACCTCATGCGCCTTTTCACGCTTTTGGAAACCGACCTTCCCAGGCCAGCACAGGCAAGGCCTTTTTCCCCTGGGGGGTTCCCCTTCGATCGTGAAGGTGCTCTTCCTCGGGAGCGGCATGCTCCCCATTCCACCTCCGGGGTGGGGAGCCGTGGAGAAGGCGATCTTCGAACTTTCCCGCGCACTTCCGACCGTGGGGGTGGAGACCGAGATCGTGAACGTCCCGGGTTCCGGGCGATCGATCGACGAGTACCGCTTTGCCCTGAGGCTACGCGGGTTGCTGCAGGGCCGGACCTGGGACATCCTCCATGCATCGACCCCCGTGGTCGCCAATCGGCTCTCCTCGATGAAGTGGCCCTACGTCTACACCTCCCACTCCCGGCACTGGTCGGGTGCGAGTGGCCCCACGGAGCGTTGGGGGTTCTTCCTCGAAAGGAGGGCGGTCCGTCGGGCCGTCCGCACGATCGCCCTCACCGCCGCCGTCGCTGAGAAGATGCGCTCCGGCCCCCTACGGGACCACCCCGAGACCCTGATGGTGGTCCCGAATGGTGTCGATACTCGGGCTTACACCCCGGCCTGGGAGCAGCGGAACGGGAACCGGATCCTCGGGGTGGGGGCTGTGCACCCCCGCAAACGTTGGCACGTGGCGACCCGGGCGATCCAAGGTCTCCCGGAGACCCGACTGACCATTGTGGGGCCGATCCAAGATCCCAGTTATGCCCGGACGCTGCGCCGTTCCCTCCCCGACGGCAGGCTTGAACTCCTAGGCGAGGTCCCGGAAGACACGCTACGATCGCTCTATTCGGTCGCCGACCAGTTCGTGCTGCCGAGCCGTTCGGAGCTCATGAGCATGGCGGTCATCGAGGCGATGGCATCGGGCGTCCCGATCATCGGGACCGAAGCGCTCACGGGCACGGTCGAGTCCGGAACGGAGGGGTATCTCTGGAGGAACGTTCCCGAGGGTGAGGAGGTCCGGGAGGCCCAAAGGATACTGGAGCTCCTCCTGGGCGATCCTGGCCTTCGACGTCGGCTCGGCGAAGCGGCCCGGGCGAAGGCGGTCCGTGATTGGGACTGGTCGGTCATCGCCCGACGCATGCGGGAGCTCTACGAGTCGATCCCGCCGCAAGCCCGGACACGGAAGCCGTGAACGGTACCTCCGGCGCTCTCAATGGGGAGAAGGCGCTTGGAAGGGGGGTCCGCCTTTCGTGACGGGCTCCGGGACGAACTCCTTGGTGCCTTGGACGATGAACCCGTCGGACGTGATCGTGTAGGGACGGCGCTGGGAGTCATGCGGGGTCCCCCGCATGCGCCGGACCGTGATCCACCGCTCGATCCGGTGCCCAGCCCATTCGCGCGCAAGGTCGATCTCGCCACGGCAGAGGACCGCTTCGGGGGTCAGCACCTCATAGGGTCGGGCGGTCAGCATGGTCGTGATCTCCCGTTCGGAAAGGAACCGCAAGAGGGACTGGATCTCAAGGCGTTCGGTTTGGATGTCGTCACCCGCCCGGAGCGCATAATGACGGACCGAGGTCATCGAATCGATGAGGATCCGTTTGAAGGGGATCACATCCAACTGGCGTTTGAGCTTAAGATAGATCGATTGGAGGGACACATCCTCGGCGGGAGCCGCGGCCCCCGGCTTTTCCCCCATTTCCCCCATCGACTTCACGTCGTGCATGGATTTGATCTCCTGGAGATTCCCCATCCGCCGGAACACGGCGACGCCGGGGTTCGCTTCCAAGGTGTGGATCTTGGAAAGGTCCCAACCGAAGGAGCGGACATTGTCTAGGATCTCGGGCGCCGGTTCGTCGACGGCGACCAGGAGCACCTTCTCTCCCACCCGCACGCCCTCCAGCAAGAACTGGAGCCCGAGCAAGGTCCGACCGCTCCCGGAGTCCCCGCACAAAAGGTACGGGCGTCCGGGAAGGAGGCCACCCCCGAGCATTACATCGAGGCCGGCGACCCCGGTGCCCACGCGCCCTTCACTGGGAGCCATGGCTCACCTCCGGGTCCGCGGGAGGTTTCTCCGCCTCTCCCGTGGAAGCTTCTTTCGGGGGAGTAGGAGGGGCCTCGACCGGGGCTGGGGGCGTTCCATCCGAGCCGGAGGCCTCCGGAGTGGTTGCGGTATTGCCTTCCGGAGGATCCGCCTTGCCGGCCTCGGCAGCAGAGCCCTCCTGGGGCGATCCGGTCGACGGACCGGAGGCGCCGGCATCTTCTCCCGTAGGTACCCCCTTCTTTTTGCGAGGGTGGGCCACGCGAGGCTTCTCACCGGCTGCGGCCTTGGACTTCGTGGTCCTGTGCGAGCGCTTCGGTGAGCTCCCTGCGGGTTCCGAAGCGAGCGGACTGGATGCTCCCGTTGCCAGAACTTCGCTCGGAGAGATGGGGGAGGGGACGACACCCGCCTCGGCACTGGCCTTCCTTACCCGGGGTGTCCGTGGCTTGGCGCCAGTAGAGGAGGCTCCCGCCGGTGACGGGCCCTTCCGCCGGGTCCGAGATTTCGCTGCCGGCGCAGGTGCGGATGGTAAGGGCGCGGAATCGAGTGGAACGCTGGAGACGCCCTGAGGAGGCGCACGTGGTTCGGCCGGCCCTGCGATGGGAACGGGAGGAGCGGTTGGGGTGGCTCCTGGTTCCCCTGCGGAAGTGGAAAGCGGGGCTTCGACCTTCGACGGCCCTGACGGAGTTGATGCCGCCTCTGTCTGCGCGGCCACCGGGGCCTGGGAAGGTTCCGCCGGCCCTGCGGCGGGAACGGGAGGAGCGGTTGGGGTGGCTCCTGGTTCCCCTGCGGAAGTGGAAAGTGGGGCTTCGACCTTCGACGGCCCTGACGGAGTTGATGCCGCCTCTGTCTGCGCGGCCACCGGGGCCTCGGAAGGTTCCGTCGGAGTCAGCTCGATCTCTTTGGGAGCCACCAAAGTTGCTTCCGGCGCCACCTCCTCTTCCGGGATGGTGGTTTCTGGGACCGAAAGATTGGGAACCACCTCCTCTTCCTGTCGCGGGGTTGGCGACGCCGGCAGGGGTTCCGATGGCGCTTTGGGCTCCGTCAAGGGTGGCTCGACGGGGAGGGTGGGGGGCGATGGTGGTTCTCCTTCGGCCGGTCGGGGGACATCGGCTGTCGCCATGGGAACCTCCTTCACCACATGGACCTCCGGAGTGGGGACCGGGGGAGGTGGCTTCGCCTCGACTACCGGTGGAGAGGGTGGGGTCACCTGCTCGAACGCCACGAACGGCTTCTCGGGCCCGGGTCGGGGCCGTTCTCGGTCCGTCTGGGAAGGTATCGCTTCGGGCGTTGGTGCGGGGACCGAAGGGATGGGTTCGGTCTTGGGTTCCGCGACCGGAGCGGGTGGAGGGGGAGCTTTGTCCACCTTCGGTGGGGAAGTGGACGGGGTCGGAAGGTGAAGCCCTTCGTCTGCGGACCTGGTCGGGAGCCCCTTCTCCCCGTCCTTCCCTTCCGGAGGGCTCGTAGGGCGTGGAGGTGGGGGAGAAGTTGCGGGCGTCACGGTTTCGGTGGTGGGGCGATTCGGTGGTCGGGCCGGTATTCCAAGTGGAGAAAGTGACTTTCCGATCGGGGGGGGCGGGCCAATCCGTGGGGGAGGACCAATCGGAGACGGACTGCGGACCGGCGATCCCGCAAGTGGACCGGGAGGAGTCTTGGTCGTACTGGAACCCGGAGGCATTCCGCTCGCCGGGCGGCTGGGGGGGGCGGTGAGGGGGGGTGGGGGAGGAATGCCCGGTGGCTTCTGCCCGGTGGGGGTGGGACGACTCGGAAGAGGCCCTGCGGGACTCGGCGGAGCGATTCCCGGAGGGCGGACGGGAGGCTTCGAAAGCGGAGGGGACAACGAACCAGGTTTTACTGCGGGCGGGGCACCCGACGGCGGGATCCCCGGGGCGACGGAGGGCCGAGCCGGAGGAGGTCCTACCGACTTACTAGGGACGGAGGGAACGGGAGCGGTGCCTGAGGAGGTAGGTCCGGGCGAGGGTGGGGGGGCCGGAGCTTGGGCGGGTTTCGGTTGCATGGCCCCAGTGAGCATGGTCTGCGCCACCCGTTCGAGCAGCTTGGGGGAGAGATTCTCCGTGACCGACCGTCCCTGGCGGGTTCCCAGCATGGCGACCATCCGGCTCAGCAGGGGCAGCATGGCCTGCATGTCCGATCGGCCCTCCCCGGAGAACTTCGAAAGGGGGGTGGGTTCTCCTTGTTCCATCGTCCGTTTAAGGGACGGAAGGCGCCCCCCCTTCTCGCGGAACTCCTGCGAGACTTGATGGGCCAGGATCAGGTGATTGACCATCTGCCGGCTCTCAAGCAGGATCTTGAGGCTCTCCTCCACATGCATGGCGGTGAGCTCCCCATGGGCCCGTTGCAAGAGCCCCCGAACGGGCTCCGCATCGATCCCAAGTTCCGAGAGCTCCCGGACATCATCGAGGAGGGTGAGCATGGCCCACTCCGCCTCGATCTGCAGTTCGGTCTCGGAAGGTTTCCGGGTGACTCCGGGGACCTCGATCGGGGTGGCGATGAACTCCGTGGTGCCCAGCGGGATGGATACCGAACGATCGATCTCGATCCCATGGGAGGTGATGCGGTAGGGATGCAGGAACTGGTCGTGGGCGCTTCCGCGGAACTTCTCGATGCCGATCGCACGGACCTGGGTGCCACCGGCGTCCCACGAACGCAACCGGATCTCTCCCCGGGCGAGGAGGCGTTCGGGTGGGTTCGTCTCCTGCGGAGCCTCCTCCACGGTAACAATCGTTGTGATCTTGAGGTCCGAGAGGAACCGCAGGAAGGCTTGGGCACCGACCACATCGTCGAACCCCTTCATCCCGAAGTACTTGAGCGCGGTGAGGGAATCGACGACGATCCTACGGTACAGGCGCTTCACCGTCTCCATCTTGAGCGCTTGCATGAGCGCGGTGATGGCGATCTCCACGCTACGGAACTCATCGGTCTGGCGTGGGGTCGGTTTCACATCCCCGAGCCGCTGGGAGCTCCGCACGGTTGCGATGTCCTTGAAAGGGGCCTTCTCGTACCGCATCACATCAGGGATCGCATCGAAGACCCAGACCTTGTCGATGTCCTTCGGGAAGGACCGGAAATTGGACCGCAGCTCGTTGGGGGGTTCGTCCAAGGTGACATACAAGACTTCCTCTCCCTGACGGATCCCCTTGAGGAGGAACTGCATGGCTATCGTGGTCTTTCCCGACCCGGGAGGGCCGACCAGAAGATAGGGCCGGGCGGGGAGGAGACCCCCTCCCAACATCTCGTCCAGCCCCTCGACCCCCGTGGCGATCCGCACATGGGGGCCCACGAACCCGTTTCTCATGGCACAGATACGATTCCCATGTGACGCAGGGGTTTAAGGCTTGGTCCAATCGAGTCGGTTGTGGACGATCGTGATGCAATGGGCGCTGTGGAGCGGAAGGGGTCCCAACGAGACCCGCGGGGTCCCCGCGCTCGTCAGGATCGAGGTCTCTTCCGGCGTGAGATCGTATGGGTCGCTGAGGATCACCCGGGCGATCCCATCCTCGGCCACGGAGGGGAAAGGGCCTCCGTCCTCCACGAGCCAGAACGCCCCGGGCGTCTGCGCGAACTGCTCGAGTTCGTGCAGGGGGTCCACAGCGGAGACGAAGATCCCCGGGGAGGTTTCGATCTCGGATGCGGGCGTCTCCCCTTCCCGCTCGGCGGCCGCCCGGGCACCCCAGTACCGTTGGATGGCGTTCTTGAGGAGGGCGGCGGTCGACCGTTCGTCCGGGTTGAGCGAGCGGAGCCCGCCCCCATCCAGACGCACCCGCAGGGGACGGGTGGGGTCTGAGACCAGAAGCAGGGTAAGGTCGGTATCCCGACGCATGTGGTTCGAATAGAGGAAGGCCGCTGTGACAGAGTTCGCTATCGCATCCATGCGCCCCCCCGACCCCGCCAGGTCGTTGAGGGTGAACTCCGCGCTAACGGGAACCCGGTGGACAACGATGAGGAAGCGGCGCCTCAATGCTCCTGTTCTTCCTGTTGCGGTTGACGCTGGGCCCACACCTCGTCCCCGAGTTCGTGATAGATGGACTGGGCCGTGATGTACGTTCCCGGCTCGCTCTGGTCCTCCCGGGCCCGTTCGATCTCCATTTCCCGGGCTTCCTCGGACGCCAGGCGCATTACCCGGTCCTTCCGCATCGACCAGTAGTGAATGCGCCATTCGCGGCCATCATAGAGCGTTGTCTCGTCGCGTTCGGTCTCGAGCAGGCCGCAATCCTCGAGCATGTAGAATACGTCCCGGTCGTCCGGCTCTAGGATGTTGTCGATGATGCGCTCGTTGAACCCGAAGAAGTTGAGGATATGCGAGGCAATGGCCTCAGCGTCCTCTATCCTCATGCTCTCACGTCCGACGCTGCGCCGAAGCGCCATCGAGAGGGAGGCGGTGTCTATGGTCGTCTGAAGATGTTGAGCCATCTCCTCTTCGGCATAATCATGAACGCCCTAGCGTATAAACCCTTGCACTCGAAAGGTCGGGATGGTGCGCAGAGTACAACGCTCCTTGGGACGGGACTCCTCCGGGTCGAAGACCCTCCCCCCCGGTGGTAGATGGTGATAGGGAAAGGCGTTGCACGCACCTTGCGGAAGATTCGAAATTGGAGATCCATGTCCGATAAGCTCGACCCGACCGGGCCGACGGCCCCGATGATCCCCTTCGGGCTTGGGAGGGGGACCGCGCGCAAGGTTTATCCACCCTCCCCCCTCTCTTATAAGCATGGAGAACGGCCGCAAGTGTCCTCACTGCGGTTCCTCAAGGATCGAGAAGGACCTCCAATTGCTGGAGTTGGCCTGTGCTGAGTGCGGGCTCGTGTTGTCCGAGCCTGACTTTGTCAACACCCTCCCCCAGAACGAAAGGGACGCCCAAGAACAGGGGGGTAGGGGCGTGGGCCCTGCAGTGAAGCCACAACCGTTCCAGAAGGCCCTCGGGAGTTCGATGAACGGGCTCCGTGACGCCCAGGGCCGCCGACTCTCCCAGGGCGCCCGGGACCGCTACGGTCATCTGGGTTGGCTCATGAAACGGGAGATCCACCGGGGCAAACTCTGCCCCCAGGAGAACCCGGAAGCGCGAGACGCGATCGCCCGCATCGTAGCCCAGCTCGATCTTCCCCCTATCCTCCGTGAAGAGGCCCAGACCATCTTCCGGGAGTCCATGATCCGGGGCGTCCTTCGGGGTCGCAGTTTGCCCGCCATCACCGGGGCGTGTGTCTATGCAGCTTGCCGGAAGTACGATAATCCCCACGCCCTTTCCGAGATCGCCGCGGCGGCCGGGATCAAGCGTTGGGAGGTAGGGCGCGCGTTCAAAGCCCTCAACCGGGGGCTTGAGAAGCCGGTGCCACCCGCCAATCTCAGGACCTATTTCCAGCGCTATGCAGAAGAATTGGCCCTCTCCCCCGCCGTGCGGGGCACGGTCGAGGCGATGCTGGACCGGGCCGCCGAGCATCCCGAAGCCTCTGGGCTTTCCCCCCATGGCATCGTCGCGGCCCTCATCTACATTGCCTCCGAACAACACGGGGAGAAGGTTTCCCGTGTTCAGATGGCCCGCGTGAGCTCGATCACCGAGATGACCCTCCGGACGACCACCAAGGTCATGGAGCGGTTGATGGGCCGACCGACCCGGTCGCAGGGCTGAAAGCGCCATTGCATCCCGGTGGTGCCCAAGAGGGGTGGCGGAGCTCAGTACTTCGGCTTCGCAGCCCGATACGCGGCTTGCAGTGCTTCCGTGTCCACATGGGTGTAGAGTTCGGTCGTGGCCACGCTCGCATGTCCCAGCTGCTTTTGGATGAAGCGGATGTCGAGCCCATGTCGGAGCAATGTGGTGGCGAGCGTGTGACGGAGGGTATGCGGGGTCACATGTTTTTGGAGCCCGGCCGAGCGGGCGTGGTCCTTTACCATCCGCTCCACCGTCCGAGGCACGACGCCAAAGAGGCTCGGGCCCTCTTGGCCCTCCGCCCGGGCCTTCTCGAGCCAACCGCGGAGCGCTTCCACGGCGGATTCGTCGATGACGACCACCCGGTCCTTGTCCCCCTTCCCCCGGCGTACCCGGATGAGGGAGCTCTCGAGGTCCACATCGCTCAGTTCCAACTTGCAAAGCTCACCGACCCGGAACCCGCCGTAGCACAACAGCCTTAGGATCGCGGCCGCCCGGGGGTCCCCGTCCGTGGTCGCAAGGAGCCGGTGGGTCTCCTCCTCGTTGAGGAAGCTCGGGAGTCGCTGTGACCGCCGAGGGACTTCCACCGCATCCGAGACATGGGAGCCGTTCGCCCGCAGGAAGTACCCGATCGCCCGGAGGGCCAGGTACACCGAAGCCTTGGCGTACCGTCGTTCGAGGACCAGGTACTCACGGTAGCGTTGCACGTCCAAGGCGGTGACCTCGGACGGAGCCTTGTTCACGTGCACGAGGAATTCCCGGACCAGGGAGAGATACTGCTTCACGGTCCATGGGCTCTTCTCCTCACCTTCCATCCGTACGCGAAGGTCGTGGAGTACCGTTTCAGGGGCGAGAGTGTCTGCCATTTGTCTGACAATTGGCAGACAAGCCAATTAAAGCCATCGCTCCAGTGGAAGACAGGGAGTGTGAAACCAGCACACGGTAGCCGGGGACGATCCCCGCGTCTCGGCGGAAGCTCCATCGGAAAGGTAGGGGTCGCCCTTCGGGGCGCCCCACGATTCCACTCGAAACCGACCGCCCCCCTTCATCACGCCAAGATTAAGGCCCCAGGGGCTCTCCCCGGGCCATGGACTTCGAACTCTCCCCGGATGAGAGCGCCCTGAGGGATGCCGTTCGGGGTTTCGCCCGGAAGCACCTCGCCGCGGTCGCGGAACGGATGGACCGGGAAGAGCACTTCCCCCGTGAGGTGTTCGGTATGGCCGGGGACTTGGGATTCCTAGGTGCCACCGTTCCGGAGACCTACGGCGGTTCGGGGATGGGGTATCTTGCGCAGGCGGTGATCCTCGAAGAGCTGGCCAGGGTCTCGCCCGCCTTCGCCCTTTCGGTCGGAGCCCACTCCAACCTGTGCACGGACAACATCGCACGAAACGCGAGGGATGAGCTCAAACAACGCTACCTTCCCCCGCTCGCCCGGGGCGAGAAGATTGGCGCTCTCGCCCTGACCGAACCCGAATCCGGGAGCGACGCAATGTCCATCCGGACCCGCGCAGAGCGCCAGGGAGACCACTATGTGCTCAACGGGAGCAAGCTCTTCATCACGAACGGCCCGGTGGCCGACACCCTGCTCGTCTATGCGAAGACCTCCCCGGAGAAGGGCAGCCACGGGATATCCGCGTTCATCGTCGAGAAGGAGTACCCTGGGTTCTCCGTGGTACGCAAGCTCGACAAGATGGGTATGCGCGGTTCGCCCACGGGTGAACTTGCGTTGGAGAACGTCCGCGTCCCCGTCGGAAATCTCGTGGGGAAGGAGAACGAGGGCGCCCGGGTCGTCATGAGCGGGCTGAACATCGAACGGGCGGTGCTCTCGGCGATCCCGGTCGGTATCATGGAGGAGTGCCTGAGCTTGTCCATAGCGTATGCCCGGGACCGCCGACAGTTCGGAGAGCCAATCGGGTCGTTCCAGCTCGTCCAAGAAAAGATCGCCAACATGTACTGCCGGACCCTTGCTTCCCGACTTCTCCTATACCATGCGCTCGCCGCTGTGACCCGCGATCCCCGGACGAACCGCGAGGCCTCCACCGCCCTCACGTTCGGGAGCGAGGCTTCCACACAGGTGGCCCTGGACGCTATCCAGGTCTTTGGCGGCAACGGGTACATGCGGGACTATCCGGTGGAGCGATTGATGCGCGACGCTAAGCTCCTCGAGATCGGGGCCGGCACGAGCGAGATACGCCGGCTCGTGGTCGCCCGGGAACTGCTCGGCTTGAAGCGCTGAGCCCATGGCGAACATCCCACGCTCCCACCCCCGGTACCGCAGCCTCGTCACCCGAGCCTATCTCGCCCACCAGATGGAACGAGGGCTCCTCGTCCCTGAAGGGCTGATCGCTCAAGGACGGGGCGAGGCCTTCGACTACTTGTTCGGCGAGCGCACGACCCCGGTGGCCCGGAAGGCCGAGCGGATCGCCGCCGCCCGGTTGATGCAGGCTAGACGGCCCGTGCTCTCGGTCAACGGGAACGTGGCCGCGCTCGGTGCCCGACCGGTGGCCGCCCTGGCACGGGCCATCCCGCACTTGAAGGTCGAGGTCAACCTCTTCCACCGTACTCCACGGAGGGCGCAGCTGGTCGAACAGGCGCTTTCGGAAGCCGGTGTCCACCCCGTCTATGGTGTCCATCCCACCGCCCGGCTGCGAGGGTTGGCCTCGGACCGGAGCTGGGTCGACCCCGAAGGCATCCTGCGGGCAGACACGGTCCTCGTCCCTCTCGAGGATGGCGATCGCGCCCAGGCCTTGGTCCAGGCGGGCAAGACGGTCATTTCCATCGATCTCAACCCATTCTCTAGGACGACACTGGCCGCTCACGTGCCCATCGTGGACGAACTCTCCCGGGCGTTGCGGAATATCCGGGCGGAGGCACTGCGTCTTTCCCGGAAGGGATCGGTACCCGTCGAGCCCGTTCCTGCCGAGGAGCTTCGGGCACAATACGTGGGATTCCTTCTCCGAAGATTGCAAAGGTTTTCCGTGGCCCACCCTCCGTAGCAAAGGCCACGGGGCACACCTCCCAAGGTTACGGATTCCGAAGCGCTTGGACCACCGGGGCGATCGCCTTGGCGAGTTCCTCGAGGAACTCCTGGTCGGCCGGGGTGTATGCGTTCCGCACATCCCCGTCGATATCGATCTCCCCCACGGCATTCCCTCGGTCGAAGACCGGGACGACGATCTCGCTCTTCGTGTACGGAAAGCAAGCAAGGTACTCGGGTGAGGAGTCCACATCTCCCACGGTGATCGTCCGGCCTTCCCGGACGGCCATACCGCAGAGCCCCCGTTCGACCGGTATCCGGACATGCTCGGTCGCCTCCCGGCCATCCCAGGCCCGGAGCACAAGTTCGTTCCCTTCGAGAACGTACACGCCAACCCAATTGTAGTGCGGATGGTCCCGGCGGAGCCGCCGGCACAGTTCGGTAAGCTGAGAGGCAGGGGAGCCCGTGAGCCTATGGAACCATGGGATCAACGCGGCAGGATCGCGAGGTTCCGACATGAACGAATCACCGGGAGGGGCCCGGGACCGCCGGGTTCGGGGGAAAGCGCCGAGGGGGAGATTTGAACTCCCGAGGAGAAAACTCCACGAGCTTTCCAGACTCGCGCCGTACCGGTCTGAGCCACCTCGGCATCTTACCCGCCGTTAGGGCACGATGGCGCCGAGATAAGGATGGCGGCTTTATCAGCCAGGGGGCTTTCCTGGACCCCAGCCGAAAAGTAACTTACCAGTCTGGACAACACATGAGAGTACTCATTGCCAATCATCGCTTCTTTCCTGCGGAGGGAGGCACGGAGCGATGGGCTTTGGGACTGGCGCGTTCCTTGGTACGACTCGGTCAGCATACAACTGTCATCACTCAATCTGAGCCCGGATGCCCTGCAGAGGAAACGTTCGACGGGGTCCGCATCCTTCGGCTACCCATGATGAAAATGGGTCGATTTCGGGTTCCCTTGAGATACTGGCGCACCATTCGAGGGGTGGATTACGACATCATAAACATCAGCGGAAACCGCATTTGGTGTGCCGACTTCTACTTTCCGCTTGTCGAAATTTTCGGAGGATTCCGTGTCGCAACCCCCCATGATTTCTATCAGCTTTCAATGAACCCGAATTCGGCCATTAACAAAATGTACTTCAGACGGTATCTTCCTGGCAGACTCAGGGCATTCGATCGCTATCTAGCGATGACCTCCCGAGAGAAGTTGCGTGCGGCGAGTCTTGGAATCCCAGCGACGAAGATCGATGTCGTGGGTACTGCGATTGACATCAAGGATTTTCGAGGGGAAGTACCCGAAGTGAACCTCCGGTCTCGCTGGAAGTTCACTCGCAGGAAAATCGGACTCTACGTCGGTGGCATGTGGGATAACAAACGGGTGGACAGGATCATACGGGGCCTCGCCCCGCTGCGTGACCGTGTAGCCCTGGCCATCGTCGGGAAGGATGTACCAACTTCTCGGTGCAACCAAGCGGCTTTGATGCAATTGGCCCGTGAGCTTGGCGTCGAGGTCCGCTTCCTCGGAAAGCTAACAAGAGAGGAATTGGTCTCGGTCTACCGCGAAGCAGACGTGTTCCTGTTGGGCTCCGAGTACGAGGGATTCGGTCTTTCTTTGATTGAAGCAATGGCATCGAGCCTCCCTTTTGTTGCATTCGACGCGGGTGCAGCACCGTTGCTGGCCGAGAGGGGGGCGGGATTTTCGACTTCGACCATCGAAGAGTTCACAAGTTACGTGGATCGAATTACATCGGACGACGAACTACGTGCTCAGATAAGTCGCCAGGCAGGTAACGAGGCTCCACACTGGGACTGGACCGAAGTTTCTCGAAGGTACCTTAGGGTCCTGCAAGGAGTAGTTGCAAAATCGGGGACTGAGTCTGACCCCTAAGATTCTACTTAGATTCCACTCGTCATTTCTATTCTGGTGGTGTCTACGCAAAATTCGAATGTTGCGTGTCGGGTGGGGGCCTCTTCTGATTGCTAAGCTTCTTGCGCCGCAATAACAGCAGCACCGCAACGACTCCCACTACAACGCCAACGATCAAAATGAGGAGGTAGGCCCCGACTCCGGAAACGCCGAGGATCTCCAAAGGAGTGCCTGTGGACCCATTGGGATTATTCGATTTGGATTTGATGGTAATCGTTGAGGATGCATTTGCAAAATGCCCCTGCAGACTGGCTTCAACGTCTAGTACAACAGAACCCGAGGTACTTCCGGCCAGAATGACGGCGGCTCCACCCTGACTGCTTTCAAGGTGGGCTAGACTATTTGTCAATGACCACCGATACTCGATTCCAGACGGGCAAGCGCCACCCGTGCAAGTAGATATTGCGGTGAAGTTGGCAGTGGAACCGACCACAATCGTGATTGAGGCGGGGACAATCGATGTGGAGCTCAGTATCATCGAACTCGGGGAAAGTATCCTAATCGACGTAGCATTCGTGCGCAACACAGAACCAAAGGTCGCACTGACTATGAGGCTCACCACGCCAGTCTGTTGATTGGCCGCGTGAAACATCGTCACCCGGCCCGTCCCGGTAGAAAGTGTCCCAAGTGACGAAGTGTTCAAGCTCCAGTTGAACGTCACCCCCGTGGGACATGGACCTTGAGCGCAGGCGGGGTTCGCGGTGAAAGTTTGATTGGACCCTTCATCGATTGCAACATTACCGGGAGATATCGTCACAGACGTCAAGGTATCGTTCGCGGAATAGACCGTGATGGCCGAAGTATTGTAAACATTCACGCCATTCGAAGAGGCAGCCACAGTTAGGAGGGTCGTTCCTGGAGATGACCCTGCCGTGAACGTGACGGAGGATCCAGAGCCCACACCCAAGCTTCCAACGGTGTTGTTCAAAGACCAACTATAGATTATCCCGGTCGGGCAGGGGCCCCCTTGGCATGATGGTGTTGCATTAAGATTCACTTGCCCCTTCGTCACGACGGACACCGAGGATGGAGTTATCCTCACCGAGGTCAACTTGGCAGGAGGTAAGGAGATGGTAAAGAATGCCGGCATGCTGGAAACTTGGGTACCATTCAAAGTTGCGTTGACACCAATTGAGACATTGCCAGGAGAGTTTCCTGCTTTGAAGCTCACTACCTTTGCGATGGTCGAGTTGAATATGCCAAGCAACGGAGAGACCGACCACAGGAATGCCACAGATGACGGGCAGGGGCCACTGGAGCATGTTGGGAGGGCTGTCAGTGTTACATTCCCCGCCGTGTATAGAATTCCGGAACTCGGTGATATAGACACCCCAACTAACCCAATCGGAGGAAGCGCCATGCCGAACGACCAAGTATCTGAATAATAGGTCGTGCCGTGCCCGCCAAACAGTAGTGCATAATTGTCTGCAATGTCAAAGGTCATCGCCGGATAACCCCGAATGGAAGGAGAGATGCCGAGATTCAGCTCCTGCCATGTCCCTCCGCGGAACGCCCAAGTATCCGCATAGGTAGGAGATCCAAGATCGTTCCCGCCGAACAGCACCACATACTTGTCCGCCGCATCATACGTCATTCCCGCCCCCACCCTCGGACCGGGCGCCACCACCGTCGTCACTTGGCTCCATTGCCCCGCCTTGAACTCCCAAGTGTCGTTCATGTACGACAACGAGCTGTTGTACCCACCGAACAACACCCCATAACCGTCTTGCGCATCATAGGACATCTGGGAGTTCCCCCTACCGGGTGGTACGACCGTGGGGTGCAACTGTCTCCACTGCCCCCCACTGAAGGCCCACGTGTCGGCAAAATACCCGGACCCCGCCGTGCCCCCGAACAGGACAACATACCCATCCGCAGCGTCGTATGCCATCACGGACTGAGACCGCGCAGATGGCGAGCTCGCTGGGTGAAGCTGCGTCCATTGCCCTCCCTTGAACTCCCAAGTGTCCCCCAGTGGAACCCCACTTGCACTTGCCCCACCAAAAAGAAGGACGTACCCGTCGACGGTATCGTAGGTCATGAGCGCATCCGACCGCGCCGAAGGTGAGACCGTGGGGAAAAGCCGGGTCCACTGTCCCGCCTTGAACTCCCAAGTGTCGTTCAATGCACCCGTACCATTGCTCCCCCCAAAGAGGAGAACATACCCGTCGGCTGCATCATAGGTCATTGATGGGGCACCTCGTGCGGTGGGACCGCTAGATATGTCAAGATTGCTCCATTTGCCCAGAGTGAAGCTCCAGGTGTCTGAGTACGTCGGAGCGCCGTAGGCATTCCCGCCGAACAGTACCACATACTTGTCCGCCGCATCATACGTCATTCCCGCCCCCACCCTCGGACCGGGCGCCACCACCGTCGTCACTTGGCTCCATTGCCCCGCCTTGAACTCCCAAGTGTCGTTCATGTACGACAACGAGCTGTTGTACCCACCGAACAACACCCCATAACCGTCTTGCGCATCATAGGACATCTGGGAGTTCCCCCTACCGGGTGGTACGACCGTGGGGTGCAACTGTCTCCACTGCCCCCCACTGAAGGCCCACGTGTCGGCAAAATACCCGGACCCCGCCGTGCCCCCGAACAGGACAACATACCCATCCGCAGCGTCGTATGCCATCACGGACTGAGACCGCGCAGATGGCGAGCTCGCTGGGTGAAGCTGCGTCCATTGCCCTCCCTTGAACTCCCAAGTGTCCCCCAGTGGAACCCCACTTGCACTTGCCCCACCAAAAAGAAGGACGTACCCGTCGACGGTATCGTAGGTCATGAGCGCATCCGACCGCGCCGAAGGTGAGACCGTGGGGAAAAGCCGGGTCCACTGTCCCGCCTTGAACTCCCAAGTGTCGTTCAATGCACCCGTACCATTGCTCCCCCCAAAGAGGAGAACATACCCGTCGGCTGCATCATAGGTCATCATGGCCGCTGCCCGGGCAGACGGAGATGTTTTCGGTGTCAAGGCATGCCATGCGGAATTCGAATACGTCGCAGTTTCGTTCGAATCTGCCATTGAGCTAGTACCGCCAAACAGCACAACATAACCATCGGCTTGGTCGTAGGTCATGGAAACGTACCCCAACACTGCGGGGAACGTCGGAAATACAGTCCATCCTGAGCCACTCGAAGTGCTTGCAAAACTCATAGTCGAAGGGTTCTTCGATGAGGACAACAATGCGCGTTGCAAAGGCTGGATTGCTGAATGGCGACTGCCTGATTGACCCGTGATCTGCGTCAAGGCTCGAGGAGAGTTCTTCGCCTCAAGACCCACGCCACTCCGCTGTCTCGAAAGGTCATTCGCGCTGGTACTAACGGATGAACCTGGAATCGGAAAAACCGCTGAAGTAACCAACATGAGTATGGCTAACAGACACAATGCTACAACACTAACGCCGACCGGAGAACACACTCTCATCCCCTGTACCTTGGAGTGATATCTAGAGAGTGTTTGAGGCTAAAGCTGTTTCTACGTGGCAACTTGGAAGGCGTAAAGGGTATGGCCACGAAAGTGAAACCGAATCCCCAGCAGAATCCTCTGTCCACTCACTACTCCCCAGTCTAGAATCTACCGCAATTGAGGCTTCTGGAAGGTGCTTCCAGAAGCCCCGTCGCTGGGACTGGGACGTCGTGGTCGACCACTACCTTGCGGTCTACCGAGAAGTGCTTACTTCTCGAAGACCTGCTTCGGGGTAGGGAACTCGTCGTGGAGAACGATGCGGTGGCCTTCCAGGTCGTAGAGATAGATCACACCCGGCTTCTCGTCCGTCACCTTCTTGTGGGAGCCATCGCAAAAGGGCTTCGTACGGCTGAGCCCGCACTGGCAGATCCCCAATGTCTTGTCGCCCACCTTGACGATCGCTGGCCCTACGGCATCATGTTGCACTAGTCGAGACATCTTGTTTCACCGGGAGGTCCGAGCCCCCGGAGCTATATAACACTACCGATTAAGCAGTAACTACAATCTTGATAGTGCTTTCGACCTGCGCCGCCAGTTCCACCGCCCGGGGGAGATCGGACAGGGGGACGCGATGCGTGATGAGGTCCCGGACGGGCACCCGGCCGCTCGAGATGAGCTCGAGGGCCCGGTTTGTCCCGTGCTCGGTGGTGGCGTACGATGGGATGAGGCGGACCCCCTTTAGGTAAAGCCTTTGGAGATCCACGGGGAGCTGCGAACCTTCGGGAGGAAGGCCGAAGAGGTTGAGCGTGCCACCCGGTCTCACATCGGTAAACCCCCGCGCAACCGCGGCGGTGGCACTGGTCGCCACGACGACCAGGTCGAACCCCCCGGATGCATCGACGGGCTCCCGGGTGGGGTCGAACGTTCGGTCGGCACCGGACGCCTCGCCCATCTTCCGGCGGAATGCGGACACATCGCCGCCCACGAGCCGCCCCGCACCCGCGGTGCGCAACAACCGGAGGTAGAGAAGACCGATCGGCCCTAGTCCGAGAATGAGCGCGCTGTCCCCGGGACGGAACCGGGTCGACCAGAGTGCCGTGAGGCAGCATCCGAGAGGTTCGATGAGCGTGGCCTCTTCGAAGCTCATCGAGGGTGGGAGGGGGAGGACCGCCCCACGGCCCACGTTCTCCGGTGGGACCCGGAACGCCTCTGCGAACCCGCCCGGCTCGATGTTGGTCTTCTGGTAGCTCGGACAGAAGGTGTACGAGCCCGCGCGACAGACTTCGCACGTGTAGCAGGGTACATGATGATGCACGAAGACCCGGTCGCCCGGAGAAAAGCCGGAGACTCCGGGAGCGACGGAACGGACGATTCCCGCGGGCTCATGCCCGATACGTCCGGTCGCCCCGTAATGTCCCCGGATCTTCTCGATGTCGCTCCCACAGAGTCCGCACGCGCGCATGGAGACCACCATGTCCCCGCCGGAGAGCTGGGGCTCCGGGGCCTCCGCCATGACCAGTTTCCCCTCTTTGAGCAGCCCGACCTTCACGCTCTCTGGCCATCCAAGGTAGAGCGCCCCATCAAAAGCTCTTCGGGTTTGCCGAGCCCGGGTGAGGGGCGCTTGAAATCCCGAACACACAGGGAGTTGTATAGTCTTGTACGCCGGCTGACGAGGCTTGACACATCCAGTTCTCCAGCCCGAGGATTGGCCGAGGTCCGCAGGTACCTGATGGGTCAAGGGGACCATGCCGCCCCGTGGGTGGTCCGTACGGTGCCGAACGCCGAGGTCTACCTCCCGCAACATCGGCGGGAACTTCCCCTCGTCCTGTTCGGTACGCATATCGACACGGTCTCCCGGTCGACCGAGGACCGGTACCCTCCGGGTACGCTTCAGGGGGGAAGGCTCTACGGAAGGGGAACGCTGGATATGCATTCGGGTCTGGCCACCTGCCTTTGGCTCCTTCGGCACGGGCCGGTACCTCCGGACTTCGACATCGGTCTCATCGTAACGACGGACGAAGAGGGAGATTCCTCAGGAGCCTGGGGCCTGGTGCGGGAAAGGTGGTTCCACCCCGATCTCATCATCGTGCCTGAACCCACATGGGAGCATGTGGCCTTGTCGGCCTCGGGCCGACGGGCCTGGGAGGTGAGCTTCCACTCTGGGGGAGGCCACGCCGAAGGCGATCTGGACCGGAAGCCAAACCCAGTCGAAGCGTTGCTAACGTTCTTCTCGGGCGTCCCCGCGAGCCTTTCGGTGACCGAACTACACACCACTGGAGGAGGGGGCGTGAGCTTGCCCACCGGGGCTCGGGCACGGTTCGAGCAGGTGTTCCGTACGCGGGTTGTCCAGCGCAGGGGAGATGCGTGGCTCCACCGGCGACTTCGTACTGCCCGGGGAAGGTTCCCTGGGGTCCAGTCCTCGCTGGCCCTCGTACCGCGATCCACACCGTGGCCTGACCCCTATCGTGCGAATCGTACTCCGCTCGTCCGAAGGTGGCTGGATGCGACGGCGCGCGGAGGGGTCGGAAGGACTCTCTTGATGCACGAGCACGCTGTCGGTGACTTCAATGCCTATGCCCGGGTCGCTCCCACCATCATCTATGGGCCGGGCGGGGGCGGAGTGCATGGGACCGACGAGTATGTGGACCTCCGTTCTCTCGAGCAGTGCTTTGGGACGTACCGACGATTCCTCGAATGCCCCGGTTCGAAGAGAAGAACCCAGGGCCATTAGTCCGGTATCAAACTCTCACCGGTCTCCTTTTGCAGCACATCTAAAAAGGCGTCCGGGTCCCGGGGGCTGATGAAGAACGGGACCTCGCCTGCGTAGATCATCAGTCCCCGGTGTATCGATGAGAGATTGTCGAAGTTCCCGATGACGGGGGACCACATCCGGGACCGCCACCCCCACCCGCCCACGAAGGACACCGGGGAAATGTCCCGGAGCGACCGTGGCTCCACCTTGCGGATGTCCTTGAGCTCGGCATGCCGAGTTCCGAAGAGCCGTTGGGCCCGCAATACCCCGTCCCGGATGGAGTAGCTCAGTGAGAGCAACCGGCCCAGGTACAGCACAAGCAACCCGCCAAGGAAGAGACCCGCATACTCCGGTATCGAACGGTCCAAGGTCAAGACGGCGACGACGATCGTGAGGAGGACATACGCCCCCACCGTGGCCCAGGGGGTTACCGCCCCCTGATGATACTCGTCCATTACCGCCGGGGGCTAACCTAGTGGCGACTATCAGGCTTTCCGTCAGGTACCCGATCCGCGCATAGAGGGTGGCGGACCCTACGGACTCCACCTTCACCAGACGTTCTCGATCGGGTCCTTCGACTCGGGCGGATGCGCCGAAGTTACCATCCCTTGGGGTGATGAGGGAACCGTCGATGCGGATGTTGCGGAGGGCCGTAAGACCTTCCGCTTCCGACCCTGGCCCGAGACTATCACTACAGCGACAAACGTAGCGCTGGCCGCGATCCACACATCCACGGCCAAGGACGATGGGATCGAAACGGTGGGTAGGACACCTTGCGGGGCAGGGGTCAGCCCGGAGAGCCGATCCGCTGCGTCGGAAACCGGGTCGGGACTTCCCGTCACATTGGTGGAGAAGATGGCCACGGAGCGGGTGCTCGCATTGGGCGCCGGTCCCAGGGGCACTTCCATTTTTGCCAAGTACTGGGTTCCCACAGTCGCGGTCTCCACCGCCCCGCCCGCCGTCGGTCCGAGATACACATTGGTCGAGTTGGAGATTATCGTCCCGAGCAAGGCAGGTGGTTGGATGAAGAAGGGAACCCCCGAAGCGAACAGTTCCAACGGGACGGGCACCAGGGCACCGTCCAGAAACTCGAAAGGTCCTTGAAGCACCGTGCCGGACAGGGTACCCAACGTATTCCCTCCCACAATGCTTGTGTTCCCCTCGGTAAGAGACAGACCCAGCGTTCCTTGTGCACCCGGAAGACCCTCTGGGCCGAATGTCCCTCGGTGCGATGAGCCCCCCCCGTTCGTCGCGTTGATTCCGGCTGGGAATCTGTAGTCATAGTGTCCAGATACGGAACCCGACAGATGGTACCCGGCGAAGGCCGAGAACGAGGTACCCGGAACAAGGGAAAGGGGCAAGATGGGAAGGGGTTGGTCCAACCCTAGGGAAAACGACCCATTTTCCCCTAGCGTCACATAGGAGGGCTTTCCGCCAATGTCCACCCCGCTTGTTCCGGGGGTGCCGAACTTGTGCGAAGATATGACTGTCAAGTTATAAGTTATCGTTCCATAAGAGGACGTAAGGCTCAGGGCAGAGACAGCCCCGGGGGTCAAGGGGACCTCCATGGGACCGCTCAGGTTCTCCACGAAAGAGACGCTCTCCGCCACCAAAACTGATGTATTCCATTCGAGCGATGCAGAGGAGCAGTTGGAAATGCAGTAATCCTCTGCATACTGGACTACCGTGGCTCCTTGGAAGGAAAGAGCCTCGGACGTCGGCGAGAGGTTCGTCTGACCCCATATGCCGACCCCTTCCAGGCCGAACTCCCCGTAGGCGGTCCCCCCGAGCGCCGGTGTGGAGAACGGTTGGGAGGTATTCTCGATGTACGCCCAGGTCGCCGGGGATGCGGTGGAGTGCGGCACGGCTAAAGCGGGCGAGGGGACCACCAGCATGACCCCTCCCCCGGCCCCTAACGTGGAGAGGAGCAACGCTACGACTCCCAGAACCTTACCGGGTGCTCGGGACCGGTTCATGAAGGGAAACTATGGGCGGAGGCCCAAATAAGGGCTTGTCCACTCCGGGAGCACCGTTCGTGGACGGTACGGCATCGGAGGAACGGCGACCTATGACTCCCGCCGAGGCCCGTTTCCTGCTGGCCAGCCTTTCGTATCCGGCCGGACCCGAAGTGCCTCGACGGATACAATCGGGCCTTTCTCGTTCCACCTACCACGCGATCCGCACCCGGGTCGAACGTCAAGGATGGCTCCAAGAGTGCTTTGTGCCGGATCCGGCCGCCCTCGGCTTCAATCGGATATCGGTCTTGCTCGGCTCGACCTTTGCCGAGCGACGGACGCAAGCAATCCAGGCGGTGGCGCGCGAGCCCCACGCCACGAACCTTTGGCTCCTGCCCCAAGCGGTTTTCGCCGTGGCTTTCCACCGCGACGAAGAGGAAGCGACTGCGTTCGCCGAACGCAATCGTCGCCCCGAGTGGTACGCGCGTGCGCACCTCGTGCAAGGAGGGGTCACACGGGAGGAGGTGCCCATCTACTTCGATTTCGAGGGCGCCTGGAGCCATCTCATCGGGAACGGTTCCCTCGTAGCCTACCCGGTCCCGGTCCCCCGGAGCTCCCTTCATCGGCCCCCTTCGACCCGCGAGAGCGCGATCTTAAGGGAGACCGTGCGATTGACCAGTTTTCGCAGAGGGCTCATCGGGCTCCCTCGGCGCACCCGACGGGTGATCGAGCAGGAGTGGGTGGGAGTACGGACCTTCCTGCGCCCCTGGAACCTCCCCGAGTTCGAAGGTCGGATGGCGGATCAGATCGTCTTCCTTGTCGGGAGGTCCCGGGGGCGGCCGCTCCCGGAGTTCCTCTCCGCCCTCACCGGTGAGGCCCGGGTCTTCCCCTTCCTTCTGGTCGATGGGGGAGGAACAATTCTGCTCGCCATGATCGGGCAGTCCCGACCGATCCCCTCCTCCGCCTCGGGCCGTCATCGAGGCGTGATGGAGGTCTTGGGGGAGTACCTGACCGAGATCGAGACCTTGGCTACGCCCTCGAGCGGGGTGACCCCCCAGCTGGAGCACCGCTATGCGTCCCTGGTGGCGGGGCACGATCATCCCTGAGGCACCCAGTGGGGATGTCCAATCGGCCCCGGGGCTGATTGGACGCAGTATGATTATGCAGCCGAGGTCTGGAACGGGCATGTTCGAAAAAAAGAGGGCCGTCACGGCGTCCCTCGGCATCGCGGCGATCCTCGCTGTGTTGCTGTCGACGCTTTATCTGGTCGGCGCACCCCCCTTCGCACGAAGTGGGGGGGTCGGTCAGATGGACGTGCTGGTGCACGACGCACCGAACGCGAACGTCTCAAACGTGTGGGTGACCTTCACCTCCGTGAGCGTTCACGCATCGAACGTGTCGGGCTCGGGCTG
Organism: Thermoplasmata archaeon; assembly: GCA_021796385.1. Taxonomy (GTDB): domain Archaea; phylum Thermoplasmatota; class Thermoplasmata; order Lutacidiplasmatales; family UBA184; genus JAJYEA01. Next base: position 48,042 of record JAJYXQ010000055.1, on the reverse strand, counting down.
GACCCAGCTCCACACATCCGCGATGCTGAACGTCGCGAAGATGAACGGAACGCTCATGGCGAAGACCATCGGCCTCCTGACCTTGCCGGCCGGGAGCTACGAGATGATCCGACTGACCATCTCGAACGTCTCGTTTGAGACCACGAGCGGACTAGAGGCCAATGCCACGGTGATGGGGCCGACCGCGGACATCCACGGCAACTTTGCGGTGACGAGCGGGTCGACCACCTTCGTGAGCATCGACATCGACTTGGCCTCGAGCCTGCACGTGATGGTGCTCGCGAACGGCGAAGTGATGGCGACGTTCACACCGAACATCGGTGGCGTGTCCATCTCGTAGGGTACCTCTCATCGAGGTCCCCTATGCGGGGATGGGAGCGGCGCACGAGCGCCACTCCCGCAACCCTTTCCATGATGTCCGAAGGAACCGTCGGGACGGAAGTGACGGACCTCGGGAACCGATTCCCACAGGTCCGGGTGTTTGAGGGGTCGGAAACCTTGTCGCTGTGATCGCGGCTCGATCCCTATAGGGGATGACGAACCCCGAGGTTCCTAGTGCCTCCACCCTATTTCGGAGGATTGGCACCGAGGCTGAGAGAATGACTATCCTTCGAAGATTTCGCCCGAGCTGACCTCGAGCGGGCAGAGACGACCTTATCCAGTGGAACTGCTTCTCCCTTGGAAGGTAGCGGGGTGGAATGTTGGGCACAGACTGGGAGGGATCGACAAGCACGGTTCACCTGCTCGGTCGACGGGAGGTCGCGGAACGCACACTCGCCTTCGAATTCGAGAAGCCTCGGGGGTACCAGTTCCGGGCCGGGCAGTCCATGGATGTCACGCTACCGGCCTTGAAGGATGTGGGTTCGCAAGAGGCCACGCACACGTTTTCCATCGCGAGCGCACCCCACGAGGGAACCTTGATGGTGGCCACGCGGATGCGAGACAGTTCTTACAAGCGGGCCCTAGGAAGCCTGCCGGTAGGAGGAGAGGTCTTGATCGGACCTCCCCAGGGGCAGCTGGTCCTCCCGGAGGGACCCGAACGGCCCGTGGCAATCCTCGCCGGAGGTATCGGCATCACCCCTTTTCGGAGCATGCTCCTGGATGCCGCCCACCGGGGCCTACCGCATCGGATTGTCCTGTTCTACTCGAACCGCCGCCCGGAGGACGCGGCCTTTCTCGACGAGCTCCCGCAGCTTGAAAGTCGCAACCCACATTTTACCCTCGTCGCCACGATGACGCAAACGGAACGGTCCCTCCGCCCGTGGAAGGGGGAACGGGGTCCGATCGATCTCGCAATGGTGCTCCGGCACCGGGACCCAGGGATGGCTCCTGTCTACTATTTGGCAGGCCCTCCGGCCATGGTCTATGCACTGCGTACGCTATTGACCGGGAACGATGTGAAGGACGCGGACATCCGGACCGAAGAGTTCTATGGCTACGGTTGACGGGAAGGGGGCTCCCCGAGGACCCCCCTGAGGGAGGGCAGGGCCGCCTCCCTCGTGAAGTTTACACCTTCAGGGAGGGCATCTTGCGCGTATTGGTCTGGAAAAACGCTTTACCTTTTGGACCCGTGCCGAGATCCTGTCGATGATCGCCGTTGTGGGTAGGATTTTTGACCGGGAGGGGGTAGGACCCGGGTACGTGCTCTTTGACGATCGGGGACGGGTCGTGGAGCGGGGCAAGGAGGGCACCCTGGGCCTCACTCCGCATCGGGTAGTCCGTGGGGCCGTCCTGCCCCTCATGTGCAACGGGCATACCCACCTCGGGGATGCGATATGGGGACGGGAACCTCCTCACCCACCTCTGGCTGAAGTGGTACGACCTCCGCACGGGCTCAAGCACCGGCTCCTGGCCTCGACCCCTCGGAACGAGAAGGTGGAGGCGATGCGGGAAACCCTGCGCGGGATGGAGGGGGGTGGTACGGGGGGAACTCTCGACTTTCGGGAGGAATCCGTGGATGGCATCGCCGAGCTTGAGGAAGCGGGAAGGGACCTGCCGCTCCACCTCTTCACGCTGGGCCGACCCCGGAACATCCAAGATCCAGAAGAGGTGGGTCGTGTGCTGACGAGGGCGGATGGGCTTGGGCTGAGCGCGTACAAGGACCTCCCCCCGGACGGCCTTGAGCGGGCAGCGCATGAGGCGGCCCGCCGGGGAAAGTTCCTGGCGCTCCATGCTTCCGAGGATGAGCGGGAGGCGATCGACCCGATCCTCGCCCTCAAACCATCGCTTCTCGTCCACCTCACGATGGCTTCGGAGCCGGACCTGGAACGCGTGCGCGATGCAGGGGTCGCGGTCGCGTTCTGTCCCCGCTCGAATGCGCTCTTCGGTAGGATACCACCCTTGCATTGGGCCGAGAAGCTCGGGATCCCGTTCCTGTTGGGAACCGACAACGTCATGTTCAATCTCCCTGATCTTTTTCGGGAGATGGAATTCGCCTATGTCGCATCCCGCCTCCATCATGCGGCAGTCACGCCCGAGACGATCGTCCGGTCGGTCTTCGTGAATCCCTGGGAGTTGATCCGAAAGCCGGAGATGGCCGAGGTCCAGCCGGGTCACCGGGCGCTCGCTCTCAGGATCCCCCTCCGGGACCTTCCTTACGAGGTCGTTGCGCGGGCCACGGTGGGTGACATCATCTCCCCCATCCCGGTGTGAGACCGGGAGCACGAACAATCCGCGGAGAGGGCCCCGGGTGCTCCGGGTTGGATGCGGCGCGACCTTTAAGGGGGCTTTGGGTGTGAACAAGACCATGAGCGAACCACGCAAGGCCAAGGTAGCGATCATCGGGAGCGGACCCGCGGGATTGACCGCGGCGATCTATGCCGGCCGGGCAAACCTCTCCCCGGTCATGTTCACGGGGGTCCCGGCCGGAGGCCAGTTGATGATCACTTCGGACGTGGACAATTTCCCGGGATTCCCGCAGGGTGTGATGGGCCCGGAGCTCATGGATCTTTTCCGGAAGCAGGCCGAACGCTTCGGTGCGGTCATGCTCGAGGATGATGTGGCGAAGGTGGACTTTTCCCATCGCCCGTTCCGGCTTGAAGGGGGCTCGGGCGAGGAGCTCCGGGCGGACGCCGTCATTGTCGCCACCGGGGCCTCCGCGCTCTGGCTCGACGTTCCGGGAGAGGCAAAGTACCAGGGCAAGGGAGTGAGCGCGTGCGCCACCTGCGACGGGTTCTTCTTCAAGGGAAAGAACGTCTATGTCGTCGGGGGAGGGGACACGGCGATGGAGGAGTCGACCTTCCTGACCAAGTTCGCCTCCCAAGTGACGCTCGTCCACCGGCGCGACAGCTTCCGCGCCAGCAAGATCATGCAGGACAAGGTCCGGTCCAATCCCAAGATCAAGATCGCCTTCAACACCGTGGTCGAAGAGGTGGTGGGCAATGAGAAGGAGGTGACCGGGCTCAAGCTACGCGATGTAAAGGAGGGGCGGTCCTACTCAGCACCAGTAGACGGGTTGTTCATCGCCATCGGACACCGTCCCAACACCGATGTGTTCAAAGGCCATCTGGACCTCGATGCCAAAGGGTATCTCAAGCTCCATAACGGGACCTACACGAACGTCGAGGGCATCTTCGGCTGCGGTGACGTCTCGGACCCCCGCTACCGACAGGCGGTGACCGCCGCGGGCATGGGGTGCATGGCCGCAATGGACGCCGAGAAGTGGCTCGAATCCCTACCCGACCATCATTGAGGGGAACTTCGAGGGCCGGGTCCCGCCCTACGCGGGCTTCGCAAGAGGCTTCTTGGCCGTCCGCCCGGGGCCACGCGGGGCCTTTTTCGGTTTGCCCGCGTTGAGGAACGCAGGCACACCCCCGTAGCGGTTGAGCAGCCCTTCGATGGCCCGAACGTCCTTCGGAGTCGGCGGACCTTCATCGTCGACGGTCTCGAACCCCTTTCCGGAGAAGACGAGGTACCATTTGATCGAGAGCCCGAGGGACCGGGTGAGCCGGGACGCCACGGCCACCGTGTCGAGGACGGCCTTCTGCGGGGGGGACTTTCCAGTGCCGTTCCCCTCATACAGGTGCAGGACCCCCGCAGAGACCGCGCGCACCACGGGAGAGGCCGTACGTGGGAACACCCATGTGACCTTGCCCTCGCTCTCGTCGAGAAGAACGGCCGCGGACATCTGCCCTTCTTTCACGGGATGATCGCGTATCCGGGATATCACGTTCTCCCAGTGGTGTGCGTTCGAGGCGAGCACCCGCTGATAGGTTTCGAGGTGGACCTTGGACTCCGAGGCGCCGCCGGCCTCCCCTCCCGCCGAAGGCGCTTCCGGCTTGGCATCTTTCGATGCGAGGATGATCGGCGGCAGCAGTTCCTCGGGCACCCCCAGGATCTTCGATCCTTCCATCCGAAGCGAAGGCGTGGCTGCAAGGGCCACGAGCGAAGGCAGGACGTCGGTCTGGGTCGAGAGGTAGAGGGACCAAAGAACGTCCGCCTCCTTGATGTCGAGCGTGCCGAAGATCTCCATCAACCAGTTCTCAACGGGCTTCACCGCCGTCTCCCGGTCCGTGAGGACCTGGAGAACGCCGTGCATGAGCGGCGATGCATCCGCGGGTGGAGGCGGAGGGGGGGCCGGGGGCGGCGGCGCGGGTGGGGGGGAAGGAAGGGGAGATGGGGTCGAGACCCGCTGGCTCGCCGGACCGTAGACGAGGGGGGGGATCGTCTGGGACCGGGCGTAAGCGAGGAAGTCGGAGAGGAGATGGGGGGTGAATCCCCGGAGGACGAGGAGACGACCGTCGTGCTCGTACCACAGCTGGAATCCCCGGGGGTCCAGCGCCCGGCGGCGGGCCCACGCCACCAAGGTGGCCGTCAGGTTCTCAAGGCTGGAGGGACCGGAGTGGACGGAAACGACCCAATCCGTCACCGGACTCGTGGCCATGAAAGGGAACCCAATATAGCAACCCACCAATATAGATGAAGGTGATGCTACTCCCCGCCTAACGCCCGGACCATGTCGGGAAGGAACCGTTCAAGCAGGATGGGCCAAACATCCCCGTGGGTCCCGGGGGGGTACTCTTCCCGTACAGTGCCGCCCAGGGCCCGCACCTCTTCGGCGAACCGGTGCGCCCCCACGTCGAGGAACCACTCGTCGCTCAGCCCGCCACCGACCTGGATCGAACGCATCCCGCGCACGACACCCGCCATGCCTTCGTTCCGGATCATGCGCACAGGGTCCCAAGCGAGCCAACGACGCCACACGGTCTCGTCGATCGCCCCTGTTTCGGGTGCGAACGGAAGGTCGAAGGCGCCAGGCATACCAATTGTCGGGGAGTAACATGAAGCCATGGCCAATGTGTTCAGCGTGGCGCCGACCGGCGATGCGGAACCGATCGCGGGCGGGGTCGTGAAAAGCCACTCGAGGAATCGGGTCGGCCCACCCCGTTCCTTCAGGACCCGGACCGCCTTCGGGAAATCCGGTTGGTAGCAGTACTCGAACTGAGAATCCGGAGCCGAGGCCAGCAACGCCGAGAAGATCCGAGGGTGGCGCAGGGGAAGCACGAGGGCGCCATACCCACCGCTCGAATGCCCGAGGACGCCGACCGCCCCCGTCCGATATCGCTCCTTGGCCCAAGGGACGATATCCTCGACAATGTAGTCCTCGTAGGCGCCGGTCGCGGTGGAGTTCAGGTATTGGCTTCCCCCCAGCATGGACATCCCATCCGGTGCGACGACCACGGCTTCCGGACAGGCCCCGGTGCGCTGCAAGCGTTCGATGACCTGGGGGAACGTCTCCGATAGGTAACGGTTCCGGTGGGGGAAGTGCATCCAACCAGCCCCTGTGAATCCGGTGAGGAGAAGGAGCAAAGGTTTGCCTTCCGTACGACCCGAAGGGGGGCGATACAGCGCGATGTCACGGACGAAGGGGTCCCCCAGCGGGTTCTCCTTCAGGGCACGACTCTCGTATGGCACGAACTCGACCCGGCCAGCGATCGGCGGTGGAAAGGACCTTTCGTCCGGGAGCGGAAGGGAATGCGCACGGGTTCGGCCATCGCTCCCCGGAAATGCCTCACCCAGATAAACCGTTCCTTCGGGCGGTGCCACACACTAGATGTCGAGGATCACCCGGGCCCGGGGTGTTCGGAGGTCGACCTCGACCTGGTGAAGGGTGATCGCCTTGACCTCGATATGGCGGGGATGGTGCGCGAGGTCCCAGGGCTCGCCCCGCACGGCTGCGTGGAGTCGAAAGGGGTGTCCCCCGGTCACATGGGTCGAGAACTCACCCAACACCACGTCTTCGCTATCGCGCAGGAAGAGAAGCTCCGAGAGGAACGCGACGAGGAGGCCGGCCGGGTCCGCAGCCTCCACATCGAACGACCGTTGCACCCGGGGGCGGATGGTGGAGAGGTCGGTCATGACGGAGAACAGGGCCCGGCCCATCTCGGCGTACAGGTCGTCCACGGTCGGCGCCTCCGCACCGATGCCCATATCCGCCGTGGTCCCGAACGTCCAATGCTGGGGCGCCCTAACAGAAACCATTTATCCTTTTCCCGCGTATTGTCTTACTCAACCCATGCGGGTCTCGCTTATCATTCCCACGCTCAACGAACGGGAGGGCATCGGCTACACCTTGGACTCGATTCACGAGGTCCAGGAGAAGGAGACCGGGGAGCTCTTCCCGAACGAACCGATCGAGTGGGAGGTTCTCGTCATTGATGGCGGATCCACGGACGGGACGGTCGACATCGCCAAGGAAAAAGGGGCCCGGGTCGTCACTGAGCGGCGCCGGGGCTACGGACGGGCGTATCGCACCGGGTTCGCGCACGCCACCGGAGATTTCATCGCCACGATGGATGGGGACGGGACGTACCCCGCCTCCGAGATCCCGTGGATGCTCAAGCGTCTCATCCACATGAAGCTCGATTTCATCAGCGGCGACCGGTTGACCTTGATGGAACGCAAGGCGATGACGACCGAGCACCGCATCGGGAACTGGGTCCTCAATTCGGCCATGCGCGTGCTCTTCCATGAGGTGCTCAAGGGCGTCCCGGAACGGGTGCTCACCGACTCCCAGAGCGGCATGTGGGTCTTCCGCCGGAGCATCCTCCCGACCCTCCGACTCACCCAGGACGGCATGCCGTTCTCTGAGGAGATCAAACTCGAGGTCTTGTTCCACGGGTTCAAGTTCGAGGAGATCCCCATCCATTACGCCGAGCGCTGGGGGCAGCCGAAGCTCTCGAGCTGGGAGGACGGGATCGGCAACTTACGTTGGCTCATCGGGAAACGTATCAAGATGTCCCAGGAAGCCCGGGGCCTGGCGAAGCTTGGCGTTGCGGCTTCGGCTCCGCACACACCGTAGCGTTTGGACGCTACGGGCGTTCGATCCGGATCATGTGCTTCCAGGTATGGAGCTTCGTTCCCAGACGCACCCAGAGTGGTACGAGGGGTTCCAGCCATCGGGCTCCCTCGATGCCCCCGATGTCGAGCACACCGGCCCACCCGAACTCCCGCACGATACGGGCGACCTGACGTTTCGCGGCCGCGTCGTTGCCACAAATGAGCATCTCCGGGCGCTTCCCCGGCAGGGTCGGTTCGAACATCTGTTCGCTCGAGACCGTGTTGAAGGCCTTCACCACGCGGGCCTGGGGGATCTTCCGCTGGACCCGCTCCCCCAAGGAATCCGTGAGCCCCACGAAGAGGGTCGGGGCCCCTCCGGAGAAATCGAGGGGGTTCGTGGTGTCGATCACGAGCTTTCCGGCGAAGGCCTCTGGTCCCACCGCGTCGAGTACGGCCTCGGCCGCATCCCCGTGTACCGAGAGCACCACGATCTTCCCGTGCTCCGCAGCGGCACGGAAGGAGCCGATCGAGATGTTCCCCCGGGCCTTCTGACGGAAGGCCCGGAGCTTGGGGCTCTCCGGGCTCCGTGATCCCAGCTTCACATCATGCCCTCGGGCGGCAAACCCTTGGGCCAAAGTGCGCCCCACGTCCCCGCTTCCCAACACGCCAACCTTCATGGGGGGCGGCGAAGGCATACGCAGGTATGAGGCTTAGGGAGGGTTGCAGCGGGTTCAATTTCAACACTTGAGAATCGGACTGGGGTTTAAATGGCGACTTCGGAATGTTCCTTGTAGGGGGGGAACAGGGAGATGACGCTAGGCTATGCCGACGGGCGAACCACAGCCCACACCCTGAACGGGCCGAGCGCCCTCTTCGCTCCTGACCCGGGGCACCGGTGGCAACTTGCTGAGAGTGGACGGCCACCCGGAGTTGCCGCACACCGGTCCGGAATCGGAGACGGAAGCAACCTGGGAGAAGACCCGGGACTCCGATCCCCCCCTCGCCCCCGGGGGATGAAAGCCGCCGGGCTTGAACTCGAATACATGCGGGAAGTGTATCGCCACTTCCGGGGACTGGGGGGCTTCCGTAGCCTGGGGAAGCTCCACACAGTGGCCCCGGCACTCCTCCGCTTTCTGCGGGACCCAACGGGCCCGCACGTCCCGCCCTGGAAGAAGACCGCTTGAATTCGCCCGAGAGACGGCGACCCGTTCCGGGGCGGGACCTCCGTTCGGTGGAAGGTACCGGGCTGACCGGTTCTTGTAGCGAAGTTTAGGCGCAATGTTTAAGACTCCCAACGATGGTGTACCCAACGAGCGGGGTGGCAGGCCATGGTAGGTAGGTACATCCGAGTCCCGATCGAGGAGATCCCTCTTGAAGACCGCACCACGTCGTTTCGCCTGATCACCGAACCGTACTCCCGAGGAGAGGCGGTCATCGAAGGTCAGCGTTGCCTCCAATGCGACATGCCGTTCTGCGTCCAAGCCTGCCCCATCACCCAAGACTGCCGGGGGTATGCCGGCCTCGTGGGCCAGGGAAAGTTCGACGAGGCCGCGAAGTTGATCCTGAGCGATAATCCCTTCGCCTCGGTCCTGTGCAAGACGTGCTATCACTACTGCGAGGAAGAGTGCGTGATGGGAAGCCGGGGCACGCCGATCGCCATCCGCCACTTGAAGCGGGCGGCGCTCGAGTTCGGAGCATCCGACCTTACCTACGTGTCCCTCCCACCGAAGCATGAGCGGGTCGCGGTGGTGGGCGCCGGACCGGCAGGGCTGATGGCTGCATGGGAGCTCGCCATCCGAGGCTATTCCGTCACGGTCTACGAGATGGAACACTTCCCTGGCGGACAGATCCAGACCATCCCGAGATATCATCTCGAAGAACCGGATCTTTCGTCGGACCTTGCGCGGTTCCGCCACCTCGACATCACCTTCATCTATGGGAAGAAGGCTGGCGTCGACTTTACCCCTGAGGGACTAATCAAGGAGGGTTTCAATGCCGTGTACCTGGCGGTGGGCGCCAACCGTCCGCGGCTCCTCAATGTCCCCGGAGAGCAGCTTCCCGGGGTGATCTACGCACTCCACTTCCTACTGGACATGAACACCGGGGAATCGCCGACGGGCCTGTTCGGTCGGACCAACCGGAAGATCGTCGTCATCGGGGGCGGGGATGTGGCGATGGACGCCGCCCGGACGAGCCGGCGCCTGGCGCAGGACGGGCAGGTGACCGTCATCTATCGTCGGGGTCGGGACGAGATGCCGGCGAGCGCTGAGGAAGCCGACGGGAGCGAAGCCGAAGGGATCCATTTCCTCTACAACCGGGCGCCCCTCCAGATCTTGGGCACGGACCGCGTGGAGGGGCTGGTCGTCCAGAGCACGGCCTTCTCCGAACCGGATGCGAAGGGCAAGCGCACGGTGGTACCGGTCCCGGGGACCGAAGTCACTATCGAGTGCGACACGATCATCGTGGCCGCCGGCGAGGTGGCCGACGCAAAGAGCTTCTCGGAAGAGTTCGAGTTCAGCACCGCAAAGGGTTGGCCCGAAGGAAAGAAGGAGGGCTGGATGACCGGTGTCGAAGGTGTCTTTGCCTCCGGGGGCAAGTCGGTGGTGTACGCCATGGGTGCGGGTTCCAAGGCGGCGGAAGCGATCGATGCGTACCTCGCCCAAAAGAAGGGGCGTCCCCCGACCCCGCGGCCCGACCCGTTCGGGAGCGGTAAGAACTACGAGCACCCTCATGGCTACGGCGGACCGGTCTGGCATCTCTGAATCTGTAAAAGGATCTCCACGCTGAGCTGACCCCGGGGAGGATCCCGTCGGAACGGTCGTACCGGGAAGTGGTTATACATCCGACGGACTGTGGAGGTCCCGGAGCAGATCACTAAAAGGATGTCCGTGGAACCGGGGAAGGCTGCCCGCAGCGATGTACCGGGAGGGGAGGAACTTCCGTTCATCGGCCGGACCCCTGAGTGTGCCGAATTTTTGCGCATCCTTCACGAGGCCCGGGCTTCCCGGGGTTCCGCCTGGGTGATCGAGGGTTCGACGGGGATTGGCAAGTCCCGGCTTGCCCGGCAGGTCCAAGAGAAGGCCCGGGCCGAGGGATTTGACACGCGTTGGGGCTACTGCTTGAAGGAGGTGAACACCTCCCTCTTTCCCTTCCTCCAATTGTTCCATCGGCGGGAAGGCAAAGTGGATGGCGGGGGCCCCGCCTTCCCCACCCCCCTGCCTTCCGTCCTTATCGTGGAGGAAGACAAGCCTACCGGCCTTCTCTCGGAAGGCGCGGGCCTGGCCCGCTCGCACCCGATGCTGGTGATCTCGCGCGACCGTCCGGCCACCTTAAGGGAACGCTACCCCGCCCTGACCTCCGAGGCGCGGCTTCACTGGCTGACACGCATGGAAAGCCCGGATGCGATCTCCCCCTCGAACCTTGATGCGCTAGGGGAGCGTCTGGCGAGCTTCTACCAAGAACGGAAGGGAGGGATCGTCCTTCTTACCGCGATCGAGTATCTCGTCACGCAGAACGGGTTCCCGGCGGTCCTCCGGCTGCTCCAGTACCTCAGGGACGTAGCGGAGGAATCGAACGGACACCTGCTCATTTCGGTGAACCCGGGAGCGTTCGAGAGCCGGGAGCGGAACCTGCTGGAGGGAGAAGGGGAAGTGATCGGGGCCCTGCCGACCGAAGACTCGGAACGACCGAGCACGCCGCCCACCCCCACTGAAGCGATGATGCAGTACCTGGACATGCTCGATCACGATTCTCGGACCCATCCTCAGTTGCTGGTGATCGACGACCTGCAATGGGCGGACCCAGATTCCCTGCGGACCTTCCAGTTCCTCGCCCGGAACGTTCGAAACCTAGGTGTCGTCCTCGTCGCCACGCTACAGACCGATGAAAGTCGGTCGCCGGAGGAGGTCCGGGAAGGGCACCAAGAAGACATCCTTGAGGCGATGAACCGGGAGGGCACGCTCCGTCGGATCGTTTTGCACGGATTGGAGGGAGCGGATGCCGAAGAGTTCGTCTCCCGAGTGCTGGGCATGCCATTATCGACCTCTCTGGACGGGACGGGGTTCCAGCATCTTCTCGAGCGGTCGGGAGGGAGCCCCTTCATCCTCCGAGAACTTGCCCGCCATCTCTCCGAAGATGGTCTGCTCCGGATCGAGGATGGTCATGCGACCATCCTTCGCCCGAGCGCTTTGGGAGAGCGGGATACCCCGACCCCCTTCCTGCCCGAGAGCATCCAACGCCTGGTCTCCCGGGAGATCTCGGCCCTCCCACCGGAGGACCGGAAGCTGCTCGAATGGGCTTCGATCATTGGGGGCGAGTTCGACCTGGCCCCTCTCGCCGGGGTGACCGGGATGCGGGAGGAGGCCCTTGCGGGAGAGTTCCACCGGTTGGAGCGCAACCGTAAGCTATTGGTCCGGAGCGGAAAGGCCTTTGGAGAGCGACGCGGTTGGTCCTTTTCACCCCACCTGGTGCAAGAGGTGATCCTCGCACGGATGGATGAAAGTACCCGGGCCTCCCAAGCGGCCAGACTAGCCCAGTGGTGGTCGCAGAACCGGGCTGATGAGGTGGAGACCATAGCCCGTCTCTATCATAACGCGGGCCAGGTGGACCCCGGACTGGACTGGATCCGCCGGGCCATGCATGTCGCGCTCCAAGCGAGGTCGCTGGAGACCGTTGGACGTTACCACCGATGGCTCCAGGAATTCCTGGACGCTTCCGGGGCGACGAACGAGGAGCGGGTGCGAGAGGGGCTCCAGCTCGCCGAGGACCTCGAGATGAGCATGGGCTCCTCGACCGAGTTGGTACGGCTGCTCCAATCCTTGCTCGAACTGGACCTCTCACCATCCCTGCGTTGGGAGGTGCAGGCACATCTCGCGGTCCCGTTGGCCAATTTGAATCCGAAAGAGGCGCGGCCGCTGATCGAGGAACTGCGAAAGATCGGGACCGACGCGGGAGGATTACCGGTCTCCGAACGGTTCCGGATCGATCTAGCGGAGACGATGGTAGCGGTCCGCGAGGGGAACAACGCCGAAGTGCACCGATCCGCCCAACGTCTCCTCCACACCCCGCACCCCGTCCCGGCGTGGGCCCAGGGTCGGGCGTTGTACTACTCGGCGGTGGCCCTTTGCCATCTGAATGCGATTGCCGAGGCTTCGCAGGAGCTCGTCGAGCTCCGTGCGCTGGACCAAGGTCACCCGGAAGCGAATCTTCGGGTCTTCGTTGCGGGAGTCGACTCCTTCATCGGCGAGTTCGAAGGGGACGTTGGAAGGCAATGCCGGGCCTCGCGCGAGGCCATCACCGCGCTCAAAGGCCGAGGGAACCCCCAGACCTTTGCCATCGGCTGGAACAACTTGGCGGAAGCCCTGATCGAGCAGGGTAGTCTCCAAGAGGCCAGAGCCTGTGCCATCGAGGCCCGCAAGTTGATCGAGAGGTTCGACTTGCCGCTGCCCTTTATACCCCACTCACTCGAGGCGGCCCTTGCGCTCCGGGACCAGCGCTGGTCCGAGGTGATCCCGATGTATGAACAGGTGATCCAGGAGCTCACGCAACAGGGCAACTTCGAGGTCATGGTCCCGATCCACCTGCGTATCGCCGAAGCAAACCTCTTCCTTTCCGATCTGGAGCGGGCCAAGGAGAACCTACGCCGGGCCTCACCCACCGCGGAAGCGCTTGCCTCGATCTCCCTTCCCTTTACCTACCATTACCTTGCGATCGAGGCCATGATCTTGGATGCGGAGGGGAACGCCTCCCAGGCCCGCGCATCGCTGCTGCGTGCGGCCACAATGGCGGAGACAGCACGGAACCTCTTCTGGCAAGGGCTCATCCAGCGGACCCTCGCCCAATGGGAGGAACGAAACGGGGATGTGGAAGTTGCGCGGAAACTGTTTGCAGATGGCGATGCACTGCTTGCGCGCGCAGGCGTGCTTCCCGACGGATGGCCGCACGCTTGGCCTTCCTCGTGGCCGCGTGCCGGCGCCCCGACTCACTCCGCTACCTAGCCTGTCGTCATCTTTGGGCCGCTTCCGGCGCACGGCCGTTCCCATCTTTGGCATGGCCGCCCCAGCAAACGGTTCGATCGTCTCGAACGGCACGGGGTGTTAGGGAAGAGCCTTTCCGACGGGGGAGAAGCCCACGGCGAGGACGATGGATGGGCCCGGAGGGGGGCCTTCAACGACACTCGCTGACCGCTCAGGATCTGCGTCGGCAAGAGAATCGTGCATGGCGGAAAGAGAAGGTTGATAGGGTATGTCTCGGAAATGGAAGGAGTCTCGGTTGGAATACTTTGCACCTTCACACACCCCGGAAGAGCCGGGGGCCAAGGACGCCAACGACCCGTCGGGTATCGGACTCGAAGGAGAACATACCCGTGTGAAACCTACTCCTTGTCGTCCTCTTTTTCGGAAGGGGAAGTTGAGGGGTCCTCTTCGCCTTCGGGGTCAGAGGGTTCTTCGGTATCGTCTTCCGAGGCATCTTCTGCAGGGGCAGGTTCCGCGTCATCGGTATCCGACGATTCGGGCGCGGGTTCGGCCGGAGGCTCTCCGGAGGGTCCTTCTTCAGGAGCGGGGCTGTCCTCTGAAGCGGCCTCACTCTCGCTGGGCCCGGACGACCCACTCTCATCCCTGGGGGTCGATTCGGCTTCTTCGCCCGCGGCGGGCTCTGGAGTGATAGCTGGCTCTTCACCGGAAGCGTCTGAGGGTTCTGACGGGGCAGAACCCTCGGTGTGGGTTTCTGCGATCCCCTCTTCAGACCACTCCGGGGTTGCGCTTCCCGCAACCACCGCAGCGCCTCCCGCTTCGCCCGCTACTTCGGCCGAAGTCGCTCCTTCGCTAACAGGGGTGGGTTTGTTGCTATGGCGGGACCGCCAATAGAGCAAGAGCAGGAGCAATCCGAGGATTACAATGAGGAGGATGATCAGCCAGTAGTTGTTGCTGAGCCAAGATGATGACGGGGATGAGGTAGTAGAGCCGGAAGTGACCGTGAGGTTCACCGCATTGCTCCCGACCGTCACTCCCCGGGCATCCTTCACCCAAAGGACGAAACGGTAATTCCCCGCTGAAGAGGGCCGGTAGACCCAACTCAGGTTCTGGTTCGTAGTGGAATTCGCCCCGTTGACCGACCAGACGTATTGGAATGGGCCGACCCCGCCCTTGAGCGTGGCGGTCAAAGTGATCGTTCCCCCCAAAGAGATGCTGGAGGCATTGGACTTCAGCGACACCACCAAGGGCGTGGCTTGGCCGGTGACGGTAAGGAGGGTCGAACTGCTCACCGATTTCGCTGTGCTGTCCGTGACCGTGACCGATATGGAGAAGTTCCCGGGCGAGGTCGGAGTGCATGTGAATTGCGCCACTTTCCCCGCCGAGCATCCCGGCGGGAGACCGGCGTAAGCGTAGGAGTAGGGGGGAGTACCACCCGTGGCCTTTACTGCGATGGTAGATGAGCTTCCAAGGTTGATCGATGCGGGGGTAGCTGTGAAACTGGCGATCACAGGGCTTCCCGCAGCCGCAGGATTCACGGTAAGCTTCAAGGTATCATTGGCGGCCTTTCCTTGCTTGTCTGTGACGGTCACGGAGAGCGTGAATGTGCCCGGGCTGTGGGGCGCGCACGACCAGGTAGCGGCGTTCTGAGAGGTGCACCCCGAGGGAAGACCTCCGTACGAGTAACTGTAGGGTGTGACTCCGCCCGTAGCGACCGTGGCGATGGTAATCGTTGCGTTCACCTGCACCGGGTTGGGAGTGGCCGCAAAGCTCGTGATGCTGAGGGGCAGCACGACCCCTTTGACAGAGACGAGGTCAGAAGAAGAGGTGACATTCGCCGAAGGGGTGCCTTGACTGCTATCGATGACGCTGTAACAGTAGTAAGTGTTGGCGGAAGGTGTAGCCGAGTAGGTGGCTGCATTGGCCCCAGAGATGGCGGGATCCTGGGAACACGTGGCGGATGTCCCCGCGTACCACTGGTAAGCGTAGGCGACCGTTCCGCCACTCGGGTGGGCGGTGAGGGTCAGCGAACTGCCGGCAGTGATGTTGGGTAGTGCCGGGGTGATCGGCCCCGCAACCAAGGGCGGATTCACTGTCACCATGTCCCAGAGAGACGAAACGCTCACGCTCCCAGCCGGAGAACTGTCGTTCACGATGTAGCAGTAATACGTGTTCGCGCTCGGAGACACCGTGGCATTCTGGCTTGTCCCGGAAGGGGTACCAGAAGAACACGGGGTCGAGTTGGAAATGGAGGACTCCCAGAGGTACGACAAAGGGGCCGTGCCTCCTGAAGCGGAAGAATGGAGCACCAAAGATTGTCCCTGGTCTATTGTGGGTGACCCAGGGGTGATAGGGTTGGCGAGGAGCGGCCCGTTCACGACCACGAAGTCCCAGGTCGAACCCACCGACACCGGCCCGGCAGAAGAACTGTCGGTGACCTCATAGCAATAGAAACCGGACTTGGAAACGTTGACCGATGTCTTGTTCCCACCGGTAATGGAGGTTCCTGCGTTGCATGCGCTGCCGTTCGAACTCGAATTGAACCATTGATAAGCGAATCCAGGAGTCCCCCCCTTTGCATGTGAAACGAGCGTGACATTCTGGCTCGAATCGAAGACCGGATTGCTCGGAGTAACTGGATTGGCGACAAGCGCCGGGTTTACCGCGACACTGTCCCAAGCCGAAGCCGAATTCGCGCCAATGGAATCATTCGCCACATAACAGAACGAGGTGTTCGTAGTAAGGGGGGAAGAAGTGATCGATGCCGTGGTTCCGACCAAGACTCCGCTTGTACACGCGGGGTTCCCGGTGAGGTTGCTTATGGAGTACCATTGGAACGCAATCGCTCCCACCCCGCCCACAACGTTGGAGTGCAGCGTGACGGACTGTCCTGAATCAATGGCAAGCCCGGCAGGGGTTGGTGCATTGGCCACAAGATTGTCGTTCGCGGTGAATTCAATGGAGATGTAACCTTCCTTTGTGTTGTTTGCTGTCACAACAGGATGCATCCCGGTAGGGACGGCCGCGGCACGAACGAAGCTTGACCCGCCACCGCCTCCCCCCCCGGCGTCGTAGCTGTTTCCGCCAGCACTTCCAGCGCCCCCTCCATAATAGCCACCGCCACCACCGCCACCACCACCGTCGCCTCCACCCGGGCCCGAAGTTCCATTCGACCCTGTCCCGCCATAGAGCACACCTCCGTTACCCCCTGCCAAAGAGTTGCCAACCCCCGTACCTCCCGCCCCGGCGTTTCCAGGACCCGCGCCGAGTCCACCGTTGCCTGGAGCGGGTCCGCCACTCCCACCGGCCCCATTACCAGCTGCGGGACCTGCTGCCAACGGTGGTCCACCGCCTCCCGCTGCACCACCGGCGCCCCCACCAGTGGTGTGGTATGACGTACTCCCACCCGCGCCTCCCCCGCCGGCGGCGTCGGCAATGACATCCGCCTGCGACATGTTACAAGTTGCTCCGCCGGTACATATCAGGGATTGGCCGCCACCATTTCCCCCATAGTCACCCGTTCCAGCGGGACTGGTCCCCCCTGAACCTCCACCATCCCAACCGTTCATTCCCCCTACAAAAATGTAGATGGTCGATAAGCCCGTTGTTAGGATGGGAGTCGTGAAGTTTGCCCCAGGACCACCGGAAACCTTGGAATTCCCGGGGAAGGTAGTACTGTTTCCCGCGGCTCCGGCCAAGGTCACATTGATTTCTTTGACACCGGAGGGAATAGTCCACTGTTGGACCGTGCCCGTATATGTGTAGTTGTGGTAGATGGTGAAAGTGGCAGACGGGTGAATCACCATCGGAGTGTATCCCAAAGGACCCCCTGGGACATGGCCCGTGCTGGTAATGTTACTTGATCCCGTCTCGCCGGCAATGACGCTGGCGCTAGATAGGATCAAAGTCATGCATACCACGATCAGACTCACAAGAACCCAGCGCTTCACTTCTACCTTCATTGCCAACCTTAGGTGGGGCACAAAGACCCCGTGACAAAACATAGCTCGAACTTCCGTTTAAAGCTGTCGGGACCCGGACCGCCACTTCGTTCTGTACTCGCCGAAAGGGCGCGAGCTTAACCGGGTGAATCGGAGAGACTGGCGCCAACTTGGGAAATGGATGGCGAAATAGACTATGGAAAAACGCGCGCTTGGGGACTGAGTCCTTCCTATGGGTAAACGGACGGATCGGGCTCCGGTGGAGGCGCTTTCATCCGACGAGACCTGAGAACGACGGCTATCCCAACCACGCCTACCAGAGCGATCAGTCCGATGAGCAAGAGGTCCACATCCGTTGACGAAAGCGAGAAGGGAGTAGAGGTGGATGTCCCTGAGGACGAGCGGACCGTCACGTTGACCGAGCCCTGGACCGAGGTCGTTCCGGCGGATGCCGTGACGGTCAAGGTGAAGGAGCCGGGTGCGCCGCTCGAAGCGAAGGTCACGGACGTGCCCGTTGTGGCATTGAGCTTGCCGAGGCTTTGGTTGGTGTATGTCCAAAGGTAGGTGACCCCGGAAGGACAGTTCCCGGAGCAGGCGATGGATGCCGTGTATACGGACGATGCCCCCGCAGAGATAGACCCGGATGTGGGGGAGATGCTGACCGAAGTAAGGTATCCACCAGCGGATGAAGAGATCGTTACCGGGTCCGTGCCGATCATGGTACCCGACCCAAGGGAGGCCTTCACGGTGACCGTCGCCAGACCGGGACTGCTCCCGGCAACGAGTTTGACGCTGGCTCCAGAGGTGGGGCTGATGCTGGCGAGGGAGTTGTTCACGGACCACGAATACGTTATCCCCGTTGGGCAAGAACCGCCCAGGCATGTCGGGGTTGCGGTAAGCGCCGTTTGGCTCCCCGGGGCCAGGGTCGGAGAAACCGGGGAAATGCTCACGGCGGTCAAGGTTCCCTGCCCCGCGAACACGATGGTGATGGTAGAGGTGGCCGCAGCCGAATGGCCCCCGAGCGAGGCTGTGACCTGAAGTAAGACCGATCCGGCGAAGCCACCTGCGACAAAGGTCGTGGAGGCTCCCGAAGGGGAAGTGAGCGATCCGAGAGTGTTGTTGACAGTCCAGGCATAGGATACTCCCGAGGGGCAAGTGCCGCCAGTGCACCCCGCGGCGGCCGAGAACATCGTGGTGGAATTGGGTTGAACTTGGGGATTGGCCGGGCTGATGGTTACCGTGGACAAGATGGGGATCGAGCTGTTTGTGATCGTGATGCTTGTGGAACCGGTTTGCGAACCCCCGTTCAGTGATGCTACCACTTGCACGACGACGGTACCCGCCTGGCTCCCGGCGGTGATAACGGTAGACTGTTGACCGGTGGTGCTCAGGTTGGCAAGCGAGTTACTGACGGACCAGACGTAAGTGATGCCAGATGAAGGACACGTACCTCCAGTGCAACTCGGGACCGCCAGCAAAGTTTCATTGGTGCCAATAGAGAGCGTGCTCGAAGCGGCCTGGATGACCACCCCTGAGAGTGTGGGAAGGCTGCTACTTTGGACGGTGAGTAAGGCGGAAGAAGTGATGGTATGTTTTGCGCTATCATTCACATACACGGTGATGGGGTAGCTCCCCGCCTTGGTCGGAACGCACGAGAACGAGGCGAGGTTCTGGCTCGCGCATCCTGCGGGCAATCCGACGTAAGCGTAGGTGTATGGAGACGTGCCGCCAGTAACCGCTACCGACAAGGTGGTGGAATTCCCCGTTCCCACAGGGTTTGGATTCGCGCTGAGCGGGGAGGTGAGAGTCATACCCGACGTTATGGTGAGGGGACAACCCTGACCTGTTGAGTTCGTGGCCCCCTTGGCATCCGTCACAGTCAAGATCGGATCGACCGTGCCGGTCTTGGTGTAGGAATGGTTTGCGGGGCTCCCGGTCCCAGTAGTCCCATCACCGAAATTCCAAGAATATGCGTAAGGCTTGGTACCGCCGGTCACGCTTGCAATGAATTCCAGCTGGTCTCCCGACTTGACCGAATTGAAACAGTGGATGGAACTGCCATTGGTCAGGTCGGTGATGCCGTAATTAGAAGTGAGGGGTGTACCGCCGGTCCCGTTACCACCGAAGGTGTACCCGCTGACCAATTGGGAGATGTTCCCGTTGAAGTAATCCTCATCGACTTGGCCAATTATCCCCGAAACGGTCCCCGTCCAGCTGTACTGCCACAAGGTCCACGTTGGGAAGAACCCAGTACCAGGGGAACTGGCGCCGGGATCCGCGATCCATAGTGGGTACTGCGTGACGGTGGAGGTCATGCATGAAGTCGAAGCGTAGCTCTGGGACATGTAGATGAACGGCGTGATGCTCTTGTTGTCGTATTTCAAGGCGTAGGACTGGACGGTGCTCATCCATTGCACGACCCAATCGGTCATTTGCTGGGGTGTGATGGATCCGCATCCTTCTTCAAGGTCGAGCGCGGGGTAGAGGTATCCTGATTTGAAGTACGGACCCGCCTCATTGAGGAAGAAGTTGGCCTCGGTCGTGGCGTTGGTCGCAGTGCAATAATGACCGCTATCAGTGACGGGGCAGGCATAATCGTAAGCACCCATGTAAACTCCGGCCGCCCGGCCATTCACCATGTTCGAAACGAAATCGGGATCGGTGAAGGTGGTGCCTTGGGTAGCCTTGGCAATGGCGAACTGGATGCCAGCGCTCGCTGTGGAATTCCAGTTGATTGTTCCTTGGCCATGAGAGACGTCTACCCCGCCCGGGTAAGTGGCCGCGGGGTGTAAGGACCGTTCGGTGGATTCCCTGATAGATGGCGTAGAGGTGGGGAGAAGATGTGAGGGAATCGCGCCCAATGGCCCATGCCAGGAAACCACGGCCCCCCCCACCACCCCCACAGAAAGCACGACAAGGAGGGCCGCTCCCGCTGCGAGGGCCCGACCAGCAGTGATGGACACTCGGGAATCCCAGGTCTTCGGATGTTCCGGGACAGGGCTTGGCATTGCGCCTCCTATGTTATAGCATATTATAAGGATGCTCGGTCGGGTCAGAATCGCTTCCACCAGAGACCCAAGGGTCGACTGAATCCCTCGAGAGTTCGTTGGAGGTCGACCCAACAGCACATCCAGAAACTGTCGGAATCCGGGGTCTTCGAGGCACTCTTGGACGCCTTTGAGTCCGCAGACTCGGGGATCGAGCAAGCCTCGGATCCCCGAAACGAGGGCCCCCGGGCGGTCCAGTTCTCGACTACCCACCACTCGCCTTCGGTGAGCTGATCCGACGAGTGTTTCCGGATTGGAGCGGGGGACGGAGCACGTTCCGGTGTCTGGCGTGGGCAAGAAGGGTCCCAGGACCGGTTCGCCATGTTTTCCCGAAGCCTCCGACCATCAAACCTCCAAGCCATCATCGCCTGACTGCGGCGTTGAGAGCACACCACTAATAGCGCGCCGGCTAGAGGCCCAGCCCTAACGGAAAAGTACGGTGGCTTTAAATACACAGTGCACTATAGTGCACATTGAGGCACAGCGAGACATGCGGATCGACCTCGGCGCCGGAGGCAAGATCGTCGGGACCCGGAAGGTGAGCCCGAACGGTCAGGTGAGCGGCCTGCGCGAGTTCGCTGGACGAGAGGTTCTCGTGGTAATCCCCGGTGAAGGGAACGATGATCTCTCCGCGGGCAGCCTCCCGTACCTGAAGGGGATCGAGGAAGTGGTCCGTGACCAGGTGCAGCGCACAGTGGACCAGTACCTCGCGCTGCAGAAGGCGTACACCGCCCCCTTCGCAGCCGCCACTGATGTCTTAAGCTCGCGCAAGTCGAAGGGCACCAAGAGGGAACCATGAACCGGGTGTCAAACAGACGAGTGCTCGTCACGGGAGGCAGCGGCGGGATTGGACTTGAGATTGCATTGGCGTTGGCCGAAGAGGGTGCGGATGTCGCCATCCAATACAACCACAACCAATCGGAGGCGGACAAGGTGGTCCGCTCGATAGAGAAGGTCGGCCGCAAGTCCATCGCCTTCAAGGCCCAGATCGAAAAGATGACGGAGGTCTCAGCCCTGAAGGAGGATATCCACTCGAAGTTCGGCAAGCTGGACACCCTCGTCAATTGTGCCGGTATCAACCGCGACAGCCTGTTCTCCAAGATGACGGACGACCAATGGGACGAGGTCATCCAGGTGAACCTCTCGGGAGTTTACCACTGTACGAAGGCTTTCGTTGAAGACATTGTGGACAGCGGCCACGGTCGCATCGTCAACATCTCATCCCTCGTGGGCCAGATGGGCAACGTGGGTCAAGTCAATTACGCCGCCAGCAAGAGCGGCATCATCGGGTTCACGAAGGCGCTGGCGCGCGAGCTGGCGCCCCGAGGAACCACGGTGAATGTCGTCGCCCCCGGTTTCATCAACACGCCGATGGTCCAGGGGATCCCGGACAAGGTCAAGGCCAAGATCCTCGCCCAGATTCCCATGGGCCGGTTCGGTACCCCGAGAGAGGTCGCCATGTCGGTGGTCTATCTCGTCTCGGAGGATGCGAACTACATCACCGGGTCAGTCCTCAATCTGAATGGGGGAATGTACATATGAGCGAAGAAAACAACCAGAACCAGAGCATCGCCGCGAGCCTGAACGCATGGAAGGATGTGGAGGAGTCCATGGCCCGCGCCGGCAGTGTCGGCGCCCAGGACCTCGAGGCCTACCTCAACTGGACCCGGAACCTCCAGAAGGAATTCTTGGAGTATTCCTGGTACAGCTACCACCAGATCACGAAGGCGGCAGAGGAACAGCTGAACCTCTACCTCCGGGTGGCGAGCACCCTACCGCTCTTCGGCCTCCCGCCGAAGGGAACCGAGACCATCACCGGAATGGTGAAGGAGATCGTCAGCGAAACACAGAAGGAATGAAGAACATGCCAACCAAGAAGAACGCACGAAGTGCGACAACAAAACAAGCCCCACCAACCGAACAGCGCACCGAGAAATCTCCCCCCCAGGCCTCGCCGGTCTTTGGCACCCCAGGAGAGGAGTTTATCGGCTCCTGGGTCAAGTTCGCCGAGGACCTAGGCGAGACCGCAACCGAGACCATCCGCCGGTTCGGCGAGGAGCAGCAACGCGAGTATGAGAAGTGGGTCGCTACCACGAAGGAGGCGGCACGACCCCGCCCAACCGAGACGGACGTCAAAGAGGTCGCCGCCCGGTTCCAGCAATGGACCGAGATGGCCGACGAAGTGGGCCGCAAGATCGTCGACGCGATGACCACCGGTGTGAACACCCAGAAAGATCTTTTCGAAGCATGGAGCCGGACGGCTTCCGTGACCCCCCGCTCCCCCGAGCAACAAGGCCGGGAGACGGTGGAGCTCTTCCAAAGGTTCTGGACGGACCTCTTCGGGACCCTCTTCGAGCGGTACGCGCAATCGTTCCGCCCCGAGTTCAAGTTCGATGATTTCGTCCAGCGACAGGAAGGCGCTCTCAAGGACTTCGGGGAGAACTTCCGCAAGCTCTCCTACTCGTACCTGACCAGCCCGACCTTCGTGACCTTGTTCGGGAAGACCCTGGATTCGACCCTCGAAGCCCAGCGGGCCATCGCTGAGAACGGCGGCCTGGCCTCCTTTGCGGGAGGGATCCCCACCAAGAAGGACATCGCCGAGCTCCAGGAGACCCTCCGGAACCTCTCCGAGAAGGTCGATCGCCTAGGCGAAAAGATAAGGTAGGGGAACTCCTCACCGCCACCCATGGCGAACAACGGCGCCCCTAGCGGAGCGGACGGCAGCGCCGACCCTATCGCGGAGTTCCATCGGCGAATCCGGCAAGCGATGGACTTCGCGACCCACCCACCCAGGGTCGAGGTCGGGATGACACCCCACCGGACCGTCCTTCGGGAAGGAAAACTCCAGCTTTTCCACTACGACACCCCCTCCGGGCGGGGTTCGCGCAAGCGACCCCCGATCCTCCTCGTATACGCCCTCATCAACAAACCGTACATCATGGACCTCCAACCCGGCATTTCCGTCGTGGAGGACCTCCTGGCGAAAGGTCTCGATGTCTATCTCGTCGACTGGGGTACGCCGGACGTGGTCGACAAGGACCTTACGGTCAACGACTATGTGAACGGCTACATCGAAAACTGCGTGGACAAGGTGCGCGAGATCTCCGGAGAAAAGAAGATCAATCTCCTCGGATACTGCATGGGTGGAACCTTCACGACCATGTATGCGGCCCTCCACCCGGACAAGGTACGCAAGATGGGGCTTATGGCCGCCCCGGTGGCGTTCACTTCGCGGGGCAGTTTCCTCAACATCTGGGCCCATGCCCCGGGGTTTGACGCTTGGAAGATCGCCCGCACGTTCGGGCTTGTCCCTCCCCAGTTCTTCAACTCAGCCTTCGACATGCTCGATCCCATGAGAACGGGCTACGAGAAGTACCGCTCTCTGCTCCTTCACCTCGACGACCGGGAGTTCGTGGAGAACTTCCTCCGCATGGAGCGCTGGACGCTCGAAGGGATCCCCATGGCCGGCCCCACTTATGCCGAGGTGGTGACCAATGGCTATCAGAAGGACATGCTCATCCAAGGTACCTGGAAGCTCAATGGGGACCCCATCAAGCTCGAGCGGATCACGATGCCCGTAGCGAGCATCGTCGGGCTCACTGACAACATCGTGCCGGCCGAGTGCACGGTCCGGGGGCTCGAGTACATGGGGAGCCGGGAGAAACGTCACTTTGAGATTCCCGCCGGGCACATCGGGCTCTCGACGAGCCGCCGCGCCCACCGGGAGATGTGGCCTGCGGTGGCCGACTGGTTCCTGCGGGGATGAAGGTCCAACCATGAAAGGAAAGGAAAGCCCGACCGGGCCAGTCCCGGTCAAGATCGAACGCGACCAAGGGATTGCCACGCTCACCATACAGAACCCGCCCTTCAATGTGCTGACGAGCGCGGTCGTCGACGCCTTAGCCGATGCGACCGTAGCGCTCAGCGAAGACCCGTCGGTGCGGTGCATCATCCTCACCGGCTCCGGGGACCGAGCCTTTTCCTCCGGGGCGAACATTAAGGAGATGGCAGGCATGAGCCTCGATGAAGCGCGCCGGTACTCGGCGAAGGGACAGGCGCTCACCAACCTCATCGAGCGCTCGCCCGTACCCGTCATCGCGGCGGTCCGGGGCTTCTGCCTGGGTGGTGGGTGCGAGATATCGCTCGCCTGCGATTTCATCGTGGCTTCCGAGGATGCCGTCTTCGCACAACCCGAGATCAACATCGGTGTGCTCCCCGGCTGGGGCGGTTCCCGGCGGCTCACTCGGGCCATCGGGGTTGCCCGGGCCCGACACTGGATCCTCACGGGTGAAAAAGTGCCCGCCGAAGTGGCCATGCGGGATGGGCTTGTCGACCGGGTCGTTCCCTCCGGGAAGGTCCTTGACGAAGCACGCTCGCTCGCCCGGGTCCTCGCTTCCAAGGGGGCGACGGCGGTGGCCGCAGCCAAGTACGCCGTCAACTATGCTTCGGACGCGACCCGGCTCCTCGGGCTCGAGTATGAACGGGACCTCTGGGGGGTCCTCTTCCAGACCGAGGACCAGAAAGAGGGAATGCGCGCGTTCCTCGAGAAGCGGGAACCGCACTTCAGCGACCGGACGGGATGGGCCGCCCAGCGCGAGAGATCCCCCTGGAAAGAACAGTATGGGGCCTACGAAGAGGCGAAGAAGGAGATGGGGGTGGACTCGAATGGACACTCTCCCAACCTCGTCCCCTTCTTCGAGATCTGGCAGCGCACCTCGCGCGAGCTCATGAACAGCATGCTGGACGTGTCGCTCAGCACGGCGACAAGCTATCAGGAACTGGTGGAGCGGGCGTGGTCCGCCGCGACCGCGACCTACCGTATCCCCACGCGACAACCCTAATATCCACCCGGGCTACCTCGTCCAGCCAGTGCGCTGGAACGCCGCGGTGGCTCAGGTGGCAGAGCGGCTCCTTGGTAAGGAGCAGGTCGAGGGTTCAAATCCCTCCCGCGGCTTCGCCTCTTCGCTCACTTCGGCAACCCTTCCTCTCCTCGAGCGTTCCCTGAAGTGACGGGCACCAAGCCCGGATCACCCTCGGCGACCGGTTGGTCGAACTCCAGGGGATCTTGGTCCGGTGGAACTCACCCGACCGATGCCACGCAACGTGGTCGGCGGCAATGGGCTCCGGACGGGTCAAACCGTTCGCGCTCCCAATCCCCGACGCGGGACCCTACACCCCGGTACCCAGACGGAGGAGCCGGAAGATCCGCCCCTCGAGCGGGCGGACCAGATGCCCCCCCCGAAGAGCCGGAACCGGGGAGTGCCGCCCCCGCTCCGCAAGCGCTTCGGCGGCGGCGCGGTCGAACCCCGTTTGTGGGATCGGTAACAGGGAGCGAATCCGGTCGTCCCGGCAGACCGCATCGACGTACATCCCTTCAATCACCGGACGCGCGAGGTCCGGCGAGACGTCGGTGATGTAGCCGACCCAGTGGGCGGAGAGCGCTGGGGTGAACCGCGGCAGAATCACGAGGCAGGGAGGGCGGTGAAGCTGCCGACCGATCCGGATGAGCATCTCCGAGTATCGCAGCACGTCCGGTCCGCCGACGTCGAACGAGCCACCCCGAGTGCGTTGGTCCCGACCGCAACCGACCAGGTACTCTACCAGATCCCCGAGAGCGATCGGCTGGCACCGTCGGTCGATCCATAAGGGGCATATCATCATGGGCAGGCGCTCAACGAGTTGGACCATCATCTCGAACGACGATCCTCCCGGGCCGATCACAATCCCGGCGCGGAGTTGGGTCACCGCCGCCGGGCCCGACCGTAGAATCCGGCCCACCTCGCGTCGGCTCGCGAGGTGGCTGGAAGCCTCACGTGCGTCGTCGCCGAGACCCCCCAGGTAGACAATCCGGTCGACGCGGGCGCGTCGGGCCGCCGCCACCACGCTCGTCGCGACCCGGGCGTCCGCCTCCCGGAACCCAACCCTTGGTGGGCGAGGCCCCATCGAGTGGATGAGGTAGTAGACCATGGAAATCCCGTCGAGCGCGCGATCGAGGGCCGCACCGTCGGTCGCCTCGCCGCCGAAGACCTCCACCCCAGGGGGGAGGACCGTGCGGGCGACCTCGGGTTGCCGGGCGAGGACCCGGAGCGGCACCCCGTCTCTGGCCCACCGGGCGACCAAGGCCCGGCCAACGAAACCCGTGCCCCCGAGAACGAGAATCTCGGTGGAAGGAGGGGCCATCGTAAAGCGTAAACCGTCGGGATAGAAAAGGGAGCCTCCGCCGTTTCTCCAGCGGGTGAGAAACCGGTCGTTCGTTGTGCCAACCCTTCGATATCGGGTCCATGGCTTGACTCATCCGCACCGCGTTCTTTGTCAACAAGGAGGGTTCCGGATCGGCGACTTCGACTGCTGCCGAGACGATCGTCGGGCTCCTCGGACTCGGAAAAGGCCGATGGTAGTGGGAAAGGGGGGCACGTACCGCCGGTGGCCGGGGTCAGGGGGAACGGAGCACGAGGGTGAAGTGCTCCCGGGAGAACGGGGCGATGTCCAACTCTTCCACCACTTCGAAGCCCGCGTCCTCGAGGGTCCGCCGTGCCTTCCGAACGATGGACTGGGGAGATCCGCGCTGGGTGATGGAGCGGGTCTTCAGTTGGAGGATGACCCAACCGTGCGGGTTGAGCATGCTCGAGGCATTGTCGATCAGGATCTCCACCTGGTTCCGTTGGGCCACGTCTTGGTAGACCAGGTCCACTTCGCCCGGAATGGCTCGGAACCGTTCGGGAAGTTGGGCATCGCCCGCGATCGGGAAGATGTTGGTCCGCTTTTCCGCCATGCGAAGCAGGGCGCCGAATGGCCGGGGGTATCGTTCCACCGCGTAGATGTGCGCATTGGGGAGGATGTCGGAGACGTGGGAGACCGTGGTCCCGGACCCCGCGCCCAGATACAAGAGCGACGTCACGTGGGCAAAGGGCCACGATTTGCCCCCCTTCGCGGCGAAGGCCGCGAGCTTGCTACGGAAGGGGTCAAACTCGCGATATTCCGTTCCGTCGATGATGCGCAAGGATTCTCCGTACACGGAAACACCGGGGATCCGGTTCTTCGTGAAGAAGGTCCGGCCTTGTCGGAAGAGCCCGGGATCTCGGATGGGTTCCACGGTCCGTACCTCCTCACCGAGTGGCGACGAGAAGTTCCACTTCCACGGGAGAGCCCAGGGGTAGCTGGGCAACGCCGACGGCGACCCGGGCGTGCTTCCCGTCCTCTCCCCACAAGGCCAACAAGAGCTCCGAGGCACCGTTCGCCACTTCTGGTTGCCGGGTGAATCCCGCGGAACTGGCCACGAACACGCCGACGCGGAGAATTTTCGCCACATGATGCAGGTCGCCGAGGGTGGATTTCAGCGCGGCCAACCCCCCCAAGGTTGCAAGCCGGGCTGCATCGTACGCCGCGGCCACGCTGACCTCCCCCTCGACGGTCCCGCGGACGACGAGCTTCCCATTCTCGAGCGGAAGCATACCCGACACCCATGCGAGGTCCCCATGCCGCAGAACCGGGACATAGGCCCCCTTGGGTTGCGGTGGGGCAGGAAGGGAGAGGCCGAGGGCGGACAACCGCTCTTCCGCCGAGGAAGAGGAGGATGAGGGATCTGACATTCAGGTTTAGCAGCCTAGCCGAACCCCGGAGGAGGCTCTTTTGACTTCTTCGATGTGCGGTAGGGCTCCGCAGCAATCCCTAGGTGCATCGAGAGCTGACGGAACGTTTGTACGAGTTCTTGGATCCCGGACGCAAGTTCGGCCTGTTGCTTCGCCAACACATCCAACTGCTGTTTGAGTTCGTCCAGTCTGACTGCGATCTCCGCGTACGAAGTCTCCACCATCGCTATCCTACCCCGCCGGGGATAAGACGACCACTGCCTTAACGTTTGACGGCGGGTCTTGCTGCCTTCACGACCCGGGGATGGTTCGATGTCGAGCCACTCGGCGGCCTCACCTGCTTCATTGGGCCGAAGCAGGGCACCTCGAGTTCGATGGCAAACGTTTATAGTTATCCTTATCCATCCACAGAGTACTCCATGGGTCCGAAAGACACGTGCCCGGGTTGTTCGTATCGAACGCGTGTCGTCACTGTTGTTCTCTTATTGTTGACGTCTGTATACCTCTCCGTCGGGGCCTTGCCTGCGGCGGCAGGCCCGGTAGTCTCATCGGTTCAGGTTTCACCCGCACTTCTGGCGCCCCATTCCCTCGGTGCCGATGTGCCTGCCCACCCACTCCCCCCGGCCCGCCAACACAATGGCCATGCGATCAATCCGATTTGTCACGTTTCGGAGCCGGCCCCGATGGGGATGTCGGACATGGGCGTGGACCCTGGGACGGGAACCCCCTACACCTATAGTAGTGCGGCGTTTCTCGGTACGGTGGACTACACCTCGCTCACGAGCTACAACGCTTCGATCGGGGCGACCGCCACTTCGCTGGGGTTCCAACTGAACCTCATGTACTCGTTCAACCTCGGCGGGGCCATCTATGTCTATTGGGTCCAGGACGTAGCGATAGTCAACACCACGAACTACATGCTTTCCTACGTGGACAACATCTGGAACATGTCTTCCTCGGGGGCTAGCATGTCGGCTTCTTCAGTGACGGGGAACGGGACCTTGGGTACAGGTAGTGCAGGCTCCTGGTACTACGACTTTGCCAGCCTCGGCTTGGCCGGGAACGGTGTGACCGACCCCCCGTCCGGTTCGATCTCGATGCAGATCGCAACGGGTGAGACGTCGACCAAGCAGCCTGGGGTAATCTTCGCATATATGGACCCCGCGACTGCGGGAAAGTGGGTGATCTATGACACCCCATACTTCCCATTCGCGGCAGGCGCTTCGGTGTACGGGTTTGTTGTGGACGGGACCCAGTTGAACCCGATCGGGCTTCCCTACGATGCCGAACTCATCGCGGGCGGCCCGGGGGGAGGCAGCCAGACCCAAATGACAGCGTCGACGACCCAGTTTTCCTTGAGCTATTGGAATGGCCACAACTGGCAAGACCCACCTTCCGCCTACACCTTTGGCTGCGAGACGGCCGAGGGCGTCTACAACGCCGACGTGATGGGCGCCCACGACTCGAACGGGAATCTCCTCAACATGATGACCACCGGAAGTTCGACACCCGGGAGCGCGTATTCGAAATCCCAGGTGGCGACGCTGAACTTCACCGATCCGACCGTTTCAGGGACCACGGCTGGATACCTCTTCATCAACCAGACGAAGACCGCCCTCGCCTTCGAGAACGGCTATGCGGTAGTGACCCTTTGGCCGGGCACGTACACGCTGTACGAGGCCGTGGGGACAGGATCGCAGAAGAACCTCGGAACATGCACGATACCCGCGGCCAAGGTCACCGTAGTGAGCGCCTCCACCGGCTGCTCGGGTGGAGGAACAGGGCCCTCGATCACGAGCTTCAGTGCCTCCGTCAACCCGATGACCGTGGGGCAGTCCACCGTGCTCAGTGTGGCCGTCTCAGGAGGTACGGCACCCTACACCTATTCCTACACAGGACTTCCTACGGGCTGCAACTCGGTCAACGCCACATCGTTCAGTTGCACTCCAACGGTGACCGGGAACTTTACCATCATCGTGACGGTCACAGATGCCACCCACGCCCAGTCGACGAAGTCCCTGGTCCTTGAGGTCAAGGCGACCAGTGGAGGAAGCCTGACGGTCGCCCTCACGGCATCGGTCAACCCGGTCGTGGCCGGAACATCCACGACCCTGACGACAACGGTCAACGGGGGGACGGGAACACTGACTTACACGTACTCCGGTCTCCCACCCGGATGTCTGAACTCAGATGTGAGTTCGCTGGTCTGCACCCCCTCATCCACCGACAATGGCACCTATGTGGTGTCCGTTGGTGTCACCGACGGAGCCGGGCATTCGGGAAACGGATCGATCTCCCTGGTCGTGAAGCCTTCGGGAGGTTCGACGGGGGTCCCCACCATCACCCAATTCGTTGCCTCGCCGAACCCGGCGACCCAGGGACAGAGCCTTACGTTCGTTGTGACCACCTCAGGCAGCAGCGGCAGTCTGACGTTCACTTACACCGGCCTCCCGAGCGGATGCAGTGGTAGCACGAGCCCACTCTCATGCGTCCCGACGGCGAGCGGGACGTTCCACATCACCGTCACTGCAACGGATGGCGCCGGTACCAGCCTGCCAGCCTCCTTGGTCCTCCAGGTCAACGCTGCCGGAGGGGGAGGGAACAACAACGGTGGAGGAGGGAGCAATCCCAACGCAAACAACACCATCCTTGGCATCCCCTCGACCACTTTCCTCATCCTCATCCTCGTGATCGTTGTTGTCGTGGGGGTCATCGTTGTCGCCCTAGTCTCCCGGCGCTCGGGACCGGTGGTCACCGCGGCGAACCCGCCTCCTCCAACCCAACCACCCGTTTATCCGCCCAACTATCCTTCGTATGCAGCCCAGCCACAGCCTCCTGCTCCTCCAGTGGGTGCGACCGGCGCCCCGGCCTTCTGCAGCCGATGTGGCTCCCCGCTGGAGCCGGACTTCATGTTCTGCCGGAGCTGTGGAAATCAGGTAGGAAAGTAGAATGTACGCAAGACCCGGTGCTTTGTTGTCGATCCTCGTGATCGTTCTCGCCTCCATCTCCTTGGTTTCGGCCGCAGGGTCGGCGTTGGCCAGTAGTACGACCAATGTAACTTGGCAGCAAGTGAATGCCAACCCCCCCGTCCCTCCTTCTCGGGATTCCGCAGCGATGGCATACGACTCGGCCGACAACGAGATGGTCCTGTTCGGAGGGGAGTATGTGACCGGATCGGGGGGTTGCTACTCTGACACCTGGACCTTCAGCGGTGGGTCATGGACGCAACTTACCGTCTCACCGGCTCCGACCGCGCGCTGGGGTGCTTCTATGGTCTACGACGCGGCGGACGGTTATGTGCTCCTCTTCGGGGGAGGCTGCAACGGGCAAGGGTACCTGGGGGACACTTGGGAGTTCCACGCCGGACATTGGACTGAGCTCAACCCGAGCGTTTCTCCCTCTCCTCGGGCCTATGCCGCCATGACGTATGATGCCGCGGATGGCTACGTGCTCCTTTTCGGCGGGAACGGGCAGGTGAGCGTCAACGGACAGCCTCAGAACGCCACGTTCGATGACACCTGGGAGTTCCGGGGTGGAGTGTGGACCCAGATACCGATCACCGTAGGCTCTGGTCCTTCCGCCCGGACCTACAGTGCCATGTGCTACGATTCGAGCTACGGCAAGGTGCTCCTCTTCGGTGGAGAGGCCCCGGGTTCGGGCAACACCGTCACCGTCTATTCCGACACTTGGGTCTATTCCGCGGGAAGCTGGAGCCAGTTGACGTCAACGGGTCCCACCGCCCGCGCGGGCGAGCAACTGGGCTACCTCCCGTCGGTATCCGGTGACGTGCTCTTCGGGGGCCTGGGTTTCACGGGAGGCAGTCAAGTTCAGGTGCTCCAAGACACCTGGATCTTCTCCTCGGGCAGTTGGAGCCAGGTGACCCCTTCGAATCCGCCCGGGGCCCGCGCGTTCGGGGCCTTCGCCTATGATGGTGGCACTTCAGGGCTCTTTTTGTTCGGCGGTCTCACCTACACGGGTGCCCAGGTCGTCGATTACGCCGATGCATGGCAGATCAACGGCCCAGCAGCGAGCAGCCCCACCACCTTCGGTGGCCTTACCGGAACCGAACTCCTCCTCTTGGTCGTGATCGTGGTGGTGGTCGTGGCCCTTGTGGTCGCGGTGGTCTTGCTGCGCCGGCGAAAACCCACCGTGACGTCACCTCCCGGATCGGGAGCCGTTCCTCCAGTTTCGTACGGGCCTCTGGCAGCTCAACCGCCACCTCCCACGGGACCCTATCCTTCCCCCCCGGGATACTCCCCCGCCGCTACTCCTCCTCCGGCAGGGTCTAGCTATGCTCCACCGCCACCGGCAGTGGTGAACTCGGGACCGACGAGCCCTTCGGCCGCGCCCCCTCGCGCGCTATTTTGTCCCCGGTGCGGAGCGCCCACGGCGGCAGATGCGGCGTTCTGCCCGAAGTGTGGACGGGCCTTGCCACCTCCCTCTCGATAGAGACCACAGTTCCGGAGCTCGGGACGTACGTTCGAAGGATCGTTTGTCGGAGCCCGGACCGGCAGCTACGGGTTGCCCGGGCCTCCCAGCGCTTCCAATTCCTGCCGGGCGGTGTCCGCCAAGGGCTGGTTCTTGTGGCGGGAAGCGAGCTCCAGCGCCGCCTCGAGGTGCGCGCGCGCGGATCCCGTCCGGCCTGCCAGCACCTCGACCCGCGCCGACAGGAGGAAAAGCTGGAACTGGTCCTCACCCTTCATCCGATGGGCGCCGGATCGGAGCGAGGCGATCACCGGGTCGGCGAGCTCCGGCCGGCGCTCGGCCAGATACACCTCGGCGAGGACGAGACTGGCCGAGGCGGTGAGCCACGGGATGTTCACCGGGCCGGCTAGCTGAAGCGCCTCCTCGGCGAGCCGTCGGGCCTCGGGAGCCTGGCCCTGGTGCAAGGCGATCCGCCCCAGGTGGTTCCGCGCGAGGACCCCCGGGCGCGCCGCGTGGAACCGGGCGGCGACGGAAAGCGCCTCGCTCGCATTCTTCTGCGCCTCGGGAAGCTTGCCCATCCTCACTTGGACACCGGCGAGATTGCACTGATCGATCGCCATATCGAGCAGCCGCCCTAGTCGCCGTTCAGCAATGACGCTCTCCTCGTACGCCCGCTCCGCCTGCAGATAGTCCCCTTGGGCCGAGAAGAGCTCCCCCTCCAGATTAAGGCAGTCCACTTCGAGTTCGACCGCTCGCAGGCGCAGCGCCAGGGAGAGCGCTCGGCGGAACAGTGCCCAGGCCTCGTCAAGGTGATGTAGCTGAAGTTGGGACCAGGCCGACCAATAGAGCAGGGAGGCCTCCGATCGGTCGAACTGCGGATCGCCCGATCTTTGGATCCGTTCCAAGGCTTCATTGCAATACTCCGCCGCCTGGGCATAATCCCCGTCGAACATCGCCGATCGGGCAAGGGCGTGAGCCGTCCGCGTCCACAGTTCCAACACCGCATCGGGTCCATGCTGGGCGAGCTCTTCCCGCAGGCGCAACGCTTCGCTCCGCGCGGCCGGCCGATCGCTCGAGACGAGCGTGGCCGCCAGGGCGCACCGGATCCGCCATTCGGACATCTGGTCAAGGGCGGTGCCCAGGGCAGAGCGCAACAGCGAGGTCGCCTCCGGAGCGCCCCCCCATTGGACGAGGTCCTGGGCCAGGTCTTGCAAGCGTCGGGCCAGCTCGGCCCTCGAGCGCTCGGCATCTTCGACCCCGTTCCAGATGAGAAGGAAGGCGCTCAATACTCCGTTGATGGAGTGGTTCCGCCGAGCCTCTTCCAAGGCCCGGCGGGCCCATTCCCTTCCCTGGACCACGGCCCCTCCGGCGAAGTAGAGCCGGGCCACCCGAAGTGTCGGGTTCGGCGAGTGCTGGGAAAGCCATTCCGCGGCCTTTGCCGCCCTTCCAGCCCATTCCCCTTCCGGGAACAGACGGGCGCGGGCGACCTCGAGAATGCTGGGCTCGATCTCCCAGCAGGACCTTCCTTGAGTGGGGGCATTCAATAGACCGGCGATCGAACTAAGCGAAAGCAAGGCCAAGTGGACCTCCGGTTCCGCAAGACCCGAAAGACCAGCGATCTCACTTTCGCTGAACTCCGGCCCGATGACGACCCCCCACTCCAACGCCTTCCGCTCCGGTGGGGACAATCCGTACATCCAATGGTCGAACCGAACCGGAAGGGGCTGTGGGGTTCCGGTTCCTTCCGCGGGGCCCATCCCCGCCCTCGGCCCCGGATCTGTCGACCCGGACGGGGGCGATGTCGGGCTGCGTGCAGACCCGGAGAGTGGAACGACCGATGCGAGTTCAGACACAGAACCGGAGATAGCGAGGTCCGTCGGGCCCTGTACGGACGACGGGCCGAGCGGGAGACGGACGAGCAACTGGCCGGAGGCCAAGGTGGAGACGAGCTGCCCCGGGCGATCCCCCGAGAAGTCGGACGACGGGTCCGCCTCCCGCAAGGTGCCCGCAAGCAAGATTCGATGTCCTGGCACGTTCCGACAGAGCAGTTCGAAACACCGCAGCGAGAGCGGGTCCGCGGCCTCCAGGTTCTCCAACAGGATGACTAGCGGTTCTTTGTGACTCCGCTCCACGAGGCGGTCCAAGATCGCCAGCATCCGGGGTTCGGGAGTGGCGCTGGGCGCTCCAGGGTGGCGTCCCCCCGTATCGTCGAAGACCTCGTCCGCTTCTGTGTGGAGCAATGCCATCTCGCGTGGCTCCAGAGTGGTAGGGTTCACTCCGACAGCCAGGGTGCCTCCGGTACTGTCCGCCTCTTCCCGGAGATACTCGATGAGCCGGAACACGGGGAGGAAGCTGTTCTGGGTGACGAGGTACTGGAATTCGGAGAGGAGGACACGGGACCCGGGGCGGGTCCGGAAGAACTCGGCCAAACGAGCCCCCAGCCCATCGATGTCGGTGGGAGCGATGCGATCCGGACCTTCCACCCGGGAGAGGGTACAGAAACGGGTGCGCCGCCCATCAACCTCGGGGAATTTGGCGGTCAATGTGTCGGCCCGCTCGCGGCTCACGATCATGACCTGGGGAGGATCGGCCCCTTCCAAGGCATGCACGATGAGGGGCTCGATCTTTCCGCCCTCCACGAGGACCAGACGCGGGGGTGGGGCTCCGAGGGTGTGCGTACCCATGTGCACGCCCGCGGATGAAAGCCCGGACAAAAGTTCCCAAGTATGCAAGGGGTCGCCATCCCCTCCTCGTGCGCTTCCCTCGAGCACGGTGAAGTGCCGTCGCCGTGCCTCGTCCGCGAGCCAGCGCAAAAAGGAGCTCTTGCCCACATCCGGAGGCCCCTCGATCACAACGGAGCGACCCTCACCGCGAAGGGAAAGTTCCAGGAGGTGCAGGACTTGTGCCTGGTCCACCGTGGGGCTCGCGATCGGGATGTGGTCTCTCTCCTCCATCGCCGTGAGCGCAATGTCCTCCCACCACTTGAAGATGCCGCAACGCCCCCTTGGGGACGGGTGATGCCCCCCTCAGAGCACGCGGACGGTCTCGAGGTTGTAGGGCACCCGTGTTTCAAGCCCGAAGCGCTTGTGGAGCGCGGTGGCGAGCTCGAGCGATTTGCTCTCGTCCCCGTGGCAGAGGAGGATCCTCTGGGGTCGGGGGTCGAGCGTGGCCACGTAGTTGACGAGCTGGACCCGGTCGGAGTGGCCGGAGAACCCCTCTGCGTTCACCATCTCGGTTCGGACGGGGAAGCTGACCGTGCGGCCGTTGTCGTTGACGTTCGCCTCGGGCAGGCCCTGCTGGAGCCGTTTGCCGAAGGTACCCTCTGCCTGATAACCGGCGAAGACGAGCCCGTTGCGCTCGTCGGCGGCCCAGGACTTGAAGTATTCCATGACAGGCCCCCCGCTCATCATCCCGCTGGTGGCGAGCACGATCGAGGGTTCGCGGTCGTCGATGACGGCGGATCGCTTCTGCGGGCTCTCCACGCGTTGGAAGATGTCGGAAAGGAAGGGGTTGTCCCCCTGCTGGAATATCTGTGTCCGCAACTGATTGTTGAGGTACTCCGGATAGGCCGTGTGGATCGCGGTCGCCTCATAGATCATCCCGTCGAGGTACACGGGGACCTTGGGGATCTTGCCGAGGCGCATCTTCTCCTCGATGACGAGCATGACCTCCTGACTGCGTCCGACCGCGAAGACGGGGATGAGGAGGTGACCCTTGCGCAGAATGACCTTCTCGGCAAAACGAGTCAGTTCCTCCGCCCCCTGGGTCCGGCTCGGTTGGATGTCGCGGTGACCCCCATAGGTCGATTCCATAACGAGGGACTCTAGGCGGGGGAACCGGTTGGAGGCGGGGTTGAAGAGCCAGGTCCGCTCGAACTTGATGTCCCCCGTGTAGGCCATGTTGTGGTCCCCATCACCGATGTGGAAATGACAGATGGAGGACCCCAGGATGTGCCCGGCATTGTGCATGGTGAGGCGGAGATCGGGCGCCACGTCCGTGGTCTCTCCCCAACGCAACGGGATCGTCTGGCTGACCACCTTGCGGACATGCGATGAGTCGAAGAGACCCCGCCGTCCTTCGGAGTTCATGATCTTGAGGGAATCGAGCAGGAGCAGGGCCATGAGGTCCCGGGTGGGCGCGGTGCAATAGATGGGGCCGTCGTACCCATACTTGATGAGCGCGGGCACGAGACCGGCGTGGTCCATGTGGGAGTGCGTGATGACCACGGCGTCGAGGTTCTCCAAAGGCAGGGCCTCCGGAGCGTTGAAGTACGGGGTGCGGTCCGAACCCGGGTCGATCCCGCAGTCGATGAGCACCTTGGAGTTCGTCGTGGTCAGGAGGTGCGCGCTGCGGCCCACCTCACGGTAACCACCGAGAGAGCTGTTGCGAGCCCAGATGCGTTCCTCCGAACGGTCCCGCGACATCCGGGTCCCGACCTTCTTGAGGAACTTCTGGCGCTGGTCGAAGACGCTACGGAGGAAGATACGGACTTCGTCCACGGTCTTCGATTGCATGGGGGGGGTCCGGACGACGGTCGGCACCCACCCGATCCGGCGTTTGAGGTCGTTCAGGGTCGAGGCCTGCCGACCGATGGCCGCCCCGGGGTTCATCGCCTCGATGGCGACCTCCCCCGTCTCCGGTTCGAAGAAGACCTGGGAGATCTCTGCCTCCGGAGGTACCACCTCCCGGATGATCTTCTCGGCCTCCTGGGGGGTCATGAGGATCTCCGGATCGGTCCGGACGATCACCCGCCGGTGGATCTTCTGGGAAGCCTGGCGGATGAGATTACCGTCCGAAAGGAACGCCTCGAGCTGGTTCGTGTAGAGGACCACGTACGGGCCTTCCAGCTCGATCGCGGTCACTTTGACCCCTTCGGGAAGTCCTTCCCGAACGAGTTCTCGGATGCCTTGCACAAGGCTCTCGTAGCTCATTTTAGAGATGTTTCGATGCTATGGGCGGGAAGGGGTTGGCCTCCCTTCCCTGTCGGGAAGGGCCGGCGGCGAATCTGGAAGCGGGCGCTTCAGGCTATCTTGAGCTTTCCGAGCCGCTTCTTGATCTCGTCGTCCGTGAATTCCTTGAACTCCTTTTCCGTGATGGTGGACACGAGGTAGCCGTCCCCGCTCGCCGAGTCGCGGCGCATCGCCACATGGAGCGAACGGAGGGCGATATCAACCCCGTCCGTGAGGGCCAACCCCTCCTCATAGTTCTCCTCGAGGACACCATAGGCCAGTGTGGAGCCGCTGCCCACCGAAACGTACTTGTCCTCGATGTTCCCGCCGAGGGGATCGATCGAGTAGAGGTGACCGCCTTCGGGGTCCACGCCGCCCAGGATGAACCAGGCATAATACGGCATGTAGCGGTTATTGTTGAGGATGTTCGCAAGGAGCGTTGAGGCGCCCTCGATCGAGATGGGCGATCCTCGGCGGAGCCGGTAGAGCGAGACGCTGGCCCGGAGATACCGGGCGAGGGACTGCGCGTCACCGACCAGACCGGCGATCGTGAGACCCACGTTGTTGTCGATCTTGAAGAGCTTGATGGTCGCCTTGTTCGCGATGAAGGACCCGGCCGTGGCCCGACGCTCGGTCGCCATGACCACCCCATCCTTGCACACGATGCCGATGGTGGTCGTGCCCTTGAGGACCTCGGTAAAGTTCGGCCCGTTGAGCGGCATGCCGCGCGGTGTGCCTGATGGAAGAACCCCGTTTATCATGTCAAATCATGCGAGAGGAGATGCGGTGTCTATAAAAATCTTTGGTCTCCCGGTTCGGTCCTCCGGACCCATAGGAGTAGGACCAGCGGGGCAATGCAAACGAGGCCAAAGAACCCCCAAAGCCCCGTGTAGTTGCCCGAACCGAAAAAGACGTACCCACCGGAGAGCACGAGGAAGGACCCTCCGATCACTTGGATGCCATTGATGAGGCCTATCGAGAGCGCCGCAGTCTTCCGGTCGAACTCTCGGTATCGGGTGGGTATGAGGTAGAGGACGCCGAAGAGATAGCCCGAGGTGACCCCGAAGAGGAGGGCATCGCCCCAAAGCAGGATGTCCGGAAGATAGGGAAGCGCCAAGATGGAAAGCATCACCAGGACGACTCCTATGGCGAGCAGTACCCGGGCCCGGTGGGTCCGACTGGCGAGATAGCCTCCCAGCGGCGAACCCAGGAGAGCGGTCATGACGAAGATGGCATCCAACCCTCCCGATTGTGCCACGGTGTATCCCCGAACTTCCCGGGCGAACGAGACGATGTATTGGGGCACCGCGAAGTTCGCGGCCCAGAAGCCGAGCAGGGAAAGCGCTAGTATCCAGAGCAGGGGGGACCGCAGCGTGCGGGAGATCGCCTCGGCTCCTGGCGAAACTTCGGATGATTTGACGGTGGGGGGAAGCACCCAAAGGTTCTCCAGGGCGATGGCAAGCATGGCGATGCCCCCGACGAGGAGCGCCACGCTGTCTCCGGAATGGTTGGCGAGGACCGGGGTCAGGAACACCGCGAGGGCCGCTCCAAGGCTGAAGGCGCCGTTGAACACACCGAAGGCGAGGCCCCGTCGCTCCCCTTCGTAGTACTCGGTGAGCAAAGCCATGGCGGGGGAGAAGAAGAGCGCCGCACCGATCCCCACGACGAAACGGAGGGTGACAAAGGCCCAGAGGTTCGTGACCAGAGCGCTTCCCGTGGCGCCCGCCCCGAGCACCAGGACACCGATGAGGGAGACCGTGCGCGGGGACGTACGTAGTGAGAGGATCCCGGCGGGGATCTGGAACGCTCCGACGGCGAAGAGGAAAGCCCACAGGGCGAAGGAGAGATCGCCCGGGGGACTAGCGAAGGTCCGTGCGAGACCT
Organism: Thermoplasmata archaeon; assembly: GCA_021796385.1. GTDB lineage: Archaea > Thermoplasmatota > Thermoplasmata > Lutacidiplasmatales > UBA184 > JAJYEA01. The sequence goes on along the minus strand of JAJYXQ010000055.1, from coordinate 8,958 downwards.
GTTTGGATCGGCCCCACATCGTACCAGTTGTAGGCGTAGATCGCCCGGGCGATGAGGAGCGAGGCGAAGGCCCAGGGTAGCCGACCCGCGGGCCGACCGGACACGGACCCCATCAATGAGAGGGGGGGGAAGGATGGACCGGGGGGCCGGATGGTCTCCGGGAAAGGTATCGGCTCAGCCCCATGGCCGCCATCTCGTAGTTCGAGATGAGGTTGGATTTTCGGGACACCAGGGATTGCTCCCCGTCGGTGAGGGACCGCTCGGCATCCGCGGCCTCAAGGGCCTGGGCGATCGCGTGGATCGAAGGGTCCTTCTGTTGGGCGGACTCCGCGATGCGGACCCACCAGCGGACGCTCTCAGCGGCCTCGAGCAGGCGCTCCATGCCCCGGGGAGCGGGGCCGAAATGGCTGAAAAGGATGCGTTGCGGGGCCCACGATCGCATCTTCTCCAAGCTCGCTAGCAGTTTTTCCACATCGAGCTCCGGAGGCGGTAGTGCCGGTCGGATGTGCCGTGCCCCCGGCAGCAGCACGCCCGCTCCATCCCCTGTGAGGACCCCTTCGAGCCCGGAGTCGTAAAAGGCGAGGTGATGGTTTGCATGACCGGGGGTATCGAGGACCGAGAGGAACTTCCCTCCCTTGAGCGCAAAGCGCTCCCCGCCTTGGAGCGCGTGCGCCCGGGCGGCTGGAAGCGGTTGGATCTCTCCCCAGAGCGCCATGCCGGCTTCTCCCCACACCCTGTGGGCGCTGGCGATCAGACGTGAAGGATCGACAAGATGCGGGAGCCCCACGTGATGGACGTGGAAAGTGGCGTTGGGCAACGAGTCTGCGAGCGCACCGACACCCCCCGCGTGGTCAAGGTGAATGTGGGTCACGAAGACATCCCGGACCTCTACGGGGGCGATCCCCGCCTCCGCAAGTCCGCGCAGGAAGGCCTCGCGACAGGAAGCCGGGCCGGTTTCGACCGCGGCCCACCCCTCCTCTTCCGGGATAAGGTAACTACCGATGATCCCGGGTTGATTGTGGAAATCGAGGTCGAGAAGGAGGCGCCCTTCCCCCAGTTCCTGGAGCGTCATGGTGCGGCCTCACAAGATGTAGAAGGATATGAATGCCGCCACCGTCCCGAAGAAGGCCACCCCCCAGACCCAATGGTTCCAGGCGAGTACCTTCCGGCCGTCCAATGGTCCGAAAGGGATCAGATTGAATATGGCGAACCACAGGTTCACGAAACCCACAAGGAAAAAGGCACCGGACCAGTACGCCGACCCCCAATAGTGAAGGGGCAACAGGGAGGCCGCGGTGAACCCTGCGGCCCAGATCATGTTGATGCCCGGTCCCGCAAGGCTGAGCAGGCCGGCCTCACGACGGGTGCCGACCCCGCGGACCACCGTGGCTCCCGGAGCGGCGAAAAGGAACCCGATGAGGGCTCCCACGATGGAAAGCATGAGCCACCCGAGGGCCATGCGGAACTCGGCCCACATCCCCATGGACTGAGCGACGAACTTGTGGGCCATTTCGTGGGAAAAGAAGCCGGTGGTGGCCACGAGGAGCGCCGCAGGTAGGGCACCGAGGAGCGCGGCGTTGACCGTGCCGGTACGTTGGGTGAAGAACATGTTCGGCCCGGCTACTCCGCTGTAAAGGACGGTAAAATCGAACGTGAGAACCACGAACGCGATGAGGATGTGTTCGACCTCGAGGAGCGAGAAACCCTTCCGGGGCGCCTGCGGACTCGTGATGGTGTAGGCCGAGGTCGTGTAGGAGGGAGTACTTCCCCACATTGTCCAAGGATTACCGCTTCCGGTGCGGTGTCGAGCGGACGGGTTTCTGTCGGGGCGTGGCTTGGGACGGGTGCGGGACCTCGAGGTGCATAGTTGCGTAGACCAGCTTGAGGTCTTCCCCCGAAACACCCAGGGTGAGCGTCATCCGCTCCTCCTTCTTGGCCAGCAAGGTTTCACCGGTGTGATGGAGCAGGGCGGCCTTCATGGCGTGGAAGCGCCCTTCGTTGGGAGCGACTCGGATCAGTTCGTCGATATGCATGAGGGCCTCCTGCCATCGGCCGGCCTCGACCAGTGCGGCGAGAAGGTGGGCCCGTACATTGACGCTCCCCGGCGTTTCCCGGAGCAATCGTTCGAGCTCCTCGATCTCGCGTTTGACCCTTCCGTGAAGCCCATGGACCCGAGCCCGCCCCAACCGGGCGGCGACATTCCCTTCCTGAAGCTCAAGCACCCGGTCGAAGGACTCCTGCGCCGGTTCGAGCAGGCCGAGGGCGAGGTAGGCTTCACCCAGTCCGAGGATCGCCGGCACATACTCGGGCTTGAGCTTCGCCGCTTCGTTGTAGAAACGGGTCGCGAGCGCTGGCACCCCATTGTCGCTCCAATCCCGTCCGAGACGCATCAACTTGTCGAGCTTGTCGGCAGTGGGAAGCACATTGCGGGGCTCATCCACCTTGGGTTTAGCTTCCGGGATGTCCTGGATGTCGAGGGATCGCAACAACTGTTCGAAACGCTCGCCTTGGACGATGGTGACCTTCGAGCTGGGGAGCGAACCGGTCAGGTCCGGAGGCAAGGTGTGCGAAGAAAGGAGAACGACATGCTTGAAGTTCCGTAGTCCGTTCGCGACGACGGTCGCAACGTCCTTCGGGCTCACGGTAGTGGGATCATCGAGGATGGTGTAAAGGAACCCATCCGGGGTGGACAAGAAGGTCATGTTGTTTGCCCGCTTGGCCTCGGTCAGCTTCTGGCCGAATGACGTGGTGATGCTCTCAACGATGCGGGTCAGTGCCATGTTCTTCCTTCCTTGCGGGGTCTGGGCCCTCCCTCGTTCGAGGGTCTCAAAACGAGAGACATCCTAAGTACGCTCATCGCTCTGAAGGGTAGACCGTGCGGTGCGATGGATTGTCATTCGCTATTTGACCATTGCTTAGGGATGGGTTCCATGGCCCAAGGGACTCCGAAAGCTGGAAAGCGCGGGGTCTCTACCCATCACGGTCCTTCCACAACCCCTTCGGGAGGTCGATTCTACGATGCGATCTCCGGACACGCCGCATGCACGGACTGATCGAACTCGGAACGCACTCCCTCGACAGACCGCGCCTATGTCATCCGTTCGGGCCAATAGGAATCTTTCCCGAGGACGAGGGTCGCGATTGCAACCTTTAGAAACGGGTGAAGTGGAGGCGGGAGGACGACCGCTTTCAGCAACAATGGTCTCGTTCGACACCGCCGAATGCAATACGCAGATAACGAAGTAAGAAGTCGTCTTTGCCAAATGTTGAAATATGTAGTGTCTGTTCGTTAAGGTGTGAACAATAGCGTCGCAGGGCAGGAACAAGCCCTCCTGCAGCGACTTCCCTCTTCAAACCGACCCGGAACCTTTCCGCCCGCCCTTCTTTCCCCCGGTGAGCGAGTTGTTTTTGAGACGCGGCCCAGGGTTTGGGGGTTCATCGCCGTCTCGCTCTCCATAAACATACTCTGGAGCTTGCTTATCATCGGAACGGTTGCTACCCAGCCCGGAGCCGCAGAGAACCCGGCCCTTTGGTTCTTCCTGGTGGCCCCGTGGTTGTGGGTCCTGTTCCGCCTCCAAGCATGGAAAGGGACCGCGTACGCCATGACGGACCGCCGGGTGATCCGCCGTGGGGGAAGGGGGGGAGTCAGCTTGCAGGATGCCCGGTACGACCTCATATCCGCCGTCGAGGCGACGGGGACCACCACGGTGAGGTTCCGGATCGCTCCGAATGCCGGTGCGCCGGACGGTGCCCACGGCGTCGGCCTGATCAACCATTACGTGGTCTGGAACGACCTCGCTCAAGCGGCGGAGGTACAGGTCTTCGCCCAAGAGTTCGTCCGGCTTCAGGCTGCGAAGGTGCGGGAGGATGAGGTTCGACGACAACTCAGAGCTCGAGCCCTCGCTAACAAGGTGCGCTGCCCGTACTGCAACACGTTGATGGACTTCTCGACGATCAACCTGACCACCCCGAAGTGCAGCAGTTGCGGTGCGCCCCTGGTGACGAGGTAGCAGTCAACATCATTACAGACCGCGGTTTCCGGCCGTCGGAGGTTCCCAACTCGCAAAGCATGCCGACAGTATCGCTCCACTATGGGTTTCGCCAGCGCTTCCATGTGCCGGCACCGAACGCGTTCCGGTGGTGCACCGACTTTGGTCCGGACGATGCCGCCCTCTACCCGGGTCGAAGGACGCGCTCGGTACGCTGGATTGCCCCCGACGCCCTCATCATGACCGACGTCACGTATCCCAAGGGGACAAGGCTTCGGATCCGACGGCTCGTCCGGATCCGCCCCAAGGAACTCGCCTGGACCAACACGCACCTCGATGGCCCATACCAGTATTCCCAATACTGGTACCAGATATTCCCGTCGGGCTCGAAAGCGTCATTCCTTGAATTCAAAGGCCTCCTCCTTGAGAACATGTCCCGGACGCCCTCTCCTCCGGAGGTCCGTCGCCTTGCCGAGGCCCACCGGAAGTCGGATGCCGCCACCTGGAGCGAGCACTTGGCCCCCGCACTCGAGCGCGAGCTTCGGGCGAAGTAGTGCTTGTACGGTCCCTTTCGCATGACCCCCTGTCGATTGTGCAGCCATTGTTATATGTAGGCAAGGGGTGCGGCGCGCGTAGGGATCGTCGATGGAACTGAAGGAGTTGCTCGCGCTCAAGAAGGCGATCGAGAAGGAGCTGCAAACCCAACTCGCTCTTGAGCGGAAGAAGGCCCTCAAGGATAGCCCGCGGCTCGTGCCATTCCTGGATGCCGCCCGGAAGTTCACGCTACGGGGAGGAAAGCGATTCCGCGCCGTGCTCTTGTTGGCGGGGTACCACATAGCGGGGGGCGAAGACCTCCGCGTCGCCCTTCCGGCAGCGGCCGCTTTGGAGACCTTCCAGAGTTGGATGCTCATGCACGACGATGTGATCGATCACTCCGAGGTCCGGAGGGATGGTCCCACCATGCATCTCGAGATGGCCAAGTACCACACAGATTCGAATCTGTTGGGGGCGGACGTGGAGTTCGGGGAAGGCGCGGCCATCACCCTTGGCGATATGATGGAACCCGTGACGGTACGCCTGCTGCTCGCACCCAAGGTCCCCGAGGGCAGGAAGGTAGCGCTCCTTTCGGAGTACTCGGAGATGACCCGGCAGACCGCGATCGGCCAGATGCTTGATATCTACCTGAGCTCCGTCCCGGTTGCGAAGGTCACCGAGAAAGATGTGCTGACCATACAACGGCTAAAGTCGGCGGTGTACAGCGTGAGCAGTCCGCTCCGGATGGGAGCGATCCTGGCCGGCGCCCAAAAGCCGTTGCTCGACACGCTCCAGAAGTCGGGAGATGCCCTGGGCATCGCCTTCCAGCTCCGGGACGACGTCCTCGGGCTCGGGCTGAGTGACGTTGAGGTCGTGGGAAAGTCCACCAATGATCTGTTCGAGGGAAAACGGACCCTCCTCGTCGTGCATGCCTGGCGTCATACCGACGCCTCGGGCCGGGCGGCGCTCGAAAAGGTCCTCGGAAACCCCCTGAGCTCCCCCCGGAGCCTTGAGATCGCCCAAGACGTCATCCGGGAATCGGGAGCACTGGACTACTCGGAAGAAAGGATACGGGCGTTCCGCGAGCTCGGGCTCTCTCGGCTCAAGGGACTCCCCAAGGATTCGCGCGCACTGATGGAAGAGATCGGACTTCTGCTCACCAACCGGCGCAACTAGGGTGAGATTTCCCGACGCCTAATCCTTCGAACGGGATGCGGTGGCGGTCTCGGCCAACCCGGCCGCTTGGATCGCTTCGGTGAGTTCCTTCTGCATGCTCTCGTAGCGCTCACGCAGGTGGTTCTCCTGACGTTCGACCGCCTTGATGCGCACTTCGAGGGATTCCTTGTCGTCGGTGAGCTGGTCCACGACGTCTTTCTTGGACTTCGCCTTCACCAAGAGCCCGCCCACAGTGCGGTACATCGGAGTGTCATCGGCCAGGGCTTGAATCTCCTCGAGCGTCCGGTTCGTCTCCCGGAGCTTGAGTTCGAACTGGGCCCGCTGTTGCGAGACGGCCCCGAGTTCCTGCTGGAGGCGCTGGTACGTCTTGAGATCGTTCTGGAGCTTGGCCGGGATCGCCATACGATGGGTGCCAGTTCAGCCGCGTATTAAACTATTCGCCGCGGCTGCCCGATCCGAGAATGCCGGAGCCACAATAGGTCTCAAAGAAAGGGATCACGTGGGGAATTTCCAGGCCATGATCTCGACGAGCACGCCGACAGCAATGCCCATGATCACGACGAGTTCGGGGGGAACCTTGAGCGCCTTGGTCTCCTCCATATCGTAATACTGGATGAGCCCGGCGGCCGAGCTGAATCCCCGGTTCTTCTTCTCTGCCATGGTCCCGAAACCATGGGACCCGCCGGTATTTATCCTTTTTCGCGGCACCCCGTCCCGTCCGGATCCCTTCTCAACAAAGGATGGGAGAGCATCCCCAGTAGAGCGCGTCGCGGCCCTACCGTTCCTCCATCAACCGAAGTCCAGAAGGCTCACAGAACAGCCCCCCCCCGATGCGTTTATGAACCCTTAAACCACTTCGCTTTCGACCATGAGCGACCGAGCGTACCCAATGAGGACGAGCGAATCGACCACGAAGAAAGCGACCGGGGTTCTTATCCTGACCACATTCCTGCTGCCCCTGTTGCTACTGACCGGTGTCAGCACGGCCCAAGCCGCTACAAGCATTTCCTTCACCCATGCCGGCCACGGGAAGCCCGGAGGAGGCGGTGGCGGATCCTGTACCGGTGGAACGACGACCCAGGTCACCAGCACGAATTGGGCGGGATACGCTGTCCAGACCTGCCTCAACGCTCCTGCTTCTGGTGCTGTGAATGCCGTCCAAGGTTCCTGGGTGCAGCCTTCGGTGAGCTGCGCCGCGGGTGAAACCTCGTACTCGGCCTTTTGGGTCGGTATCGACGGATACTCGAGCAGCACCGTCGAGCAGATCGGCACAGATTCCGACTGCAGTTCTGGGGTCGCTACCTACTACGCCTGGTACGAGATGTACCCGAAACTCCCGGTGAACCTTGCCCTCTCCATTACTCCAGGGAACACGATCCAGGCGTCCGTGCACTTCATCGGCTCTGGGAAGTTCGTGCTCACCATCCAAGACCTTTCGAACGGGAAGTCCTTCTCAACAACACAGGCTTCCAAGAAAGCTGTCCGATCGAGTGCTGAGTGGGTCACGGAGGCTCCCTCGGGCGGGAGCGTGCTACCCCTGGCGGACTTCGGCACCGTGACATTCTCAGGATGCACCGCAACGCTCGGGTCCGTGACGGGTCCGATCAACGATGCCGCTTGGCAGAACGCCCAAATGACCATGACCACCTCTTCGAACGTGGTCAAGGCTTCCACGAGCAGCCTGTCTTCCGGAGGAGAGTCCTTCTCCAACACCTGGGAACATAGCTAAACCGCACCAAAGCCCTCGGGTGCGCCTACGCTCACCCGGGGGTCACCCCGCTCCCCGCCACCATTAAAAAGCATCGGGGAATCCGGGCCGCATGGTCAAGCTGTTGGAATGGCAAGGCAAGGAGATATTCCGTAATTATGGCATCCCCCTCCCGAAGGGAGCCGTTGCCCGCTCGGCGGACGATGTCGTCAAGGTACTGGGGAGCCATGTCAGTCTACCCTGCGTGATCAAAGCCCAAGTCCGAGTGGGAGGGCGGGGCAAGGGAGGCGCCCTGCGGTTCGCTTCGACACCGGAGGAGGCACGGAAGGCCGCAGAAGAGATCCTCGGATCACGCTTCAAGGACGAGACGGTCAAGGAGGTCTTGATCGAGCAGAAACTTCCCATCGACCGCGAGATCTATCTCTCCCTCACCCTCGATCGCTCGAAGCGGTTGCCGATCCTCATGGGGAGTGCCGAGGGGGGTGTCGAGATCGAGAACGTTCCCGATGAGAAGATATTCAAGCTTTGGATCCATCCTTTTGCGGGGGTCCTCGATTACCAGAAGCGGCAAGTAGCGAAGCTCCTCGGACTATCGGGGGATGCCGCCAAAGAAGTGGCCTTCATCATCGACATGCTCTGGAAGATATTCCAAGGCGAGGATGCCGAGCTGGTCGAGATCAATCCGCTCGTGGTCAGTGCGGGCCACCTCGTGGCCCTCGATTCGAAGGTCATCATCGAGGATGATGCGGTCTTTCGCCACCCCCAGTACGAGCACCTCCAAGGGGATCTCACGGACCTCGAGGAGAAGGCCCACGAGAAGGGGATCGCCTTTGTCGAGATGGGGGGGGACGTCGGCGTCATCGCTAACGGGGCGGGGCTCACGATGGCCACCCTAGACGTACTCTTGGAGAACGGGGGCAAGCCGGGCGTCTTCCTCGACCTGGGCGGGACCGACGACCCGAAGAAGGTCGCGGAAGCCTTCCTCCTCATGAGTGAGGCGAAGCCCAAGGTCGTCTTCATCAATATTTTCGGTGGGGTGACCCGGTGCGACACCGTGGCGAACGGGCTCGTGAGCGAGATCAAGCGGAACCCCCCGAACTTCGGCATCATCACCCGGATCCGCGGGAACAACGAGCGCGAAGGCAAGGAGATCCTGAACGGTATCGGGATCGGTTCCTACTCCGATCTCGCCGAAGCGGTGCGCCAGGTGGTTGCCATGGAGGTCAAACCATGAGCGTCCTTGTCGATGCGTCAACCCGGGTGCTCGTCCTCGGCATTACGGGACACCAGGGTACTATCCACACCCGCGGAATGAAAGCCTTTGGGACCCAGGTGGTAGCCGGAACCTCGATGCGTTCCGGTGTACCCGAGGTCGAGGGAGTCCCGGTGTTCGCCAACGTGGAGGAAGCGGTAGAAAAGACCCATCCCAACGCTGCGTGCCTCTTTGTGCCAGCTCCGTACGCCAAGGACGCCCTGTTCGAAGTGGCCGATGCCGGGATCCCGCTCGCCGTGATCATCACGGAGCACATCCCGTTCCACGACATGCTGGAC
>JAJYXQ010000073.1 GCA_021796385.1 Thermoplasmata archaeon | reverse complement strand
TAGAGTGGAGATCGAATTCCTTGGAGGACATGGCCCTATCGATTTTGCGGTCGCCTTGGATGAGACGCCGGTAGCGAACGTCACCGCTTGGGCCCCCGGAACCCCCTGGGGGACCGAAACGCTCGTGAATACTCCCGGTAGCCATCAACTGTACATCCGGGCTATCGATGCGCTAGGGGACCGGACCGCGACCACGTTGAACTTGACCTCGTGCCAAGCAATCGGACCCCCGACTGTCATCCCAACCGAACCCTCAATGACCGCGGGTGAAGTCGGACGGCTTTCGGTCGCCTCCACCGAGCCGCCGTGCCCTGGAGCGACGGTGGTCTTCCACTGGTGGGGGCTCGGGATCGTCTCTTCCCAAGGGGCCAACGCGACCTTCATCCGGAATGCAACGGGGATCGTGGTCGACCGAGTGTCCGAAGTCCTTTCTGGCGAGAACGGTGCGGTGCTTCAGAACCTGACCACATCCTTTCCGGTGGTCGTGCTCCCGGGGACACCGGTGCAACTTCAGGGGCAGACCCCGGCGTCCCAAGCGGTGGCCGGTACCAACCTCTCCCTGACGGTCTGGGCGTGCGATGCAAATGGCAACCGAAACCAGTCCTACAACGGGACGCTGGTCCTCGGGTCGAGCGCGAATACTACCGAAATGTCGGTGAGCTTCTCGCACGGGGAGGCCACGGTCGTGCTCCGCTCCTTGCGTGCGGGGACCGTTTCGTACACCGGAAGTTCCGGGGAGTTGGCTCCCTGGGAATTCAATGTAACCTGGATGCCAGACAGCGATCAGATCGTCCTCCGAGTGATCGCCTATGCCGCAGTCCACTCCGACCTCTATCTGAACGTGTCGGTGACGGACCCTTACGGGAACGAGATCACGGGGGTGATGGTGGACGCATCCGCTCCAGGACTTCCCGTCGCTCGGGGCAATGCCTCGGACGGCACGGTGCTTCTTGTCATCGTGGGAGGATCCGGGGCTCAGGTCGTTACCCTGACAGGTCCCGGAGGGGCCCGGACTGTCCTGACCATCGGATCCGATCCCTCGGGAACCACTACGGGAACCCTTGTTGCCTACTTCGGGGGGTTGGGGGTGGTGGGAGGATTGATCGCTCTCTTCGTCTTCCGGCGCAAAAGGAGCCGACGGGGCAACAAAGGGGCTGAAGCTGATCTCGCAAAGTTGGAAGAGGCGCAGAGGGCCTTGGAGTCCTCGCTGAGGAAATGGCCAGGGGAGGACCGGGAATCGCTCCTCCTCATGGCGGCAGACCAAAAGATCGAACGCAAAATCGCCGAGGAAGCCCTCGCCGCCCTCGAGACGAAGGGGGTCGCGGGTAAGGAAGTCGATGGGGAAGGGGTGGAGCGATGGAAACTTTCGTCGACCCAAGTGGGGGTGTCCCCATGAGGCACTTACACCTCTCGATAGCGGGATGCGTGTTCCTTGCCCTCGTCCTAATCTCGGTGCAGGGGATCTCGGTGGCTGATTCAAATGGGCGACTGGAAGGGCACGCCATCGCAGACGGGCGGGAGATGCCAGCGGCGGCGAACGCGACCACCAACCTCACGAGCTCGCTCAACCGGCTAGTGATCCTTGCGAGCCTGGCGGCGGGCGCCGTGGTTTCGCTGGCATGGGTACGCGTCGCGTTGTCGTGGTTCAGCACGGACCCCTCCAAGAAGATCACCGCCAAGGACCGGGCCCGAGATGCGATGCTAGGGACGTTCATTCTGCTCGCCGCGGTCACAGGCCTTGCCTGGGGGCTCGCCAACTGGGTCCTGACGGGAGCCTGAAGGTCGGATGGACCTCTTCCTCGTCATCCAGGCGATCCTCCTCGCCCTGTTCGGGGCCCTCACCGTCGTCCTCAATACGGTGATCGGCCCCTTCTACGACAATGTCTTCGTGCCGGAAATGGCCCCCCAATCGCTCTATGCCGCCTACTTGGGCGGAGGCTCTTCATCCAATCTCTTCGCGACCGGGGCCACTTTGAGCCAGTTCGTGGTGGTGAACCTGGTCGACCCGATGGCAATCCTGATCGTCATCGGTGTCGGCGTCCTGTATCTCGTACGGGCCACGTTACCCGAACGGGCGCAGGTTTGGAGGGGACTCGCCCCCCGTCTCGTGCTCGGAGTCCTGCTATCGAACGTGGTGCTCCCATTGACCTGGATCCTCTGGTCGATAGCCTCGCTCGTCTACCAACCCCTCTTCGCGTACGGGGGAGGCGCTTGGCAAAGCTACAACAATCTCGTTCCCACCGGAGGGATCTCGTTTGCCTGGGATAACGGCGTCATCGCGTTCATCGTCACCCTGATGCTCCTCACACTCGTCCTTGGCCTCGGATTCCTGATCGCATTCCGGGATGCGCTCCTTGCGGTGTTGCTTGTGCTCCTCCCACCGCTCACGCTCCTTTGGCCCATCCCACCACTCTCCGGGTTCGCCCGAAGAGCTTGGCGGCTTTTTGGCGAGATGGCCTTTCTCCCGACGCTGGTAGTCATTCCCTTGGTCCTTGCTGTGGGGGCCCCCAGTATCCTTCTCGTGGCCGGACTCCTTGCCGTAGCGGTGGGGGCCCCGAGCCTCCTTTCGCAGGTCGGAGGGAATCTCGTCTCTCTCGGGTTTCCACATCCCGGGAGCATGACCACGAGCGGCATGAGTGGCGGATACGACCGGTCGACCCGCGCCTCTGGGGCCTTGCTACGTTCGGGGCAAGAGGGATTCTCGAGCTCATTCAGGAGCTCCCGTCCCAATTCCGCCACGGGAGCCGGTACGGATGGCGTTCCGGGAAAGGGCTCGGGAGGAAAGGGGGCCGGCGCCATGGCAAGCAAGTCGGCAGGAAGCGCCCGGAACGCACAGTTCGCCGGAGCCGCTGGCGGGCCTACCGGAGTCGTGGCGATGGTCGCATGGGGAGCGGGAAATGTCATGGGACGAGCGGGTCGGATCGTGATGGATCGGATGTCAAAGCGCGACGCGCCTCAGGTGGCACGGGCCAGCTCCCCTAGGCCCCTTCCCTCGTCGCAGCAGGTGAGAAAACGATGAGG
>JAJYXQ010000043.1 GCA_021796385.1 Thermoplasmata archaeon | reverse complement strand
CCCCATCCCGCCTGGATCCGCGCCGGTAGGATGTAGATGGGGATGCGGTCCGGCTCTCTCGCCGGCGGTGCCGAGGGCACGCCCGAACCTTGGGTGCCTCGCGCACGGTGTGGTTGCCCGGTGCGCAATGCCCGATCAACGAGGGCAGGTCTCGGCGATATGCTCACGTTTCGGGACATGGTGGATGGATGCAGCACCGAGGGAAAAGCGCTTCGGAAGGAACGGGATAGTCGTGGGCGCCGACTCCCAGGACGGGTCGGGTCCACCACTCCACGGTCGGAAATCGCTCTTTCCTTTGAAGAAGCAATATATATCCCTACTGGCTGGGGCACCCGCACCACATATGGCACGAAGGCACAAGCCCCGCCGGGGATCGCTCGGATTCTGGCCCCGCAAGCGAGCGGCAAGCATCGTACCGCGATATTCCACCTGGCCAGCTGGTCCGGCCAAGCCTCACATCGAGAATTTCGCTGGCTACAAGGTCGGCATGACACATGCGCTGATGGTCGATTTCCGGAAGCGTTCGACCACGGCCGGACAGGAAGTGTCCGTACCCGTGACGGTGCTGGAGGCCCCGCCGCTCAAGGTCGCTGGGGTTCGTCTTTATCGGGAATCCACGGGAGGGCTGCGCGCCGTGGCGGAACTCTGGTCGAACGACCTCGACCCTCACCTGTGGCGTCGGATCCCCGAGCGGGAAAAGGATGAGGCCTTTGAGGAGAAGGCCAAGAAGTTCTCGGCCGCGAAGGGCACCGAAGTGCGTCTCATCGTCCATACCCAACCTCACCTCGTCAATAGTCTCCCGGGTAAGACCCCCGAGATATTCGAGGTGCGGATATCCGGTGAGAAGGTTGAGGAGCGCAAGAAGTGGGGCCTCGATCACCTTGGCAAGGAGCTCAAGATCGAAGATTTCATCAGGGAAGGGGAGATGGTCGATGTGACCGCAGTCACCAAGGGCAAGGGGTTCCAGGGCCACATCAAACGCTTCCATGTGAAGCTCCAGCCCCACAAGAACTCCAAGCACCGGCGGATGATCGGGACTCTCGGTCCGCACAATCCTAGCTACGTCACCTATCGGATCCCGCAGGCGGGGCAGATGGGATTCCACCGACGGACGGAGTACAACAAGCGGGTGCTTCGCATTGTCGAGAACCCGAAGGAGGGTGCTCTAAACCCGTCCGGGGGGTTCCTCCATTACGGGCTGGTGCAGAACCCGGCGATCGTCTTCCATGGCACGATCCCCGGACCCGCTCGTCGCTTGGTCGGCCTTCGGCTGCCCATGCGGTTCCGTGGTGGTCAAGAGAAGATCGACATCCGCTATCTATCGACACTGAGCAAGAGTGGAGTGTAGAGAACCGTGGTGGAAACGTACAAACTTCCCGAGCACCGGGCGCATGTCCTTTCCCTCGAAGGGAAACCGGGCAAACTGATGACCCTTCCGCACTTTTTCTCCGTGCCCCACCGTCCGGACCTTATACGCCGGGCCGTCATTTCGGCCCAGGCCAACCGCCAGCAACCGTACGGGGCCGACCCGCTGGCCGGCACCAAGCGCTCGGTCGTATGGCCGGGGAAGGGTCGGGGCATGGCCCGGACGCCGCGCGTGAAGAACACGAACCGCGGTGGCTTCGTCCCGAACACCGTCGGCGGCCGGGAGGCCCACCCTCCGCGTGCCCAGACCGACCGCACCAAGAAGATCAATGTCAAGGAACGCCAGCGGGCGTTCGCCTCCGCCCTGGCCGCGACCCGAGAGGTCCGGTATGCCATCGAACGCGGGCACCGCATCCCGGAGCACCTGAAGCTACCCGTGATCATGGACGACGAGCTCGAGGATGTCATGACCACATGGAAGGCACGGGAGGTCTTGGAGGCCTCGGGGCTTTGGGAGGATGTCGAGCGGTCGATCGCCCGGACCCATATCCGTCCCGGTAAGGGGAAGATGCGCGGTCGAGTCCGTCGGGTGCCGAAGAGCCTGTTGCTTGTGATCTCTGCCCCTTCGGGGGCGCGTGGATTCCGTGACCTAAAGGGGGTTGACGTGGTGCCGGTCAATTCTCTCGGGACCGAGCATCTCGCGCCCGGAGGCGATGCCGGGCGTCTCACCATCTACACCCCGAAGTCCTTGAAGGCCCTCGAGGAGAAGGTAGGCTACCATCTCCTCCCGACGGCGGTCCCGGCCGTCCGGGGACTTGCCGGAGGCAAGAAGGCATGAAGAAGGGTCAAGGTCCGGTGCGGGTTGTCATCCATCCGTACGTGACGGAGAAGACGATGGACGAGATGGAGCGGCAGAACCGTCTCGAGTTCGTGGTGGACCGATTTGCTTCGAAGGGCGACGTGAAGCGGGCCATCGAGAAGCTCTTCGATGTGAAGGTGATGAAAGTGACGACCAAGATCAATAAGCACGGCAAGATCGCGATGGTGCGGTTCACCAAGGACTTCTCAGCGGAAGAGATCGGTTCCCGGACCGGGGTGTTCTGATGGGAAAGCGCATCATCTCCCGCCGGCGGGGGGCCGGCACCGGAACCTATCGTTCTCCCAGCCACCGGCACCACGGCGCCATCCGTTTTCCACCGCCCCAGGTCCGTGGGTGGGGAACGGTGGACGAACTGGTGCAATCCCCAGGACGTTCGGCCCCCGTCGCCGTCGTGCGGGCCGAGGCCGGCGGGTCTTGGCGTATGGTCGCAACCGCCGGGCTCGCGACAGGCGACCGTGTTTCGCTCGGTTCGGGAGAGCTCGTCCGCGGCGGATATATGGCCCTCTCGTCCATCCCGGACGGCACGCTGGTGTCGAACGTGGAGCTCACACCGATGGATGGCGGCAAGTTGGTCCGGGCCGCGGGGGCCTCTGCGCTCGTCGTCGCGCATCAAGGAGGACGGGTCACGATCCAGCTTCCGAGCGGAAATTTCAAGCAGTTCCCTGAGGGCTGCCGGGCCCAGGTTGGCACGGTGGCTGGTGGCGGACGGTCCGAGCGTCCGTTCGTCAAGGCCGGGAAGAAGGTCCTCGCGTACCGTTCGCTGGCGAAGGCCCCGTTCAAGGTGCGGGGCGTGGCGATGAACCCCGTCAACCATCCTTTCGGAGGCGGTTCGCACCAGCACGTGGGCCGACCGAGCACGGTCTCGTACGGCACATGGCCCGGGGCGAAGGTGGGCCGGTTCTCCAAGCGTCCTCGCCGGCGAGGCGACCGAGGTAAGTAGCGATGGCGAGGAAAGCGAAGAAGAGTGCGATCGACCTCCGGAAGAAAAAGGAATTCTCCCTGCGCGGGCTCTCGGTAGAGGAGCTCCGCAAGCTCTCCCGCGAGGACCTGATGAAGATCCTGCCCTCCCGGCAGCGGCGGACGCTGCGACGGGGGCTCAATGCCGACCAGCAGATCCTGTTCGACAGGGTCAACGCCTCGGGCGAAGGGGAGGTGGTCCGCACCCACTGCCGGGACGTGCTGGTCTTCCCTTCGTTCATCGGGAAGCGGATCGCCGTCTTCTCCGGAAAGGAATTCAAGGAGGTCGACGTGCGGCCCGAGATGGTCGGACATTATCTGGGCGAGTTCGTGCTCACCCGGCGGTTCGAGAAACACTCGGGACCCGGTGTCGGAGCGACACGGAGCTCCAAGTTCCTGCCCCTGAAGTGAAACGATGAAAGGTTACACGTACACCCCCAAGAAGTCCGAGAGCGTGGCCCGGGCCCGTGGCTGGGAGCTGCGGATCTCTCCGAAACGTGCCTACGAGGTCATGCGTGCGATCCGGGGAATGCCCCTCGAGGACGCCAAGGGATTCCTCCAGGATGTCGCCGACCTGAAGCGGGCCGTCCCCTTCCGCCGGTACAACCAGGAGACCGCACACAAGAAAGGCATCGGTCCCGGGCGGTACCCCCAAAAGGTCGCAAGAAAGGTCCTCATCGTCCTCGAGAACGCCGAAGCGAACGCAGAGGACGAGGGACTCAATGTGGATGAAGCGTACATCAAGGTCGCCGCCGCCTCCCGGGGACGCATCGTGAAGGCCATCATGCCGCGGGCCCAGGGACGCTCCACCCCCTGGAACGAGCAGACCACGAACATCGAGATCGTCCTGGCGGAGCGAGGACAGAGCTGACCATGGGTTCGGAACGTAAATTCCTCCAGGAGAACATGCGCCGGGTACTGCTCAAGGAGTACCTGGTGGAACAGACGAAACGGGCCGGATTCGGCGGCGTGACCATCACCCGCACCCCGATGGGAACGCGGGTCACGCTGGTGTGCGAGCGGCCGGGTGTCATCATTGGTCGCCGTGGGGAATACGTACGGGCGCTCACGGAGACGATCGCGAAGGACTTCAAGCTCGACAACCCCCAGATCGAGGTCCAGGAAGAGAAGAAGCCCAACCTGAACGCCCAGTTGATGGCCGAGAAGCTGGCCGTGGCGCTGGAGCGCGGTTGGCATTTCCGCCGGGCCGGCCACTCCACCGTACGTCGCATCATGGAGAGCGGCGCCCGGGGTTGCCAGGTCATCCTCTCGGGCAAGCTCACTGGGGAGCGGCACCGGACAGAGCGGTTCAAGGCCGGCACCATCAAGTACTGCGGAACGGCGGCGATCTACCTGATGAAGAAGGGATTCTGTCAGGCCCGCCTCAAACCCGGCGTCATCGGTGTGGTCGTATGGATCATGCCACCGGATGCCAAGATGCCCGATGAGGTCAGTGTGGCGGGAAAGCCGGTCATCGTTGCCCAGCCCCCGGTCCTTCCACCGGAAGAGCCGGAAATCGAGCCACTGCCTCCGGCGGCCGAGGACCCGGGAGACGGGGCACCCACCGAGGAGTTGAAATGAGCCTCTTGCGGACCAAGGACCTGCGGGCCCTCTCCGACGAGGACCTCCAGAAGAAGATCGCCGAACTGGAGATGGACCTCTTGCGGGAGCGCGGCGTGGCCGCCATGGGCGGTGCACCGGCATCTCCCGGCAAGCTCCGCGCGCTCCGGACCAATGTCGCCCGGGCGCTCACGATCCTGCGGGAGAGGCGCCGGTGAGCCGCACGTATATGGACGAGTTCATCGGGTGCACCCTCAACGTTACGAAGAGCCCGGGGCTCGCCCAAGTCCCGCTCGTCGGCACGGTGGTCGACGAGACCCGGAACATGCTCCTCCTTGAGGTCCCTGGACACCCGGGGCTCGTGCATGTGCCCAAGCACGGTCTCGAGGGTTTCCTCGGGGACGCTTCGGGGCAAACAGCCTTTATAGGTGACGCGGTACGGGTGCGCCCGGAGGACCGGATCAAACGGTTCGCCACCCGGAGAGCAAATCGATGACCACCAAGACCCGATCCGCAAAGGCCCGCGACACGGGCCTCGATGTGCGTCTCCCGAAGGAGACCTGCACGGACCCGAAGTGTCCGTTCCACGGACACATCAAGGTGCGCGGGCAGACGATCGAGGGTGTGGTCGTCTCGACCAAGATGCAGGGGACCGTCGTCGTCGAGCGGACCCTCCTCCACTACGTTCCCAAGTATGAGCGCTACGAGAAGCGCAAGAGCCGTTACATGGTCCATGCCCCCCCCTGCCTCAAGATCACCGAAGGAAAGCGCGTGCGCATGGCGGAGACCCGACCGCTTGCGAAGAACGTCAGCTTCGTGCTCGTGGAGAACCTGGGCGAGGTCTCCCTCCCGGTGAAAGGGGAGGAGGAGGTCAAATCGTGAAGGGGATCGCGGGACGCCGGTCACGGGCCCTACCGAAGGGAGCCCGGCTCGAGTGCGTGGATAACACGGGGGCGAAGGTCATTGAGATCATCGCCGTGAGCAACTGGCACGGCCATCACCGCCGTTACCCGAAGGCGGGCGTCGGCGACCTCGTGGTGGCCTCGGTCAAGAAGGGGACGCCCGAGATGCGCAAGCAGGTGGTCTACGCGATCATCGTGCGGCAGAAGTTCCCGATGCTGCGAGCCGATGGTACCCACGTCATGTTCGAAGACAACGCCGCGGTGCTCGCGACCGACACGGGCGAGGTCAAGGGATCCCACATCAAGGGACCTGTGGCGAAAGAGGCGGCGGAACGGTGGCCCCGGGTGGCCGCTATCTCGTCGATGATACTTTAGGAGGCATAGATGACGGTACATTCCTCTCTACCCCGCAAGCAACGGAAAGCGCTCTACACAGCCCACCAGACCGCTCGCCGCCGCCACTTGGCGCTGTCGCTCTCCCGTGAGCTCCGCTCTCGGTACGGCCGGCGGAGGATCACCGTGAAGAAAGGGGACACCGTGCGCGTGATGAGCGGTTCGTTCGTGGGCCGTGAAGAACGCGTGACCAAGGTGGACTACCGGGATTACTCCCTGGTCCTCGACAACATCACGGTCAAGAAGGCGGATGGAAAGATGAAGAAGCTCCCCATCTCCCCCCATCATCTGATGATCACGAAGCTCGACCTTGCGGATCCCTGGCGACGGCGCATCCTGAAGGCGCCCGCAGAAGAAGCGGCGGCCTCCGCCCCCGAAACCGCATCAGATGCGGAGACGGAAGAAGGTCCGGCACCCGCCACCTCAAGCGCCGAGCCGGAGGAGGAAGAACCATGACGTTCCGGTTGAAGCGACGGGCTGCACCCAAGAGCTGGCCGATCCACCATAAGGGGACCAAATGGATCCAGCGACCCGCCCCTGGGCCCCATGCCTTTGAGGAAAGCCTTGCTCTATCCCTCGTTTTACGCGATGTGCTTCAGTTGGCGCACAGTGCCCGCGAAGCCCAGAAGCTCCTGAGGGAGGGCAAGGTCTGGGTCGACGGGAAGGTGGTCAAGGACCCCGCCCGGGGGATCGGTCTCATGGACGTGCTTTCCCTCGGGGCGCCTCCGACACAACACTTCCGGGTGCTCAAGAACCGTCTCGGGAAGCTTGCCATCCATCCGATCTCGGCGGAAGAATCCAAGTTCAAGCTGGCCCGGATCCGGTTCAAGCACACGGTCCCGGGGGGCAAGGTTGCCTTGACGCTCCACGACGGGCGCAACATCCTGGTCGCTGCCAGCTCCCCCTACAAGGTTGGGGACACCCTCCGCCTCGATCTGCCCGGACAGAAGGTGGCCTCTCGGCTCGCCCTGACCCCCGGCATGCTGGCGTACGTTTCTGGCGGAAGCCATGTCGGCGAGGTGGCCCATGTCGACCGGGTCGAGGTGATCCCTTCGAGCGAGCCCAACCGGGTCCATTTCAAGGAGGGATTCTCCACGGTCAAGCCCTACGCCTTCATCGTCGGCGAGGCGACACCGCTCATCTCCCTGCTTGAAGGAGTGGCGAAATGACCGACGGGACGAATCCCATGCGGGCGGTCAAGGTCCACAAGGTCGTGGTGAACATCGGCGTCGGGAAGTCTGGCGAGCCGCTTGCCAAGGCGCACAAGGTGCTCCAGATGGTGACGGGCCAGAAGAGCGTCGCAACGAAGGCGCACCGCACGAACCGGGACTTGGGTGTGCGTGAGGGGCAGGAGATCGGCGCCAAGGTGACCCTGCGGGGGGCCCGGGCGATGGAATTCCTCCAAAAGGCGCTCGGTACCCGGGAGAACCAGATGAGCCGGGCCGGCATCGATCGGGACGGGAACTTCGCCTTTGGCATTCCCGATTACACGGATTTTCCCGGTTTCAAGTACGATCCGGCGATCGGCATCTACGGCATGGACATCTGTGTCGAGGTCGGTCGGAGAGGGGGAAGGTCGGTCCGTCACCGGAGTCGGAGTCCCCGACCGTTGGCTCGAAGTGCCCGGGTCCTTCCCGAGGAGACGGCGAGCTTCCTCGAGAAGGCCCTGGGGGTCAAATTTGTGGAGTAGAGGGAAGAAGCGATGAAGCCCAAGAAGCTGTTCGGACGGAAGGTCGGTTGCCTGCGCTGCGGGCGCAAGCGGGGGATCGTGCGGCGGTACAACCTTCACGTTTGCCGCCAATGTTTCCGGGAGATCGCCATGGACCTCGGGTTCCACAAGTACGATTAAGGAAGGTGGAGGAACGATGCAGGATGTTTTGAACGATGCCTTGGTGAAGATCCGGAACGCCGATTCTTCCGGAGTGCCGGAGGTCCGGGTCGCACCGGTATCCAACACGGTCGGCGCCGTGCTCGGGATCCTGAAGGAGAACGGCTACGTCGGCGAGTTCACCCTCGAAGCGAACGGGAAGGGTGGGGCCTACCGGGTCTCGCTCGTACGTCGGATCAACTATTGCGGCGTCATCAAGCCCCGCCTTTCGGTGGGCGTCCGCGACCTCGAACGGTTCGAGGCTCGTTTCCTACCGGCCCAGGACTTTGGGTTGCTCATCCTCAGTACGAACAGCGGCATCATGACCCAGATGAAGGCGCGGGAGATTGGCGCGGGGGGACGGCTCATCGCCTATGTCTACTGAGCACACAACTTCGGTTCCCCTCCCCAAAGGGGTCACGGTAACGCTGAAGGCGGACCAGCTCACGGTTGCCGGACCGCTCGGCAAGGTTACGCGGACCTTCCCCGCAGCGGCGATCGCCCTCAAGGTCTCAGGGGATTCCGCGATGTTGACGCTCACCTTGCCCGGTCGCCGGAAGACCCTGGCCATCCTCGCGACCTGGGAACACCACATGAAGAACATGGTACTCGGGGTCACGAAGGGCTTCGTGGCGCAGGCAAAGATGGTCTCCGCCCACTTTCCGATGAAGGTCTACGAGAAGGAAGGGCACGTGATCATCGAGAACTTCCTTGGGGAGAAGTTCCCCCGGCGCTCGCCCCTGGTCGGCACGACGAAGGTCGAGGTCGCGGGGGAAGTCCTGAAGTTCAGCGGGATCGACATCGAGGCCGTCGGCCAGTCCGTGGCCAATATGGAGAAGACAACCCACATTCGTAACTACGATCCACGCGTGTTCCAGGACGGCATCTATATCACCGAGAAGGCTCGACCTGTGGAGTGAGGACGATGGCAGAGAAGAAGGCAAAGGAGACGAAGGAGGAGGACACGCAGAAGCGGCGTCCCACGCTCACCGCTGAAGAGGTCCGCCTCATGGCCGTGCGCCGGGCCGTCCGGTCCCGTCACCCCCTGTTCGTGCGCCAGCACGCCCACCGCTACTGGCGGATCGGCCGATGGGGGTCTTGGCGGCGTCCGCGCGGGATGCAGTCGAAGCAGCGCCGACATTACGGTTATCGTTCGGAGGTCGTCTCCATCGGGTACGGTACGCCCGCCCAGACCCGGGGCCGGACCGCCCTCGGATTCGTCCCGGTGGTCATCCATCATCCGGGAGAGATGGAGGAGCTCGAGCCGACCCGTCACCTCGTGATCATCGGTCGCAGCGTGGGCACCAAGAAGCGTCTCGGGCTCGAAGAGTCCGCCCGCAAGAAGGGCTTCCGGATCGCCAACCCCTTGGCCCGAGGCGGTGGCGGAGGAGGGGAAGAATGACGGACCTTGCTAATCAGCGCCGCATGGCGGCCGCGGTCCTGAAGTGCGGTGTCAACCGGGTCTGGATCGATCCGGAGAGCTCCGTCGACCTCGAAGAAGCGGTCACCCGTTCTGATATCCGACACGCGATCCGGGTAGGGGTCATCGCCGCGAAGCCGGTGCGCGGGGTCTCCCGTGCCCGTGCAAAGGCCCACGATGAAGAGCTACGCCGGGGGCGCCATCAGGGTCCCGGTTCTCGAAAGGGCACCCCCCGGTCTCGCCTTCCGCGCAAGGACCGGTGGATGAACCTCGTCCGCGCCCAGCGCCGGTTGCTGTCACAACTTCGGAGCGACAAGAAGATCACCCCCGCGTCGTACCGGACCTACTATCGGAAGGTCAAGGGAGGCATGTTCCGTAGCCGGGCCCACCTCGTCTCCAGTCTGAAGCTCGCTAGCCTCCTCAAGGAGAGCTGAAATCATGGCGGAAGGACCCCGATATCGAGTGCATTTCCGACGCCGGCGGGACGGCAAGACGAACTACCGATACCGACTCAAGCTCCTGAAGAGCGGCAAGCCCCGCGCGGTCGTTCGGATCACCAACGCCCGCGTGCTCGTGACCCTCACACGGTACGATCCTCACGGAGACTTGGTGGCGGCCCAGGCCCAATCCACCGAGCTCTCCGGGCTTGGATTCGGTGACCACTCGCTCACCTCGACGACCGCCGCTTACCTCACCGGGTACCTGGCCGGGGTAAGAAGCCTCGCCGCGGGCCATCCAGAGGCCGTCTTGGACGGGGGGTTGACGCATCCGACCCCGGGTGGAAGGGTAATGGGTGCCCTCAAAGGTCTGGTGGATGCCGGACTGCAGATCCCACATTCGCAGGAGCACTTCCCGAGTGCGGACCGGATCTCGGGCCAGCACTTGAAGGAGAAGATCCCCGTGGACCTAAGCAAGATGATAGAGAAGATCAAAAGTGGCGTCGCCCCATCGACCAAGGCGGCGGGAAAGAGCGCATGAGGAGCGAAGGCCGAGGCGACAACCGGGAAGGGGCCCCGGACCCCACGGCGTCCTGGATGCCTCGCACGGAACTCGGGAAGCGGGTCCGTGCCGGCGAGATCACGACCTTCTCCGAGGCCTATCACAGCGGTCTCTCCATCAAGGAATCCCAGATCGTGGACATCCTCCTGCCGGAGATGCAGGACGAAGTGCTGGATGTGAACATGGTCCAGCGGATGACGGATTCGGGCCGGCGGCTCAAGTTCGCCATTACGGTCGTCGTTGGGAACGGGGATGGTGTCGTGGGGCTCGGACGGTCGAAGGGCAAGGAGGTCGGCCCGGCCATCCGTACGGCCATCGACCGGGCAAAGCTCAACCTCATCGAAGTCATCCGGGGCTGTGGCAGTTGGGAGTGCGGGTGTTACCGTCCGCATTCGCTCCCTTTCTCGGTCACCGGAAAGTGCGGCAGCATTCGGGTGACGTTCAAGCCGGCTCCCCAGGGGGTCGGGCTCGCCGTCGGAGATGTGGCCAAGCCCGTCCTAAGGTTCGCCGGCATCAAGGACGCGTGGGGATTCACCCAAGGTCACACCAAGACCACCGTGAACTATGCCATGGCCGCCTTCGATGCGATGCGAAAGCTCTCTCTCTTGAAGGTTCCACCGGCGGATCTGAACCGGCTCAAGATGATCCGGGGTCCCACCGGTACTTCCATCCTCCCGAAGATCGAACCGCTGCCCGAAGGCGAGCGGCGGGGCGGGGGAGGTCGGGGCGGACCCGGTCGGGGCGGACCCGGCCGGGGAGGACCGCGCCGGCGCGGGGGCGGAGGTCGGTTCTGATGGTGTGGCTCGTCGTGCGTGTGCGGGGAGGCATCCACGCCCACCGGGACATCCTGGCCACCTTCCGGGAACTCCGGTTGCACAGGCCAAACCACGCAACCATCCTTCCCGAGGAGGAATCCTACCGCGGGATGCTGACCCGGGTCCAGGGATATGTCACCTGGGGTCCGGTGTCGGTCGAGACCGTGGAGTTGCTCCTGAAGGGACGCGGGAAGCAGCCGGACGGGGAACCGTTGGCCGATGGGGAAGCGAAGAAGCTCGCCCCTCAGGCCGCCAAGGAGGGACTCCGTGGGGTAAAGGGGTCCGTGGTACCGGTGTTCCGGCTCAAGGCACCGACCGGGGGCTGGCGATCCACAAAGAAGCCCTTCACAATGGGCGGTGCCCTCGGGTTCCGAGCGGCGGGAACCAAGGATGACATGAACGCGGTGGCCCGCCGGATGATCTGAAGGGGAAGGAGGTAGGAATATGGTTTCAAAGACAAGGAAGTTCCGCGGATCCCGGACCCATGGCCGAGGGACCAAGGCGGGCCGGGGAGCGGGAAAGCGCGGCGGTACTGGCAATGCTGGTCTACACAAGCACAAGTTCAAGAGCATGCTCATCTATGCGCCGGACCATTTCGGACGCCATGGTTTCAAGCGCCCCGCTGCGGCGATGTCCTATCCCGTGGCGGTGAACGTCGGGGAGCTTCCCACGCTCGCACCTCTTCTCAAGGAGAAGGGGCTACTGACTTCGGAGGGGGCGGTGAACGTGGCCGACCTCACGGGGGCCGGCATCGACCGCCTGCTCGGTGGTGGCAAGGTAGAAGGGAAGTGGAAGGTCCGGGTGGCTCACGCTTCCCGCCTAGCGCAGGAAAAGGTCGAGATCGCGCAGTAGGCCTTTCGGCCGCATCCGTTCGACTCTGGCCGCGTGCAAGAGAGTGCACCGTCGCCTTCCGCTATGAGAGTGGCGGCCCTTGGGGTTCGAGGCATGCTTTAAATCCGAAGCGACCTCAGATACCTGCGAGGCGTGGCATGGGTCTACTCTGCCTGAGCGTTCGCTCCCGGCGCAGTGGTCTGGCTTCGCTGGACAAGCTCTCGGAACAGAAGGCCCAAGATCTTCTGCGCCGGACGCTCCGCCACCATCCGACGACCGCAGGAGTGGCCCTCCGGACCTGCAACCGCTTTGAGCTCTACCTCTCGATGCCCGATGGGGTGGAGCCTGCCGTCCGCCGTTTCATCGGTTCCTTCCGATTGGACCCCCACCAAGAACTGTATTCCGGGGTACGGGTGGTCGAACACCTCTTCGAGGTGTCTGCAGGCCTAGATTCAGAGCTCATTGGCGAGGACGAGATCCAGGGCCAGGTCCGGTCTGCGTATCAGACGGCGACCAACGCCGGTTTCACGGACCGCGCACTTTCCGAGCTCTTCGAACGGGCGATCCACGTCGGAAAGCGAGTGCGGAACGAGACCCACCTGCACGACGGTGTTACCTCCCTGGCTCGCTTGGCGATCGATCAGGCCCGCCGGGAACACCCGGACCTGACCCACCCCCGCATCGGGGTCCTGGGGGCCGGACAGTTGGGCGGGAAGATCCTCTCCCGGCTCCTCCGGGACGGGGCTCGGAACGTGACCGTTGCAGCTCGGTCCGAGCGGCGACGGAAGGAACTTCGTTCCCAGGGAGGTTTCGAGGCTGTGACCCCGGGGGAGCTGGCGCGGAACCTCAAGCGGTTCGACGTCGTGTTCTGCGCCGCCGAGACCCAACGACCGCTCCTTTTGATCTCCCCGGAGACCACGCGAGGGCGTGATACTGCGCTCACAGTGGTCGACCTGGGAGTGCCGCCCAACTTGGGCGTGAAAGGTCACCCCCATCAGTTTGTCCGGGTCACCATGGAGGACCTCCGACGGGAGTCCCATCGGATCTCGCTAGGGAAGGCGGGCTCCATCCAGAGCGCTCGCCGCATCGTGCGGGAAGAATCCCGGGAGTTTGCCCGGGTGCAGGAGGAGCGGGACATCGCCCGCTTTGCCGAGCGACTGTTGGCCCAGGCGGAGATGGTGGCCCGTGAGGAGCGTGAGAAGGCGCTCTCACTGCTCGGTTCTCCCCCGGAAGCGGAGACCGTGATCCGGAACCTCTCGACGAGCCTCATCAAGCGTTTGCTCCTGCCTAGCATCGTCTCCTTGCGCAGTCTCTCGCCCGAAGAGCGCACAAAGGCGATCGCCGTGGCCGAGCGGCTCCTCATCGTCCCGACACCCGCTTAGGACCATGGGATACCCTGCGGTGCGCTTGCGACGACTTCGCCGGACACCGTGGCTCAGGGAAACGCTGCGGGAAACACGGATCGTTCCCCAGCGGCTCTTCCTCCCCATCTTCTTAGATCCCGCGCTCTCTCGGGAAGAGCCGATCGCGGCCATGCCAGGTCAGTTCAGGTATCCGCTGGAACAAGCGGATGCCATCGTGCGCCGCGCAGAGAAGGCACGACTGGGCGGTCTGCTCCTATTCGGTCGACCTGAACGTAAGCGGGAAGATGGGGCGGGTGCCTGGGACCCACGGGGGGTCATCCCGAGATTCCTCCGAAGACACTCCGGGACGACTTCCTTGACCCTCATTGCGGACGTCTGTCTTTGTGCCTACACGCGTTCCGGGCAATGCGGGCTCGGGAAGGGGGGAAGGGTAGACAACGACACGACCCTCTCCGCCCTTTCGAGGACGGCGGTCGCGTATGCGAGCGCAGGCGCCGACTGGGTGGCTCCGAGCGCCATGGCGGACGGTCAGGTCTCGGCCCTCCGGGCCGGTCTCGATGGCGCAGGGTTCAAAGACACGGCCATACTGTCCTATGGCCTCAAGAGCGCTAGTGCGCTCTACGAGCCGTTCCGAGAGGCCGAAGATTCGGCCCCTGAAGTGGGCGATCGCAAAGGGTACCAAATGGACTATGCGAACGCACGGGAGGGCCTGCGAGAGCTAGCATTGGATGTCGAGGAGGGTGCCGATGCACTCATGGTCAAGCCGGGGCTCACGCAGCTTGACCTCCTCTGGAGGGCCCGGGAGCGGTTCAGCCACCCCCTGGCCGCTTACCATGTGAGCGGGGAGTACGCCCAAGTGAAGGCCGCCGCGGAGAAGGGTTGGGTGACCGAGGAACGGTTGGTGCCTGAGATCCTGACGGCATTCTTCCGGGCTGGGGCCGACATCGTGTTCACCTATCATGCGCTCGAAGCCGTGGAAAAGGGCTGGCTATAGGCGGGGGACCGGGGCGATGCCGCTCGAAATCACCGTGTAAGTGACGTCGGAACGTTCCCGCAGGCCCGTCGGCGTCTGAACATAGCTTCATATACTTGATGCGCGGTGATGTTTTCTAACATGTCTGACGGAACCCTGAACTGGAAGGCGCTTGGCGTATTGACCGTGATCGCGGGAATGTTGCTGGCTGTCCCCTTGGCCTCGGCGTCCTCTCCCCCTCCACCCCCAACGATCCCTGCGGGTTCGACCGGGAATGCCTGGGCGTATGGTGGGGCATGGTATTGGAACGACAGCCAGTTGGGGAGCCTTTACGGGAACAATACCTCGTACAGCAGTTCGTTCCACGAATCCGGGTCCCTTCAGCTCGGCCTCCAAGTGATCTACATCCAGACCAACACCTCGGGCGGTGAGATGGTCGAAGTCTACGAGGCCCTCACGATCGTTGCATCGGTCAATGCGAACTACCAGGGATCCTCCTCTTCCGGCTACTCTTCCTCCGGTTCCTTCAATGTCAACGCAAACGGTTGGTACGTTGTGAACGACTTCATCAACTTCACCAACTCCGGCCAGGTCACGGTCACGAGCGGCGGCACCAGCAGCACGGCTACGGCACTGGCCGTCGAGAACGCCCAGACCTACATCGCGGCCAATGTGAACGCCAACTTCGCTGCCTCCGCCTCCAGCACGTACGCAGGCACTTCCAGTTCCTATTCGGCGAACGGCTCCCTTGGGGCCAATGTGAACGGGAACGCCCAGATCAACTTTGCCCCGTCCCTCGGCCTTATCCCGATGAACCCAACGACCGGTGAGTCATGGACCTCCGTGAGCAACTACACGGCTTCAGGCGCCGTCAGTGCGAATGCCCACGAGTACGTCGTGGTCCCCGAGGCCTTTGCCGGCGGACTTGGCAACGGCACGAGCGCCGGATGCCCAGCCACCTGGCATCTCTCGGGCCAGAGCTGCATCTACGCGAACTCTACCAGTGGATCGCTCAGTGCGACCGGCACCGGGTACGTCAGCCTCATGGGCACGGATCTCGGGACCATCAACCTCCCGACGACTGTGAACGGCCAATCCCCGACGGCTCAGGACATCCAGCTATCCACCACGGGCAACTGGGGCTTCTCTGACGGTGTCGTCCTAGTGCCTTCCACCCTGGTCTCCTCCACCTCAGGCAGCGGCGTCGGACCCCTTTCCCTGATGGGCGGGGCTCACCACCCGGCGCTTGGGGCGGCGGGCTCGGATGAGTTCTACTACCAGTTCGGTGGTGCCCACCTTGGTGTGGTGGGATCGAACGGCGGTAACTTGGGTGGAAAGTCCACCCAGACCAAGCCGGAGACCCCCCAGGCCGCCACCCAGGCCGCAGCTTCGAACCTGCAGGCAGCCCAGGGCAGCAGTTCCAGCCCGGCGGGATTCCCGCTCATGCTGGTGCTCGTAGTCGTTATCGTGGCCGTCGTGGTGATCTTGGGTGCCGTGCTCTGGATGGGCCGGCGCCGAAAGAGCCGGGCGATGGCCGCGGGAAACCCTGCGGGACCCATGCCGACCCAGCCGCAACCCTACGTGGGCCCCCAGCAGCCGAGCTACCCGGGGAACTACCCCCCGCCGCCCGCACACTAACGGCCCTGCGGGTGGCCCCTACCCCCCGGTGAAGCATCGGCTCCAAGCTGAGCTTTTATAGCTTAGGCTCTGTCCCCCAGACAACCGATGTATTACATAGACGACCGTCACGATGTCGTGCGGATACCGCCCTCCCGGTTGGGTACAGATTCGAAGAACGTTATCCAAGAACTCGCCCGGGAGCAGTTCGAGGGAAAGTTCGTCGGGGGCTCCAGTCTTACGGTAACCGTCATGGATGTCAATCCCGTCGGCAACGGACGCATCATCCATGGGGACGGGGGCGTATACCAAGATGTGGACTATCGCGCCCTACTGTTCCGACCCGAACTCCACGAGGTCATCGAGGGGCAGGTCGTCGAGATATGCAAGTTCGGGGCCTTCGTACGGATCGGCCCACTCGACGGACTGCTCCACGTGAGCCAGGTCCTCGATGAGCGGGTGAACGTCGACGAGCGCAACCAGCGACTCATCGGTGTCGAGTCCAAGAAGGACCTGAAGGTCGGCCACAAGGTCCGGGTCCGTATCGTTTCGCTCTCGCTCTCCGAGATCTCACCGCGGGACAGCCGGATCGGTCTCACGATGCGCCAACCCGGTCTGGGTCGGCTCGAGTGGATCGTTGAGGCGCGCAAGAAGAAGGAGAAGGGCGAAGGCCGAGCTCGGTCGAGCGGCCATGCCGCACCGGCCGCGGCCACTCCGCACGTTGCGCCCGCCAAGGGGAAGGCGTAGGTCATGATCAGTCTGAAGGCGTGCCGTCAATGCCACCTCGTCTGTGAGGGCACCAAGTGTCCGAACTGCGGGGGGGAGACAAGCCGCGAATGGCAAGGGTATGTGGTCGTCCTCGACGTGGAAAAGTCCCAGATATCCCAGAAGCTCGGGATCAAGGCCCCCGGACGCTATGCCCTCCGGGTCAAGTGAATATCACTATCGGAGCCTGCGCCTACCGGATCGGCTCCGTGAGAAGCTTGCGAACCCGCTCGGCCCGGTCCTCTCCACTCCAGAACTTCAAAAGGAACTCGCCGGAGTGAAGACCTTCGCCGCTTGCGGGGACATGGTCACAAGGGATTCGGTCTCGGCCGGAACGCTTCCTTTTCTCGCCATAATCGACGGCCACACGGAGCGCGTCCGGAGCATGCCGTCCCAGGAGCTGGAGGCCGCCTATGCGGGTCGAACCTCCCATGCCAAGAGCCCGCCGGGAGTTCTGAGCGAGGCCCTCCAAGAGGCGATCCACGAACGGGTCCGCGCCGGTGGAGGCCTCATCGTGGTCGATGGGGAGGAGGACCTGGCCGTCCTTTCGCTGCTCGGGGAGATGCCCCTGGGGACGTTAGTTATATATGGGCAACCTCGTAGAGGGGTTTGCATGATCAAGGTGAGTGAAGACACAAAGCGATTTGCGAAGGAGATCATGGCCCAGATGCAGGTGGCCTGAGATGGAGATCAAGATCACGGAGGAGCGGGCCAACGCTCTCCTCTCGCGCAAGGAGTACCGCGTCGAGATCGCACATGCCCGGGAAAGCTCCCCGAAGCGGTCAGAGGTCCGCAAGGAGTTTGCCAAGGCCATATCGGTCCCGGCCGACCGGGTCGTGATCGAGCACATGGAGGCGCAGTATGGGGTCCCGTTGAGCCGCGGCGTCATTCATGCCTACGATTCGGATTCGGGGGCCAAGGCCACGGTGCGTCACCACATCCTGGTCCGGAATGGGCTCGCTCAGAAGAAGGGTGCCAAGCCGGCCGAGAACGCTTCCGCCGAGAAGAAGGAGGCTTAGACGATCATGGCCAAGGCAAGGGTCGGTCTCTACGATGTGAAGGGTGGAACGCTCAAGCGAACTCACAAAGCTTGCCCCACGTGTGGTCCAGGGACATTCCTCGCCGATCACGGCTCCCGCCTGTCCTGCGGCCGGTGTGGCTACACCGAAAGCAAGAAAGGCAAGTGAGCATCACGCTGACGTGTGGGCCCGTAGTATAGCTTGGACATCACAAAGGCCTCCGGAGCCTTGAACCCGGGTTCGAAAGGTCCGTCGCTCGAAACCCATCCATGAGGAGCGATAAGGACCCGAAACTCCCGGCGGGCCCGCATCCGCCATCCGGAAACCCTTCCCATGCCTCCTGAGGTCCTCCCGCACCTGATCGATGGTGTTCACCGTCCATCGGAGACGGGGAAGACCTTGCCCATCGCCCGCCCGCTCACAGGAGTGGTCGACCAGGAGATAAGCCGCGGAGGCCCCGTCGAGGCAAACCTCGCCGTGAAGGGGGCTCGGACCGCCGGGGCCCTGTGGCGGGGGACGCCCGCACACGAACGGGCGAAGGTCCTATTGTCGATCTCCGAGAAGTTGCTTTCGGCCAAGGATACCCTGTCCCGCCGCATCGCCGTTGATGTCGGAAAACCCATTCGGGATGCCCGGATCGAGGTGGAACGGGCTGCATCCGTGTTCACCTTCGCAGCGGAAGCGCTCCGAAGGCCGCTCGGGGAGACGTATCCCGCGGACGCGTATCCACTGCCCCCGGGCAACGAGCACCGGATGCTCTTTTCGGTCCGGGAGCCGCTGGGGGTCATCGTGGCGATATCCCCGTTCAATTTCCCGCTCAACCTGCTCGCCCACAAGGTCGCCCCCGCCTTGGCCGCCGGGAACACGGTCGTCGCCAAACCGGCGAGCCTAGGTTCGGCGATCGGTCTTGCCCTCGGTGACATCGCACTCGAGAGCGGTCTTCCCGCTGGTGCCTTCAACGTGGTCCTGGGGAGCGGCTCCGAGGTCGGCATGTCGCTCGCTTCGCATCCTGCCGTTCGGATGGTGACCCTGACCGGATCGGTGGAGACCGGTCGCAAGGTGGCCGAACGGGCCGGGGCTGGTGGGAAGAAGGTCCTCCTCGAGATGGGGGGGATGGACGCCTTGGTCATCTTCGAGGACGCGCCTCTCGGTTCCGCCGTGGAAGCCGCCGTACGCGGCGCGTTCGGATATTCGGGTCAAGTATGCACGGCCACCAAGCGCATCCTCGTGCATGCCGCCGTAGCCTCAGAGTTCCTCGACCAGTTCGTTGCCCGCGTGCAGGGACTCCGGGTCGGGGACCCGACAGAGGAGACCACCGATGTGGGTCCTCTTATCGAGACCGCCGCCGTGGAGCGGGTAGCCGCCATGGTCAACGATGCCCTAGAGAAGGGAGCCAAGGTACGCACGGGCGGGAGCCGGACCCGGGTCGAGGTCGGTCCGAATTTTTTCGCGCCCACGGTCCTTACGGAGGTTCCGGACGATGCCCGGGTGGTCCAGGAGGAGCCGTTCGGCCCCGTGGTGCCCGTCCTCACGTTCTCGGATGAGGCCGAGGCGCTCGAGCGGGCCAATTCGACCCGATATGGGCTCCAGGCCGCCGTCTACACCCAGGACCTCGCGAGAGCCTTGCGCATGGCGCGGGACCTGCAGGTCGGTGGGGTGCACATCAACGACCCCACCACGCTACGCTGGGATGCCCTCCCCTTTGGGGGCGTACGGGCGAGCGGCATCGGTCGGGAAGGCGTGGACCGGGCGATCGAAGCGATGTCCGAGGTCAAGCTCGTCAGCGTGAACATCGCCTGAAATGGGTTCCGGGTCCGTGCAACACAGCTTCTTCGAACCGTGAGGTTACACACTAGAGAAGCGGAGAACACCCGTGCTTGGGCGCAAGTTTCGAACCCTGGGTCGTACCGCTATGCCATCGATCAAGCGCCATCACCTTCACCGTTGACGGTTACTGCAAACCCGCATGTGCGAGATTCGCAAAGGGCGGGTAGATGTGCCTTCATGCTAAATTTGCATTGACCGCCCGCAAACGCCGGGAAGAGGTCAGTAGTTCTCGATAGCCAAGCCAGGAACGCCGGAGAAGATGGTGTCGCGGCTGATCAGGATCCCTCGGTGGAAACGGGCGCTGGCCGCGATCAGGAGATCCACTCCCAAAAGGGGTGATCCCCTCCGCAAAGATTCCGCCCCCATCCGGCCTGCCTCTTCCGCCACCGAGGAGTCGAAGGGAAGAACCTCGAGGATTTCCAGGAGTTCCAGGGTCCTTGAAAGTTCTCGCCCCCCCCGATAGTGGGCCCCCACCAAAAGTTCGGCAACAGCAACGGCGGGAGCGGCCATCCTTTCTCCCTCATCAGTGAATTCCCTCACCTTCCGTACGGCCGCCCCTTCACCCCTGACGAAATCGATGAGGAAGGAAGTGTCGAAGCAGCGCACAGCGATCAGGCCCCTTCAAGGACTCGGGACATGCGCATTCTATCCCGTCGACGACCATCCGCAAGGAAGGACTGGACTTTGGCGAGATCCTCCTTCGGCATGTCCTTCCAGATCCCCGCAAAATCTAAGAGAGATCTTTTTCGGCCGGTCAGGCGTTTGATCGTCTCACTGAAGGTCTCTCCCGGTCGTCGGTGCTGGCGTAGGCTCAGGTAGGCATCCATGTCGAGTGCGATGGTCTTTGCACTCATGGTCTCTGTATCAATGTAATGTAGTGATGTATTTCAAGTCTTCCGAATTTTACCTCCTTGGAGTCGGACCTTGTACGTTACTTCCAATGACGAGGTTTCATCCCGTCACTTGGGGGTCCCCGTCCTACACTGCCTGTTCCCTACGTTTCGGAAGGCCTTCCTCCTGAAAGAAGGGAATGTTGGTCAAGTTCATTCCGCGGACGACCGACAATAATCCGAAAGAATGAAGACCCGCGTAACAAACCCCATAAGCAAGTTGAGGTGTTTATCGACATAAGAGAGCTCGAAATGCAAATGGTGCAAGGACACTTGGCTCCCGATGTGAGAGTGTGGCCGGACGAAATGGGACCATGAGCGGAGAACACGATACTCTGGCCACTGCAGCCTTCTAGAAACGTTTGCCTTTGGAGTCTAAGGCGCTTGCATTTTCCGAGTTAATTCGGATGGTAGAGAATCTTCTCGGTGTTTCCAGAGCCACGGCCGCACGGAATCTCTCCTGCGCCGTTCGAGATGGAGAGATTGTAAAGGGTCGGGATGGTAAATACTATCTCGCGGCCGCTGTCCCGGAACCTCCTGAAAGCGTAGTCCGTATCGATGCCATTGAAACGAAGGGCCTTCGAGGTCATGGGGGTCGATCGGGGTGAACGAGCAGGTGATCGCGGGGACCGAGGTGCGGTTGAACCAGGTCACGGAGCCCAACGAGGGGCAGCGGCGTATCTTGGAGGCGTTGGGAGTGAAGGTTGAGTCTTTACAACGGGGGTGGAGCGGAATGGACCAGGCGGGGAAGCCTCTCCAGGGGTAGGGACCGGCCCGGGGGAAGCGCAGCATAACCAAAGGGGGGGTGAACTCACCCTGATTTTACGGCGAGAAACCTCCGTCGCCCGCTGTCGAACGCCGGATGGAACGGGTTTCAGAGCAGCTCGGTTCAGGAACGGGATGGGGACTCTGTCTTAGCTAGCGCAGTTCACTTTCGGTGTTTTTTTGACGCCTTTATCTTGACGCCCTCGTCCTTGTTGGACCAACCCGGGTCGTTCTTTTCAAAGCATGTTGTACAGATCGTCTTGTAGGTCGTTCCCTCCAAATGAACGTCCCATCGGGTGTCGTCGGGGGAAAATCGCTTGCCGCAGTCCGCGCACTTCGTCGCCGGGGTGTTCGGGGGGGATTTCTTGTCCTTCGTGGGAGGTTGTTCGCTCATCTTTTTGGTTCCCGGGGCACGCCGAGGGTACGCGTCTGTGCCTTAAAGGAACCTTGCGGGGGAGGGAGACCCACAGACAGATAACAGCAACGGCCCGGCTCCCGGGGCTCCACTTACGACTTCCCGGTGGGAAACCATACGCGAAGAAGATCAGTTCTCGGTCTGTCAAGCCAACCTTTCATCTGGGTCTCCTGAAGGCCCGTGGTGCCACCGGCGAGAGTCTATTCTGTTGTCGTGCAAAAGAGTTCCGTAAGGGCGGGCGGAAGTTCGCACGGCTGACGTCTCCGTCGAAGTGAACCACGTTAGGTCTTCTGATTCAACCCTCTCTGAGGAACCCGCGTAGCCCGGTCGGACATGGGTAAACTTAAAAGGAAGTAGATATTCGGACCTTCGCTCTAACGGAGGAATCGTAGTGCCAGGAAAGAAGGAAGCGGAAGGAGCCGGCGCCGATGCAGCCCCTTCGTCCGCTTCGAACACACCGAAGCCGAAGAAGGGCGGTGAGAAGAAGGGAAAGGGTGGGATACCGGAGGCGAAGGCGGCCGCTCCGGCCCCGGAGAACCCGAACTTCCGTCACATCGTGCGCTTTGCCAACACCGACCTCGATGGCAAGCGACCCATGCTCATGGCCCTCACAGACGTCAAGGGGGTTGGTCGTCGAGTGGCCGAGACGGTCGCCCATCTTTCGGGACTTGATCCCACCAAGCGGCTTGGCGATTACAGCGAACCGGAGACAGAGAACTTAGAGGAACTACTACTCGGCTTTTACGGCAAGGTCCCGAACTGGCTTGTCAACCACCGTTTGGACCGGGCCACGGGAGAGAACCATCACTACGTGGCCGCGGAGCTTGATACCGTCATCCGGGATGATGTCAATCTGATGCGGATGATCCGGTGCTACCGAGGAATCCGTCACGAGCGGGGCCAGAAGGTCCGGGGCCAGCGAACCCGTTCCAACGGCCGCACGGGCATGGCCGCCGGTGTGATGAAGAAGAGCCTGCAAGAGGCCGCGAAGGCCGCCAAGTCCACCGACAAGAAGGAGAAGTAGGAGCACATGGGAGATCCAAAATTTCTGCGCAGGACCTTCGAGCGGCCCAAGCATCCGTGGGAAGAGGTCCGGATGGCCGAGGAGAACAAGCTCCTCACCAAGTATGGCCTCAAGAACAAGCGAGAGCTATGGAGGGCCCAGTTCCGACTCCGCAACTACCGGCGGCAAGCAAGGGAGCTTCAGGCCCGGGTCCGAGCGAAGGAGGTCCAGGCCGAAAAGGAGACAAAGGCTCTCCTTGAATCCTTGGTTCGTATCGGCGCACTGCCGGTGGGTGCCAACACCCTCGACGACATCCTTTCCCTCACCCTCGACTCCCTGCTTGAGCGCCGCCTGCAGTGGATCGTCTACGTGAAGGGACTAGCCAGTACGCTCACCGGAGCCCGACAGCTCATCGTGCACGGACACATCTCAGTCGGGAACCACAAAGTGCGGTCCCCTGGATTCGTGGTGACCCGGGACGATGAGGTGAAGGTCGCTTACAATGCCTACAGTCCGTTCCTGGACGAGGCCCACCCGATGCGGGTCTCCATCAAACAAAAGATCGAGAGCGGCAAGGGAGCGCCATCGGCGCCGCCCGCCTCAGGGTGAAGCATGGGCAAGGTCGGGATCGCGCACGTCTTCGCATCGTACAACAACATCCACATCACCGTCACGGACATCACCGGTGCCGAGACCCTGGCCAACACCAGTGGTGGCATGGTCGTCAAGAACGCCCGGGACGAGTCGAGCCCGTATGCTGCGATGAAGGCCGCCGACGCGGTGGCCAGTGTACTGAAGGAAAAGGGCTACGACACGCTGCACATCATGGTCCGAGCCCCCGGAGGGAACGGTCCTCGCTCGCCGGGCCCAGGAGCCCAAGCCGCGATCCGCGCTTTGG
This sequence comes from Thermoplasmata archaeon, assembly GCA_021796385.1. Lineage (GTDB taxonomy): Archaea > Thermoplasmatota > Thermoplasmata > Lutacidiplasmatales > UBA184 > JAJYEA01. Next base: position 186,633 of record JAJYXQ010000043.1, on the reverse strand, counting down.
CGCGGGCCGGAATGAAGATCGGCCGCATTGAGGACGTCACACCCGTACCCCACGATGGGACCAAGCCCAAGGGAGGGCGGCGGGGACGGCGGGTTTAGGCCGTACGTTCGGTCGAGGTCAGATACCATGGAGATAGAGATCAAGGAGTTGTCCCCGAAAAAGGCGCAGATCCGCTTCTCAGACACCACTGCGACCGCGGTCAACGCGATCCGCCGCTCGCTCATCGCCGATATCCCGAAGATGGCCATCGAGGATGTCGAATTCCACCTCGGCACGGTCCATGACGATGCCACCAGTACCGATTACGATCTTTCGACCAGTTTGTTCGATGAGGCCATTGCCCTGCGGCTCGGGCTCCTGCCCATCCCGACCGGGTCGAAGAACTTCCGGTTCAAGGACAAGTGCACATGCAAGGGCGAAGGCTGTGCCCATTGCCAGATCGTATACACGATGGACAAGAAAGGGCCCGGTATCGTGTACGCCCGGGACCTCATCCCGCTCGGGGACCCCGAGCTCGCCATCGCCGAACCGGATGTGCCGATCGTAACGCTCGGTGCCAAGCAGGCGATCCTGGCGTATGCGACGGCGGTAATGGGGACCGGACGCCAGCATGCAAAATGGCAGGTGGCCCACTCGGTCGGTTACACGGCACAACCCACGGTGAAGGTTTCCAAGGGTGAGGGCTGCACGGAAGCCTGCCTCAAGAAGGTCGTCAACGTCTGCCCGACCCATGTGTTCCAGTACAAAGACGGAGCACTGGACGCGACGAACCCCGATGCTTGCATCTTGTGCAAGGAGTGCGAGCACGCGTGCACGCACGGGAGTGTCAAGGTCGACACGGATCCGACCGCGTACATCTTCCGGTTCGAGACGGATGGTTCGATGACCGCCCGCGAGGCACTACGACTTGCGCTGGAGAACATCGTGACCCAGATCGACGATCTCCGGGACTCGGTCGTCTCCCTCGGTTGAAACGCGTTCCCTTTACCGAGGCACCGGGCTATGCCACGGGGCGTGTGATCTTGAGGAGCGCTTCACGCCCGAGCAACTGCTCGGTCTCCGCTGGTGAGAGGAGCCCCTCCTTTTCGAGGTAGGCCTTCACGGAGATGCCCGCCGCCGCGGACTTCTTGATGGCCTCGGCGACCTTGAGATAGCCCAGTCGGGGCGTCAGGATCGTGGCGATCGAGGAGGAGGCGAGGAGGTAGGTGTTGCACTTCTCGGGATTGGCGGTGATGCCATCCACGCCCTTCGCAGCGAAGACGGGGAGGAAGTTCGTGAGCAGTTTCATCGAGAACAGGATCTCGAAGCTCATCACGGGCATCATCACGTTGATCTCGAGCTGGCCCGCTTCGGCGGCAAAGGTCGCCCCCAGGTCGGAGCCGATGATGTGGAAGCAGATCTGGTTCAGGCACTCGGCGAGCGAGGGATTGACCTTGGCCGGCATGATGGAAGAGCCGGCCTGGACCTCCGGTAGCCGGATCTCGTCGAGCCCTGTGGCGGGGCCGGAGGAGAGTAGGCGAAGGTCGTTCGAGATCCGGGAAAGTTCGACGGCGAGGCCGCGTAGGAAGCCGGAGGTGGCCAGGGCGGCCCAGCGGCTTTGCATCCCCTCGAAGGGATCACGCGAGGGCCGGAAAGGGAACCCCGTGGCACTGGCCAGATGTTGCACCACGAGGGTTCGATAGCCGGACCGAGTGTTGACCCCGGTGCCCACGGCGTTCCCGCCGAGCGGGACCTCGCAGAGCCCCTCCCGGACCCGGGGGAGCCCGTCCAGCACCCGCTCTAGGACGGAAGCATATGCCCCGAACTCTTCTCCCAGGGTGATGGGCATGGCATCCTTGAGGTGTGTGCGGCCCGACTTCGGCACGCTGGCGAACTCCTGTTCCTTCCCCCGAAGGCTGTGGACGACGGTGCGGACGCTCACCTCGAGGTCCTTCAGGGCGAGCAACAGGCCGAGGTTCAAGGCGGTCGGATAGGTGTCGTTCGTGGATTGGCCCATGTTGATGTGATCGTTGGGGGACAGGGAAGTGTAGTCCCCGCGGGGCTTCCCGCTCAGCTCGAGGGCGCGGTTCGCCAGGATCTCATTCACGTTCATATTGGTGGAGGTTCCCGCTCCGGCTTGGAACGCGTCGACGATGATGTCCCGGTCGAACTTTCCTTGGAGGAACTCCTGGGCCGCCTGCTCAATGGCTTTGGATCGTTCGCCGTCGAGCGCACCTAGTTCCCGGTTGGCTCGCACTGCGGCGAGCTTGATGTAGCCGTAGGCCCGGACGATCGGACCGGGCACCAAGACCCCACTGACGGGGAAGTTCTCTTGCGCGCGCAGCGAGTTGATACCGTAGTACGCTTCTTGAGGGATCTCCCGTTCTCCGATCGAATCCCGCTCCACCCGAACCGCCTTCATGCTCAGGACCACCAGGGGCGCGTACTCCCGTAAGCCCATGAACCTTGCCCTAGCGCCCCGATGGGGGCAGGAGGGGACTGGGGGCAAAGGACAATACCCCCCGCCGTTTCATAGGACCATGGTGCCGTGGCCGACCATAGTTCTAGACGTGAGTTCGGTCGTTGTGTACACGGCCGTATTGCCGTGCTTCTTGGCCCTGTTCTATCTCTTGGCGTGGAAGGAGAGCGCGACGTTCCGTGCCATCCCCCTTAATCCCTCGCTCTTTTGGGTGCTTCTCGTGGGAGGGTTCGTCGGGTCGATCGCGAACATACCTTTCTTCTTTTTCCACGGCTCCATCATGGCGGTCAACGTAGGGGGGGCCCTCGTCCCCGTTGCCATCGGTATGACTCTCCTTGTGGCGACGGTTCCGAAAGGTTCCCGAACCCCGATCGGGGTTGGTCTGGGCCTCTGGGTTCTCGGTACGGTCATCGCGACCACCCTCGTCGCCTTTCGGGCCCCGAGCCCGTGGATCATCATCGGCTACGTGCTACCCTTGCCTGCGATTCTCGTCTTTCGAGATCTCCACCGCCCGGATGCTCGGGCGTTGGCGGTCGGATTGTACGGGATACTGGCAGTCGTGACGATCGCCACGTTCTTGACCACTCAAGTGATCCCTTCGGAGGGGATCGTCTCGGACTTCCCGAACTATCTCCTTCCTCCATTTCTGGCTGCCGTACTTGCCATCAGCTTCCAATCCCTGCGAAAGGAAGGGCTGGCCTTTGCTTTGCCCCTAGCTTACGCCTGTGCCACGTTCGGGGACCTGGTCGGCGCCGACATCGTCCATCAACCCTCCCTGTATGCTCCTGGGGTGCCACCCATACTGGGAGCGATTGGTGGTGCGGGCTATGAGGACCTGGTCTACCTCTCCGGCCTCATCGCCATCGGGATCACTTTCGGTTTCGTCATTCTCTTGGAGCGCATGCGGGGGGCCCACCCTCCGGAACCCTACGGATACCGACCGGGGAGCATCGCCCGGGCGATCGACAGCTTTGAACGATTGCGATACTCCGAAGTGGCTTCCCAATCCCTTGTGGCCGTGGATGCGCGAGCCGCGCGGATACGCGACCAGATAGGCCTCCAGATCGGGGGTCCGGACATCGGAGTGGCGGGCATTCCCTCGAATCCCCTCGTCGCCGCAGACTACGCGAACCTTTCGGTCGCTGCCCGCCGCTCGGCGCCCGAACGCGAGAGCGCCTACCGTGCGCTCACCACGGGGTTCTATCTTCTGGGGGCCCTTGATCTCCTGTTGCAGCGGAGGCTCGCCACGATTGCACAGCGGGTACAGGCGTTCCTCATCGATCTCGTGGTGACGATGGTCCCGGCGGGTTTGGCCTTGCTGGGTGTCTACCGATTCTGGCAGTTGACCGGGGTGATTTCGGCCCTCAACAGCATGGACTATGAAGCCGCCCTGCTCGCCGCCTCGAGCTATCCCTTTGTGGTCTTCGTCGTGGCGGAGTGGTGGTGGGGTGCGACTCCGGGCAAGCGGCTCTTGGGACTTCAGGTATGGAACCGGGATTTCACGCGGCCCGGGCTCGTGGAGTCCCTCGGACGCAACATTCCGAAGCTGGTGACGACGACCGCCCTCGTGTATGGATTCGGGATCGCCGTCCCGCTCTTCTATGCAGGGTGGGACTCGAGCGCGGCGGGGGTGGCGATCTTCCTTGGTGGGATCATCGTGGCAGCGATGGCGGCCGCGGTCGCCTTTGTGGTGATCGCCACGAACCCCTTCCGCCGACGGGTGGGCGACCTTCTTACGGGAACGCTGGTCGGGACCGGGTCGCCTAAGCCGGCCCTTTCGGGGCCGCATCCAGTCCCAACTCCCCGATCCGAGACAATGTGATCTCGATCGTCGAGACGTTCGTGTCCTTTCCCGCCCGGTTGACGAGACGTTCGGTGCCGATCGCGACGTTCTTGATCTGGATCTTACCTTCGACGATCTTGTGGCGCCGTGCCACCTCCGCCACATCGACGGCGTGAGCGATCGAGTTCCCGCGTGCCTTGATCCGCACCTCCGTGAGTCCGCTGCTGAATTGGCCGATCACCTCGAACACGTACGTCATCACGGGTTTCGTCCCGATGTAGACCGTCGCGTCCTGGGAAGTTCTACCTTGGGCTGACACGGTCTACCTCAAACCTCGTGGCCGAGGCGGAGCGGGACCCCCATCCGGGAACGGTCCGGGGCGTGGTCGCGGGCCGGGAACGGCGGGGGAATGTTCGCGAACATCATGGCTCTGTCCTCGGAGCAAATCGAGGGGGCCGAAGCTTGCCGCCTATTTAAGACTAGATTCCATGTCCCCGGTCAGTCAGGCCCTGCACGCGGCGCTGCTACCTGGACGGAAACGGTTCGTTTGGGTGAACGATGACGGTCTCGGACACGGGATGCACCGAGTGGGGTACCGAGGAGGCAGGGGTCTCGGATTGGACCTCGATCCGTTCGGGCGATTTCTGGTCTCGGGATGCCCGTTCCTGAAGGGCGTGCCAGCGTTCGTCGACCGTTTGCTGTATCTGGGCGATCTCCTCCGGGGTGACATTCTTGAACCGCCCCTGGCTTCGAAGGTACTTCTCGACCGGGATGGGGTTGGACGGGGACCAGGTGATCTTGAGCCGGCCCTGGTCGATCTCGTACAGGGGCCAGTAATGGCTGAGGGTCGCAAGCCGTCCCACTTCGACCATCTGGGACGGATCATGCTTCCAGCCCGTGGGACAGTCGGCAAGCACGTGGAGATAGCGAGTGCCCTTGAAGCGGGCAGCCTTGGTCGCCTTCGCGACAAAGTCCTCCGGGAAGGACGGGTTCAAGGTGGCGATGTAGGGGATGTGATGGGCATCAAGGATCATGGGCAGGTCCTTCTTGGGCGTGTGTTTCTCCAGGCCATGGGGCGTGGTGGTCGTCCAGGAGAACGCGGGCGTGCTTCCCGAGCGCTGGATCCCCGTGTTCATGTAGGCTTCGTTGTCGTAGCAGACGTAAAGGAAATCCTCGTTGCGTTCCGCTGCCCCAGAGAGGGCTTGGATCCCGATGTCCGCGGTTCCCCCGTCCCCGGCGAACCCGACCACCGGGACATCCCCCCGCCCCGTCTGGCGCAGTCCGGCCTTGAGCCCCGAGGCCATGGCCGCGGTCGATTCAAAGGAGGAGAACACCGTGGAGACCCGCAGGCACGTTCCGGGCATGGCTCCGGGAATGACGGCCCAGCAACACGCCGGGATCACGACCACCGCTTGAGGGCCCAAGCCTTTCAGTAGGTATCTCATGGCCAGTGCCGCGCCGCACCCCGGGCAGGCCGCATGGCCGCCCACTTGGTATTCCTCGGAAGGGATCGTCAGCTTCGCCATCTACGCAATTACCTCCTTCACACCCACCCATGCTTCCCGGGGCACATCCTTTCGGATCGCACGCTCCACCAGGGCTCGCAGATGCCTCGGCGTCACTTCGCGCCCTCCGAGCCCGGCAATGTACGAGGCGACAGCGGGGCGGCTCGGGATGTCCAAAAGGGCGGACCGGACCTCGGTCGCGACCGGGCCCCCCGAGCCAAACGAGTGGGCCCGCTCGACCACAACGAGGGATTGGACCCGACTTCCGAGCGCACGGATCTCCTCCTCGGGAAAGGGGCGGAAGACACGAATGCGCGCCAGGCCGACCTTGCGCCCTTCACGGCGGAACTCGTCCACCGTGTCCCGGGCCGCGGCCGCGAGCGAGCCGAGAGCGACAATGAGCACCTCGGCATCCTCGGTGCGATACTCATCGATCGGACCGAGGGGTTGACCACCCAACACCCGGGCGTAGTCCCTACCCGCCTGGATGAGCTTCCTATGGGCGGTTTGCATGGCAGAAGCCATGTCATGCCGGAACTCCATGTAGGCGAGGTCCGGAGGGGAGAAGGAGCCAAAGAGCTGCATCGTCCCGGGCTCGACCCGAACCACGGGGCGGTACGAGGGCAGGAACTGATCGACCGCTTCTTGGGAGGGGATCTCGACCGGCATGTACGTATGCGAGAGAACGAAGGCGTCCAGCATGACCATCGTCGGGAGGAGCACTTCCGGATCCTCCGCGACCCGGTAGGCCTGCAGGATCGTGGCCAGGACCTCCTCATTGGTCTCGGCGTAGATCTGGATCCAGCCGGTGTCCCTCTGGGCCATCGAATCTGTGTGGTCCACCCATACGTTCCAAGGGGGGGCGAGGGCCCGATTGACGTTGGCCATCACCACGGGGACCCTTTGTCCGGAGGCCCAATGGAGCATCTCGTGCATCAGGGCCAGCCCCTGGCTCGACGTCGCGGTGAAGGCGCGGGCCCCCGCGAGAGACGCACCGATGCTCGCCGCCATGGCCGAGTGTTCGCTCTCGACCGGGATGAACTCGGCCGATAGCGATCGCTCCCCGATCATCTCCGCAAGCTTCTCGACGATCGTGGTCTGCGGAGTGATCGGGTAGGCGGCCACGACCTGGGCCCGGGCCAAACGGACCCCTTCGGCTACGGCTTCATTGCCCGAAAGGAGCGCTTTCGTCATGCGCTCTCCTCCGGGACCATCTCGATCGCGCCGGGGGCGCACACTTCAGCGCACACTCCGCATCCCTTGCAGACGTTCAGGTCGAAGGCGACCTTCTTTCCCACGATATCGATCGCCGGTTCCGGACAGAACTTCCAGCAGACGTTGCATCCCGTGCACTTCGCCTCGATGAGCTGGGGTCGTTGGTTCCGCCAACTCCCCGCTGTGGAGTCCTCCGCTGTGGACGTCCAGGCCATCGGCTCTGAGAGGGCCCGGCCGTGAAGTTTGACGGTCATGACTCCTCCACTTCGTCCCAGGCCTCGTGCATGGCATCCAGGTTCTCCACGAGCTGTCCCGGGATACGCGTTCGGACCGCATCTTCGAGGGCTTGAAGCGAGACGATGCCGGTCACCCGGGCAAAAGCACCCAGCACGACGGTGTTGACGAGCGGGTTCGCCGCCGAGCCGAGATGATGACGCAAAGCGATCGTCGCAGCATCGATGTGGTGGATATGTATGCTGTCCATCAACGGTCGCAGGTTATTAGGGACCGAGCCACGGTTCAGGAGGACGACGCCTCCGGGGCGAAGTCCCTGGCGCCAAGTGTCCTTCAATCCCACCAGCAAGGATGTATCCATGACGACGAGGGCATCCGGTTGGGTGATCGAACCACCCAAGCGGACCGGCCCCTCCCCGATACGTGTGTAGGCTACTACGGGCGCTCCCCTACGCTCAACGCCGAAGAACGGGAAGGCTTGTACTCCTCGCCCCTCGAGGAAAGCCGCCTCGGCCAACAACACCGAGGCGACGACAGTCCCTTGACCGCCGCGCCCATGGAACCGCACTTCGTAGCGTTCGCGGCCGCCGGGAAGCGGGTGATGGTCACCGAACCCTTTCTCCATCGCCCGTCCTCCCTCGATCCTATCGTTCGCTCCTTTTATGGTACTTTCCGCAATGGCTTCAATCGGAACATTGCGTATCGTCACATAAAGTCTCGCACGAAATTACATTTCGTCATAATGTAGTGGGCTAAGTGATTTCATTATGACGACTGGCATCTCTTCCGGCGATATATTGGGTCGGCTCTGTAGCAAAGTAACGGGCGCAAGTATGATCCTGAAGAATAAATCCATTGAACTTTTGGGCAGGTTCCCTCCCCTTCCATTCCGGGGAATCTTAGCAAAAAGGTTGGGCTGCAGCATCTTTTTTCTCCATGATGCCATGTTGTAAATCGCGAGGTTTTGGGGAGAGTGCGCTCCTTAGCCGTTCGCGTCTATGGGATACATCGCTCCAACGGACCGTCTAATCCAGATGCCCAGACATTAGTGGGTTCTCGTGTGCATACATCCAATACTTTGCGACATTACTTCATGTTCAAAGCTCCCGTAGCTCAAGTCGTTGCAAGACGACTAACCGCGAACGTCCAAATTGTCGAATGCCCTTGCCAATCGAGCACGAAGAATTAAATACATCCTTTGCTCATATCTCATCATGCAATCTGCGAACTTGCGCAAGAGCATTGGTGTGGGCTTGGGAATCGCCATGGTCGTGTTCATTCTTTGGGCCTCCTTCGAGGGCACGTCCGTGAGCGCCGGCACCGTGCCGGCTCAAACGCAGTACACTACTCCGACCAACACCACTGGGCTCCCCGTGGTGGACTATGCAATCATTGGGGTCGTTATCGCGATCATCGTGGCTGGCCTGCTCTACTTCATGCTCTTTGGCCGGAAAGGCGGTCCCGCCGTGACCTCTGAGGAGGAAGCGGAAGAGGGATCTTCCTCGAAGGATGACGAGAGCGAGTCCACGTCCAGTTCGGAGTCGAAGGACGACGACTACCACGAGGGCGACAAGGACGAAGCGGACGCATAGGCACACCCCGCGTCCCACGTTGGGGTCGCCCGCTCAGGCTGGCACGCAGCCGGTACTTGTCGCCACAGGTTCGTACTCGAAGATGTAGGCATCCGAACCCGAGGGGTGGAAGACCTGGGGGAAGGTCCCAGGGTCCTCTTCGAAGGGAAGTGGCAACAGGGGTTTCCAGAGCACGTTGCTCTGCCCGGTGACAAAGACCTCGGTTATGCTGAGCGTTTGCAGCGCGCGGAGCGTCTCGTTCGTCAGCGTGCCATTGACGAGGTTGTCAACGGCCAATGTGTAGCTCGAGTTCCTCGGGCCCGGGTCCATCGGGAAATCCAAGTGAATGGATCCATATGCGGGCAGGAATTGTCCCGCGGAACCTGGGGCGACGAGAACGGTCGAGCAGGAGGGGAGGTGGGCACCCGCCCATTGGAGGGTGGCCAGGTCCGCGGGGGAAACGTTCGCCAATTCCCCTTGCAGGGTCGATAGGTAGGTGGGCGCTGAGGTTGCCGTTACAACCATCCCGGTGGCCAAAGGCACGGCAAGAAGCGTTGCGGCGAGAAAGGCCAGGAAGGGATGCGCGCGTGGGTCTCGCTTGCGTGACGTGCCCAACCATCGCCACGCCCAGTACGTTGGGAACGCGGCGAGGATCCCATAACCTGCGAAAAGGATGATGGAGAGTTCGGTCAGGTTCGTCGGAACGTAGCCCGTGGTGAGAAATCCCGCAACCCCGACCCCGGCCAAGATCAGGGCTCCCGATGCGATGCCAATCGCAGCCACCTGGTCCAAGAAGGCCCGGGAGATGCGCGTCGCGCTCCAGGGTACGACCCGCCACTGATCGAGCGCCACGATGACGAGCCCGAAGAGCAAGAGCAGGGCCAGTACCGCTTTGAGGGCAGGAAAGGGGGAGAGCCAGACGTCTTCGGGCCGGAAAAGGAAGGGGTCGAGCAGGGTCGGGATCTGAGATACGAGCGACTCGGGAACGGTGGTGGTCGGAATCGCGCCGCCGCCCGAGGGTGTCAGGACGTGTTGAGGATAGCTCCACCAGGTAATGGTGCCAAGGATGCTAGGCAGTATGAAGATCCCGCTGATGCCTGCGGAGAGTGCCAATCCTCCGATGGCGGACACGGCGGTTGCCCATCGAGTCCGCAACCGATAGAGCGTCAAGAGTCCGATGGTGGCGATGAAGGCCTCCGCGGCGACCAACGATAGCGCCGCCATGATCCCGCACGCGATCCCTAGGAGGAGCGCATCATTACCCCGGCGCAGTGGGACCACGCGTTCCGAAAGTCCCAACGTAAGGATGAAGAGGGGAAGCGCCATGAGAAAATCATACGACCCGCCGACGAGGAAGCGGGGCCAGGTCTCAACGCCGGCCAAGAACACCACGAAGAGGACGCCGAAGGGCTCTCCCTTCGCTCCCCAGACCCTCCGGACCCAGACATACGCTGCAGGGAGGAAGAGCGCAAGGTACAGCGGAATGAGGTACACCGGAGTGAGGAGCACCGGCCACCCCAGGAGGATCGAGGCCGTGGCGAAGAGCACGGGGGAACCCTGGGGGTATGTGACCCCCATCGGGGCGAACGGCTCAAGGGTGTGGGCGGCGGCATGGGTGTGCAAAAGGACCATTTGGAAATCGACCTGCATGCTCCCATCGAAAGTGTTGGGAGCGACCTGGGAGGCGAACAGGAAGCACTCGAAGGTGAGCAGGGCGATCGTGGTCAGGAACACGATGAGCAGGCGCACCGTGCTTGGGTCCCACGACCCCACGTCCGTCCAGAGCCGTTGCACCCCACGGGAGACCTGAAGGCCGTACAGCCCGGCCCACCCGATCCCTCCTAAAGTGAGGAGTCCGAGGACGGTGACCGGATAGAAGACCCCGCCGGGTACGTATGCCACGGCATAGAGGATGCCTCCTGTGGCAAAGAAGGCCGAAAGGGCTCGTTCCAAAGGGGTGAGGAGGAGCGTCCGATGAAGGAGGCGAGCTAAGAAGCGTATCGCAAGGTCCCCCAAAGGGAGGAAAGCCAAGAAGAAGAGAAGGGACTCGGCCTCTAGCAGGAAGGGATCAATCCCCATGCGTGGCTCCCATTCTTGGGCCCCTCAGTCCGAGGTGCGCGGACTCGGGCATGCGGTCCGGCTGTAACCTGCTCACGGCCCGTTCAGGCGAGCGCTTCCCGAGCGAGCTCGGTTCCCTTCACCATGTTGACGAGCTTCTGCCAGGACACGTCAAGGGAGCGGGTGCGCAGACCGCAGTCGGGGTTGACATAGACCCGGGCGGGATCCTTGAGCCGATGCACCGCCTTGAGGATACGCTCCTTCACGATCTCCGGGGTCTCGATGATGTCTCGATGGATGTCGAGGACACCGACCCCGACCTCCCGGCCGTCGTTCACATCCTCAAAGAGCCCGAGGTCCTCGTACCCATCCCTCCCCTCGACGTCGCGGTTGGCGAACTCGAGGAGGAACTGACGGCAGTTCTTGGCCTCCAGCATGCCTGGGAAGAGGGAGTTGTAATCCGAGAAGCAGATGTGCATCACGAGCTTCGCATCGATACCGACGGTGGACTCGTTGAACGACTCGACGACGAGGGCGGTCTCCTCGGGATGGGTTCCGGCGGCGGGCTCGTCGATCTGGAGGACCTTCGCCCCCTTTTCCACGAGCGCCTTCAGGGTGGGCCGGATGATCTTCCGGGCGATATCCACCACGAACTCACGCTGGGCGGCCCGGCGCTCCTTGGGTCCTTTCCAACCCGGTTGTTGGCGCAGGTAATACTCGTTCCACGACCAGTCCGCGAGGGTATAGGCTCCGGTGATCGGGACCTTGGGCACCCGTTGCGTGTGATCCTTCACGAAGCTGAACTCCTCCAAATGATACGGGGCCTTCAGCCCAACCTCGCCCACGCAGGCGGCCTTCCGGTAGTACTTGTTGTCGAAGGACCGGACATGGCCCAAGAAACGGAAGCCCGAGGAATGTTGGATCGGATACTCGTACATCTCGACCCGTCGCATCTCGCCGTCGTAGACGAGATCGAGCCCCGCGGTCTCGAGGAACCGGAGACCAAAGAGCGATCCGACCTCCCGAACCACATCGGGGGAAACCTCCGCCGCGGACCCCTTTCTCCACCGCTCGATAAATGGTTGGCTCGAAGCATCACTGAACGGGACCTTTTGGAGGTGAGACTCCAATTCCCGGAGCGCACCCTCGGAGAGCTTTCCTCCCCTTGCCCCTTCGACCATCCAGTAGGGCTTTCGGAGGGAACCGACCTCCTGCGTCGGGAGGATGGGAAGCGTCGGCATGTTCAGGACGTGCCTCCCGCGAACGGACGCAACACGGCCAGTTTCTCCCGGGCGGTGTCCCAAGGAAGGAGGTCCATCGGCGCCGCGGGACCGAGAAGGAGGGTCCCGGGATGGAGTGCCGCTTCCACGTCCTTCACCAATCGATCGAGGTCCTTCGGGTCCTCGGTCAAGGAGGTGCGGGGGTCGATGCATCCCAGCCCGATGGAGGAACCGGGCGGTAGGGCGGACCCGGTCAGGTCTTGGAGCGGAGTCTCGCTGAGATCGACGCCGACGAGAGATACGCCGAGCTTTGGGGCTTCGGGGAGAAGCCAGGTGCCATTACCGAAATATGTCCAGAGCAGGAACTCGCTTGGGGGGCGCCCCCCGGTGACGACCCGGTAGAGCTCCCGCAATTCGTCCTCCGGGGCCTCCCCCGTGTACGCAAGGAGAGGCTCGTGGAGGAGGAATCGCTTCACCCCGGCGCGGGACAAAGCATCGACCGCTTCTCGGAGATATCGGGCTAGGCTCCTCGCCACCGCGGACTCTCCCTGACCCGTGCGATTCTCCGAGAGCCCCGTGAAGGTCCAAGGTCCGGGCAGGATGACCGTGAGATCGGGATCTGCGGAGGGGACCATCCGAGAGATCTTCCCGGCATCCAGTGAAGGGAGCTTCTCCACCACAGGCCGGCGGTAGAAGGAGTTCGTCTCGAACCAGCGGGTAAGGGCCCCCGGCACAATCCCGTCGGACGATTCCACCAGAGGGCGTAAGAGGTCTTGCCAGGCGAGGTGGCCTCCGGTGCACCAGGCAAACCCTTGTTCCCGCTCGAACTGCAGGACGGTCTGGGTCCACCGAGCATAGAGCGCATCCACATCCTCCCGGCTCCGGCGTCCCCGTTCCCACTCCCGGGTCGCCGCGATGACCTCCTCGGACCGAGGGAGAAACGTGGTGACCGCCGCGCGTGTCGACATTTCGGCCAAGCGAACATGGGTTCATTAATAAAATAGCCGACAAGCCCCCCCGTACAAGGTTAAAAGGATAGGGCGGTTCCGTATTGGGAGATTACCGTGAGTTTGGTCCTCAAAGAACGGCTGCGCAAGGGGCCCATATTCTTTTCAGCCCTGCCCCCCCCGCGGAGGGCCAGCCCCTCCTACGTTTACGCCTCCATCGAGCGGTTGCAGGAGGGACTTTCCCGGCTGCCGAGGGTCTGCGCGGTGAACCTCCCCGAGATCGTGGATGAGAACCACCTCGGCTTGCCCTTCTACCGAACCTACGACCCCCGGGTCTTCTCTCAGATGATCCGAAAGTCGCTCGACATCGAGGCCGTCGTCAACAAGGTGGTGGTCCACCTCCATTCCCATGGAGACTTCCTACGTTGGGCCAAGGAGACCGTCTCGAAGTACGAGGTCCACAACATCGTGCTCGTGGGGGGTTCGAGCCATTTACGAAAGTACCCCGGCCCGAACGTCCTCGAGGCCGAGGGGATCCTCTCGCACCTCTTCCATTCGAAGGGCATCGAGTCGGGCATTTCCGGATGCGTGACCATCCCATCGCGGGAGGGTGAGGCAGAACGGCTGTTCGCGAAGACCCTGGCCGGGGCGTTTTTCGCCACGACCCAGATCTTGTACGACACACGGGCGGTCAAGAACCTGCTCTTCCGCTACGATGCCCTTTGCCGGACGCATGGGGTGGAGCCGGCGACCGTGCTGCTTTCCTTTGCTCCCATCCACGATGATGGAGATCTCGAGTTCGTCAGGTGGCTCGGCATCGACATCCCGGAGTCGGTCGAATCCTCCGTGCTGTCCGACGGAGACGATTCGGTATCCTCATCCATCAAGTTGGCGATGCGACTTTATCGCGAAGTCCTGCTCTACACGCGGCGTAAGCACATTCGCGTGCCGCTTGGCGTGAACGTGGAAGAGGTGTCCCGACACAACATCGAGGCGGCGCTGGAGCTCGCCTCGCAGGTGTCGAAGTCCCCCCCTCCCGGGGCTTAGAGTAGGAGGGCACGAGCCCCGCCGTGTGTGGGCGAGGCTGGGCCTGAAGACGTCAGGCCGTTGTCTTGCCACCCTTCTGAAGGGCGGCGCCCACGTGGCCGACGATCTTGAGCCCGGGGGTGAGGGTCGCCTCGCCTTCATCCCAGCTTGCGGGGCAGGCGGCTCCCGGGTTCTCCCGGACGAACTTGAGGGACTTGGCCAACCGCAGGAGCTCTCCAGCGCTCCGGCCGATGTTGGACTCCACATGGTACTCGGCCCGGACGATCCCGTCCGGGTCCACGATGAACGAGGCGCGCCGGGCGATCCCCGTGTCCTCGTTATAGATGCCTAGTGCACGGGAGAAACTTCCGTTGTGGTCCGCCAGCATCGGGTATTGGAACCCACGAAGCAACTCCTCGGTCTCCACCCAAGCCTTGTGGGTGTAGACCGTGTCGGTGCTGCCGACCAGGATATGGAGGTCCAGTTTCTCGAACTCCGCCTTGCGGCGGTGGAGGTCGGCGAGTTCCGTCGGGCAGACGAAAGTAAAGTCCGCCGGGTAGAAGAAAATGAGGGCGAAGTGTCCGGAAATGTCCTTCGGCAGCGTGATCTTCTTGCTCGTCTCGGTCTTCGGCTCGTAGGCTTCCAGGGTGTATTCGGGCAACTTCTTCGATATCATCGCGTTCACCGATACGTGAGAAGGGAGAACCGGATATAACACCTAGCTGTGTGACGCCGCTTCAGGCGCCCTCCCCCGATGACGGACGAGTGCCCCAATGTTTTAAGAACGAGCGGGCTTCTCCCGCCAGCATGTCGGACAACACGCAGCCAGTCCCTTCCAAGGACGCAGCACGGAAGGAGAGAACCTTCGTCATGATCAAACCGGACGGGATGCGACGGGGCTTGGCCGGGCAAGTCCTTTCCCGCTACGAGGCCAAGGGGCTCAAACTGGTCGCTGCGCGTCTCATGCGCATCTCCCCGGAACTGGCGAAGCGGCATTACGAGGAGCACAAGGAGAAACCCTTCTTCCCCGAGCTGGTCCGGTTCATCACCTCTTCTCCGGTGCTTGTCATGGCTCTTGAAGGGAGGAACGCCGTCCAGGTCGTCCGTGCGATCAACGGGGCGACAAAGCCATGGGAGGCCCTCCCGGGCACCGTGCGGGGGGATCTCGCCTTGGCGCTCACACCCAATGTGGTCCATGCCTCGGACTCCGTCCCCACCGCACAACGGGAACTGGCCCTCTATTTCCAAGAGAGCGACTACCACCCGTACGACCGGACAGACGAGGAATACCTCTAACGGGAGCCCGTCCCTAGCGGTCTCTCCCTCGGTTCGGTCGGGACCGTGGCTTACCCCACGGACATCCTCTTCGGTCTCGGAGTGCCGGCGGAATCGGACTCCACGGTCGCTCCCTGCCGATGCTCTTGGGACCGAAGGCGGTGTTTGCGATGTCGGTGCTCTTCTCCTCCATGGAGGAGGTGGAACCGATGGGCCTCTGGGAACCACCCAATGGCAATGGGTCCCGCCGTCTGTTTCTCCGGCCCTATACCCTCTTGGTGCGGTCCGATCGTCCCCCCGGGTCGAGTTAACGGGCCCGAGGCTTCAGTTCATCCGCTGCCGTTGAAATCGGTCTGATCCGGTACGGTCCCGGATCCGCCCCTCGGTGAAGGAGAAGGCTAATAGCATTCGCCGTCGTGCGCTGCGCCGTCAATGCAAGAGCTCGAAAAGTGGCGAACGGCGGGCCGGGTAGGGGCATCGGCCCTGCAGCATGGGACCTCCCTCATCCAGGCGGGACGATCGATACTTGAGGTGGCCGAAGAGATCGAGGACCACATCCGGAAGGCCGGGTGTCGGCCCTCGTTCCCCGTGAACATCTCGATCGACACGGAGGCGGCGCACTTCACGCCCCCGCCGGATTACGACCGGCGGTTCGAGACCGGCCAAGTGGTGAAGCTTGATGTCGGTGCGCACTTGGACGGCTTTATCTCCGACAACGCCCAGACCGTGGAGGTCGGCTCGGCCCGCCGGGCCCCCCTGCTGGCCGCTTCCCGAGAGGCCCTCGAGGCGGCCGAGCGCGTGCTCCATGGCGGGATGTCCACCCGGGCGGTCACCGCCGCTATCGAGGGGGCGATCCAGCGTCGGGGGTTCAAGAGCGTCGTCAACTTGATGGGACACACCGTGGAGCGCTACTCCCTGCATGCGGGAAAGTCCGTTCCGAACTCGGCGACGATCGCCGAATCGTTCCTCGAGGTGGGGGAAGTGGTGGCGGTGGAGCCCTTCGCCACGAACGGGGAAGGCGCCATTGGGAACGGTCCG
The DNA here is from genome assembly GCA_021796385.1 of Thermoplasmata archaeon. Taxonomy (GTDB): domain Archaea; phylum Thermoplasmatota; class Thermoplasmata; order Lutacidiplasmatales; family UBA184; genus JAJYEA01. Next base: position 170,303 of record JAJYXQ010000043.1, on the reverse strand, counting down.
TTCGGGAACATCCTGCGTTTCCGGAGCGAGCCAGACCGGACGAAGGAACCGGAGTTCCATTCCCTCTTCGAAGAGTTCCGCACGGTACCCTTCTGCCTGCGATGGGTCAAGGACCGTTCGCTCCATCGGCTGCCCTTTCGGAAGAAAGGATTCGTCCAGACGTATCCGGTGTTCATCGAGGTGGCGGGCGGACTCGTGTCGCAGTGGGAAGCCACGTTCCTCTTGCAGGAAGATGGCGTGGAACGGCTCACGAGCGTAGGCTGAAACGTACTCCGGCTTCCACTCGAACGAATGGTTTAAATACGAGGAGCACGATTGAGTGCTTCGGGTGTCCGACAAAATCCACATGGCTTTGTCCGACAAATAGGAAAATGCGTGAGAAGGTGGGCGAAGAGAAACTGGCGGTCCGGTGCTCCCCCCAGGAGCTCAAAGCGATGGACTCCTATGTCCTCGCCGGAGATTTCCGGAACCGCTCGGCGCTCGTCCGCACCGCCATCCAGCAATTCCTCGAGGACAGGCTGCGGGAGATGTCTAACGCACCCGCGCCGGTTGCCGGCCCGATCGCGAACCTGACCCCGGAGGAGACCGATCTCCTGGGCCGGTTCGCCGAACGCGTGCACGGAGGCAAGATGGGGGACGCGATCGCCCAGTGCGTCCGCTACGGCCTTGCGTCACTCCGGGTCGACGAGATGGTGCGGGTAGGAGAGAAGCGGTTGATGGATGCCCCCGTGGTCACGCGACCGGTGACCCCAGGGGAATCCGATCCGGAGTTCTCACCAGACGAATCCACGGGTCGAGGACGGCATCCGTCAAAGAGGGGAGGAAACTACCATGGGGGCGAAGGGAGAGATTGAGGGACGGAGACTCGCGCTTGGCCGGGACGTTCGGTTCCGGCTGGTCGCGGTAGGCGGCGGGGGAATACGGGTCGGGCGCGAGGTCGCCCGGCGGAAGATACAATACCTCGAGTCCGCAGCCGTGAACTGCGACCGTCGGGTGTACGAGGAGAAGCTTTTCGACCGTCAGGTCTTTGTCCCCGGGCTTCCGGGTGATGCCGACGCGGATGGCGACACCACGGTACAGGACAGCACCCTGCGGGCCCTGGCGGCGCGGGAAGACCTGCGCTCCCTCTTCCAAGGCGCGACCTGCACCACGATCGTTGCCAGCCTGGGCGGCGGCAGTGGCTCGGGCATTCTTCCCGTCCTCATCGATCTCGCCACACAGAGTTACGACCTGGCGCACCTCACCCTCTATCTCATCGCTCCGTTCGCTGCCGAGGAAAAGCGCCGGAGGATCGCTGACCAAACCATGGGGAACCTCTGGTTCCTCGATGGGCTCACCGAACTCAACGAGGCCGGGCGCGCCCACATCGTGGTCCTGGACAACGAGGAGATGTACCGCTCGAACGCTCATCTCAGCTTCTCGGGGCTCGTCAATCTCTACGCCAACGAGATTTCCGACCACGTGCGCAAGTACATCTCGATCAGCACCATGGAAACGATGGTGAACTGGCTCCGTGAGGGGCAGGTCCTGGGTTCGGCGGTGGGGATCCCGCGGGTACCATCATCGTCCACGAACTTCCTTCCCATGGATACCCCGTCCTTGGGGGAGGGTGTTACCGCCCGAGCGAACCCCCGGCCGATGGAGATGCCGGTCCGGGACGCTCCGCAGGACGTCGAACTCCTTTTCGAGGCCGACTCGGTGCGAACGACGGGAGGGCTTCCCAAGCCGCTCCCCAGCGGTCCGACCCCCCCTCGCCCACCGGAGGAGCCACTATGAGACGGGCTCTCGCCGATTGAACCTTTCCCGATGACGGGTCTCCGGGACACCCCCCTCCGCACCCGGAGATCCAAACCCCAACTATTTTAAGGGGCATGATTACTGGTGGGACCCATGAGCGCCAAGGGCAGGATCGTGGCCGCACTGGTCGGGGTCGGCATTCCCCTCACTGTGCTTCTGGCCGACGGGCTCTTCTTCAGCCTCAATCCACTCACCGCGGTAGGGGCCTTCACGGCCATGACCGCGGGCGGGATGTACCTCGTCACTTACAAGGAACACGAGTAGGTTTAGCTGGGGGGGAGCTACTGCCCATGGACCTCCATGGGACGCCAAACATAGCGAGAGTGAAATATGGATGTGATGTGCACGGTCTATCGTGTGGGAGGCACGGTGCGCAGCTTCCGAGAGAGCCATGGACCCTTTCGCCCCTGGACTGAACGGGACGCGGTCCCGGTGGACTGCCCCGGGAACTAGTCGATGCCCGCGGTAGCGACCCATGACGGGGTATCGCCACCCGTCGCGTCCGCCGTCCGCATGTATGGGGTCGTCCCGACTCGAGAAGCGGAGATGGAATGGGCATTGGAGACATCCGCATCCTTGCGGAAGGGCGGGGTGGACGATGTCGTGATCTCGACCGTACGGGGGCTGAGCAATGCAAAGAACGTGGGCTTCTCCTCCCTGCCCCCAGGCAACCGAAGCGACGTGGTGCTCTTTGTCGACAACGATACACGGATCGAAGGGGACCTCCACTGGTTCCGCGGCCGTCCCGACCGAGAGGCCTTCTGGGTGCCACGCTACGTCAACCGCACCGGGGACCCGTACTCCGCTCTCGGGGTGGTCTTCATCAACGGGATCAATCACCTGCACTTGTGGCCAGCGAGCATTGGACCCTGCATCGTCGTGCGCCGATGGGTCGCCGAAGCCCATTCGTTCAACCCGAAGGCCCTCCTCGAGGATCTCTGGTTCGGGGCCACCTTGCGAAAATCGGGTATCCCCTGTACCTTGGCACCGATACAGGCCCATGTTCACCGCCCGTTCTCCTCGCCCCGACACTGGACACGGACGAACAGGGATGTGCACGCCGCCATGAAGAACCCGCAATAGGGGAAGAGCTTCGGCCGTGCGAAGCCCCCTGAGGGGAATGATGCACTCGTCGCCCTGAGATCGTCAATTGGCGAGCATGACGGCCGCGAACAGCACTCCGAGGGTCAAAGCGAGCGAGAGAATGGATATCCCCCGGTCCCACCGGCGCCACCGAGCGATTCCGGCCGCGGGCGGGTGGCTCTCGGCCCGTTTTCGCAGTGATGGACCCAGAACGAAGCTGTGGACACCGCTTGCGAGGACGAGGAAGAAGACGAGGAATATCTTGGCCTCGAGCCATGGGAAGCTGAGGATGGCGGACCAGCTCAGTACCGGGAGGAACCAGGTGAGGTTGTAAAGCCCGGTCAATATCGTCACGATGAGGGCAAACCACATCGTCCATCCCAGGGACCGCGCCACGCGGCTCATGACCTGGGAATACAGGGCAGGCCGGTCCCGGAGCATGGGACCGATGGCTGCCGCCACAATGCCCAAGCTGAGGGTCCCCCCGACCCAGATGGTAGCCCCCAGGATATGGATGAAGAGGATGACCTCGTCGAGGGTCACCATCGCTTCCCATCCTCCGGTAATTGCGGGACCTTCGGGGGCAGGTACCAACCTTGGGGATCCGGATGGAACCTGTCGGGACGACCGCTCATCATGCCCATTGCCCCGCGGCCATCAACGTTTCGATCGGGCGTCACTTGTACGTAGATTGGAAGATGTTCCCCTCGACATCCCATATCGTGATGCAACTTCCTTCACACTCGTAGAGACAGGCATTGCACAGTATGCAGGCCGAACCATTCTCGGCTACCGACTTTTCTTCCCGGAACTGGAACTTGGCCGCCACCTCGAAATCATCCACCAACTGAGGGAACTCTGCGCGTGGATGCATCACGAAAACGCTCACAGGACACACGTCAAAGCAATGCCGGCAACCGGTGCATTTCTCGGTCTGGACCTTGACATCGACCATAGACGCTACTCCGGAACCTCGTCGGTCAGATACCGTTCGCCCCGCTCCCATCGACCCGTTCCCTGATCGGTGCCCATGTTCGCCTGTCCCCCCCTCATCCCTTCTTGGAACGTCGGGACAGCTTAAGGAAGTTCGACCGAACCGTTTCGGCAGGAAGCCTTTAGTGTCGCGGGCGATGTTCTTTTGTTGAGGTGTTTTCCGTGGAAGAGTTGACGATGGTGAAAGAGAAGCCGCCCGGTACGCTCGAGGAGATCCTGACGCACGACCATGATGAGATCGACGAGCTCTGGGGAGCGGCGGTCCAACTCCGGGACACCGACCCGGACGCCGCACGGAAAAAGTACCTGGCGTTCGTGGAAGCGCTCGATGAGCACATCGAGATCGAAGAGGATTTCCTCTATCCCTACAGCTTGCGCACGCGGGGGGACACCGTGGGCCATCTCGTGACCATGATGCGGGAGGAGCATGTTGAGATCCGCAAGCGACTGGGGAACATCCGGGCCGCGGCCGCCTCGGGACGCCTTCCTTCCGAATCGGACGAGACCGAGCTCCGGAACACCCTGGGCACCCACAATGCCCGGGAGGAAGGCCTCTACTATCCAGCTTTCGATCGGATCTTCTCCACTACGCCCGAGGGAAAGGAACTGACGAGTTCCGTGCTCCACCACTGTTCCTGCGGAAAGAGGTGAGGGCCATGGCCATCCGCACCAAGCGGATATACGAGCCGTTCTCCCCCGAGGATGGCCGAAGGTACCTCATCGACCGGCTCTGGCCACGCGGCGTGTCAAAGGACACCGCCCATGTGAACGAGTGGCTCCGGGACCTCGCACCATCCGCGGAGCTCCGCGAGTGGTTCAGCCATAAGATCGAACGTTACCCGGAGTTCCGAAAGCGATACCGTGACGAGCTCCAGGCCAAACCCGCTCTGATCGCGCGAGTGCGGGAAGAAGGTCGGAAGGGAACGGTCACTCTCCTTTATGCGGCGAAGGATGCCGAACATTGCAATGCGAGCGTTTTGCGGGAGTTGTTGGAGGGATAGGTCCCGCTAACTGACTGCCGAATTCCGCGTGCGAGACGGACGGGATGTTCACGCCAGCCGGTTCCCACGGTCGGCCGTTTCCTTCAAGATCTTACGCTCAATCGTGGCCAACGATTCGGATAGGGTCGACTTGGCAACGCCAAGTCCCGAGGCGAGTTCGGTCAAGGTGACCCTACGGGGGACCTCGTAGTACCCCTCCGCCATGGCCCGGTCGAAGACCGTACGCTGGCGCGGAGTGAGGAGCCCGAGGTCACCCTGGCTGTGGGTGTGCCTCAAAGACTCGATCACCACCCCCGGAGCCTTTGCCTTGAGGCGGGCATAGAGCTCGCGTATCCGGTCCTCCGAGGCCGCGATCACCCAGGTGGCCTGCCCTTCCCGGATGAGGAACGGGAAGCGGGGCATGAGGTGGAGGTCGGCCAAGTTCGGAAGCAGGCTGGGTGTCGTGTGGACCACACGGTACTCGGTCGAACCGGAACGTACTTCCACTACTTCCACCTCGCGGACCCCTGGAATGGCGGCCATCGGTCCGCGCATACCCTCTGCCCCCTCACCGCGGAGGGAGAGTCCCACCGTCGCTTCCCCCTTCCCGCTCATGAGATGGCCCAGGATCTCGACGGTGATGTCCGGATGCGCCATGGAGAACTTCGAGATCCAAGCGGCTTCGGGCAGGGGAACCCGAAGCCGGCAGACCAGGGTGGACGGGGATGTGGTTCGGGGCATTCAGTCGCGGGAAGATAGCCCGTGGTCTAATGATTCTTTGGGGAGACCGCTCCGCGCGTGCCAGAATAGTAGAGAACCGGGACGGACCCGGCCCAAAAGATCCCGCCGGCAAGGACCACAAGGGCCCCGATCAGCTCCGAGGCCATTCCGCCCAGCCCAGCCGAGGCGAGCGGGACGACCGTAGCCAATCCGGCGATCGCAGCGAGTACCCCCAGTTCCAGGCGCATCGCCCGGATGGTCCAGGCATGCGTGATGAACTGGAACGGAGCGATCATGCTGAACGCCATTCCCATGACCATGATCCCCACGAACCCGAAGAGATTGACGAGCGCATGGGCCCCGATCCATGTGAAGTCTCCCGTAAGGGACATGGCAAGCCCGATCCCTCCTCCCAGCAGGAGGAAGAGGGCCGCCACAAGGAAGAGAGTCGCCTGGGGTTTGGGGGTCCGGGCGCGGGCGAGCAGCACCCCCAGTCCGATAGCGTATAGTGTCGCAGCAAGCGCTTCCGGGAGCGCGAGCAACGCTAGCAAGTAGAATGCCGAGTTTGGAAGCCAGAGCATACCCAAAGGTACCAGGATAGCACCGGCTATTGCAAGGGGGGGCACTGGCCGAAAGATCCTAAGGGGAACCGGGGCACTCAGAGCCCGCGGGACCAGAAAGAGGCTTACACCGAGAATGAGCAACACCACTTGTCCCAAGAGGTACAAGTGGAGCCCCGCCACCCACAAACCTACCCCGGGTTCGGCATCCAGGGCTGGAACGATCGCTGCCACGAGCCAGAAGCCCGCAGCCAGTGCTGCGAACGCCACGGAGGCCAGCACGAGCGGCAGGACTCGAGTGTCGGTCGGGTACGTCGTCGCAGCCGAGAGCTTGGCGGGGGTCCGAAGCAACAGACGAAGATGGTTCCCGAAGAGCAGCACCGTTCCCATCCAGAGCGCGGAGCCTGCGATCCAAACCCACGGTGCCCCGTCAAGACCCACCGTCCCTAGGACCACGGCGGCCTCGGTCAGTACGAAGAGAACACCGCGGTCGTGAGGCGGAACCATAGGCCTTCGGGCGAGGGCGGGGAAAAGATGCAGAAGGAACCCCAGGATGGTACATCCGACGAAACCGATCACAAAAAGCCAAAGGAAAGCATCCCAAGACACGGTCGGAAGGCCCCAGCGCCCGGAAAGGTCCCAGAGCGCACCCCAGGCCATCAGATGCACGGGCGCAGCCACGAGGAACGGACGGTAGGATTTCGATATCGTCATCGGCTAGCTGACGGAATGGCCCGGGTTACTTTTGCTTCCGAACGGGTTCGTACACGGGACTTAGCTAAAAGCGGGTGTGGGCCCACCGAGGATAGATCATCATGCCCGGACCCAAAGAAGATAGCGAGCGCGTGATCGACGTACGACCCGTTCCTGCGCCTCAGAAGCATCCGATGATCTTCGGGGCCTTTGAGGCCCTGAAGGAGGGGCAAAGCTTCCTCTTGGTTAACGACCACGACCCGAAGCCCCTCTACTACCAGTTCCTCGCGGAGCGAAACGGGACCTTCTCTTGGACCTATGTGGAGACAGGCCCCTTGACTTGGAGGGTCCGGATCGGGCGGATCTCTCCGGAGCCACGCACTCCGCTGCCGGTTTCGCGACCGTAGTCGGCCCGGGTATGCGGCCGGGTGAGCGTCTGCGGCTCCTCCCGGTCCCGCTGGCGCTCATCGCAGTGGCGCTCGGTTTGTGGGCCGCCTTGGATCTCATCGGGTGGAGCCTGGCGTTGCCGTTGCCGGGCTTTGAGGAGATGCATGGGCCCATCATGGTGAACGGGGTCCTCGCCACGCTCATCGGTCTCGAGAGGGCCGTGGCGGTCCACCGACGCTGGGCGCTTGTGGTGCCGATGCTCTCGGGGGCCGGTGCCCTCCTCCTGCTCGCTCCCAGGGGAGAATTCCTCTCGGGCGCGGTCTGGATTGCAAGCGGTGCGGGACTGACCGGTCTATTCCTCATGATCTATCGGTGGCAACCGGCTCTTCACTCCGGCGTGATGCTGGCCGGTGCCGTGCTCCTCCTGATGGGTAACGTGGCGTGGTGGGTCAGTGGCCAGGTCCCATGGATGGTGCTGTGGTGGGTTGGCTTCCTGGTCCTGCTGGTCGCCGCGGAACGGCTCGAGCTCGCGCGGGTGCTCGCTTCTTCGCGTTTCCGGCAGGCGACATTCACGCTCTCCGTGGGGCTCATCATCTTAGCGCCCGTCCTGAGCCTTTGGGACTTCGCCTGGGGGGTGTCGAGCGCCGTCGCCGGCCTGGCGGGCCTCGGGCTCTGGCTGCTCCGGTTCGACATCGCGCGGTTGAATGTCCGACAGTCCGGGGGAACACGGTTCGTCGCACTCTGTCTCTTGTCGGGGTATGTTTGGCTCCTGGAGGCCGCGGTCATCGCGATATGGGGTGGGTTGACCTTGCCCTACCTTGTCTACGACGCTTTCCTTCACTCCATCTTCCTCGGGTTCGTCTTCTCGATGATCATGGCCCACTCGATGGTCATCCTCCGGGTCATCCTGCGCCGGGAGGTCAGGTTCCGGAAGACATTCTACCTGCCGTTCGTACTCATCGAGTCCACCCTGGCGGTCCGGGTGTATGCGGACCTTGAGGGACTTCCTGTGTTGAGGATGTGGGCGGGACTCTTCAATGTGGTAGCCATCGCCTGGTTCGGGCTGGAGATCGCCGTGTCGCTCCTTCGGGACTCGTTGGGATGGGTCCGGTCAATCCTCAAGATGGACTTCATGGACGTCCAGTAGGTCGGATCGCCCGTCCCGGAGGCGCTCTGGACAGATCTCGTGACGGCCAGGTCGTGCAAAGAGCATTGACCGTCGAACCGCCGCCCTTATCATCTCCCCGCCCATGGCGAATCCATGGTCTCGAAGGCTCGGTTCTTTTACTCGGGCATCCGGGTGCGCAACCTGGAACGTTCGTTGAAATTCTATCGGGTGCTCGGCTTCAAGGTCTTCCGCCGTGGTGTCATGGACCATGGCGGAGTGTGGGTCCATTTGAAGTTCCCGGGCTCGCACCATCGCTTGGAGCTCAATTTCTATCCTGCCCATACCCCGTACCACGAACGGTATCGCACCGGCTCGGAGTTCGATCATTTCGGCATCGCCGTTCCGGACCTGACTCGCTGGGTGGCCCTGGCCCGGCGCGCAGGAGGAAAGACCCGCTACGAACTTCCCGATGGACGAATGCGCCTCGTGTACGTGTCCGACCCGGATGGTATCTGGTGGGAGTTCATCGGACCCGACCACGGCCCGGTACTTTCGGGGGACCGCCAGCGGAAGGGGGCCCGACGCTCGGCCACTGCCCAATGACAGAGCGGACATCGTAAGAGGTCCCTTCCACTTCGCGTGCCGAGGCGACGATGGGTACCTTGTCAATGGGCGCAAAGCTGCCTAAGCTTGCAAACCGTGTTCCAGTTTCGACCCGTTCCCGAAGTCTGCAACGCCTTTTCTATCTTATCCAGCGTTAGTTTAGATCGTGCGATCCCTTTGGGGTACACTACGTAAAGATGGTCGTAGGGCATGCTCAGGCGTTCCGGTCCTCCGTGCGCCCGAGCGAGCATGTCGAGAGCGCCTTTCGCAGGGAGTTCGCGCAAGAAGTATACTACAAGGTGGCTCGGGTCTTCCTGGGCTTCCGCCGGGAACGGATTCCAGTCCATGACGTTCCGAAACTCTTTCTCCGAACGGACCAACACCGTGGTCTTCAACCGAAGGTCTTTGAATAGATCAGCCTCGATCGTCGCATCGAGGCCGATCGTCAGGCCCTGGGACGGAGAGAAGATCACGTTGCCGGTCCGGAGCCAAGTCTCCACCTCTTTGTGGCCATGCCGGAGGAACGAGCGCGCAATGTCCCGCATCGCCACGACGTTCCCCCCCACGTTGATCGCCCGGAGAAGGGCGACAACTCGACTCATGCTTTGTCGGGATTCGCAGCGGGGCTCGGACGCGGTGACCGTATCTCAGAAAGCCGAGCCCACCACGGCCACCGGCGTTCAAGGTAGTAGTCCACGCTCCAGGTGCTCGGGCCATAAGTCGCGCTGATCACCATGAGCATCAGGAAGACCATCGCATAAATGACCCCGGTACCGATGTCGGTGGACCCTGGCCCATATGGTCCTCCAAACCCCTCGGGAACAGCCCAGATGACGAGGCTAAGTAGGATCCCGCCGGTGTACGCTAACTTCCGGAGGATACCCAAACAGAGGGCCAAGGCGAGAACCAACTCGAAGATGCCCGTAGAGTAGACCCAAAGGGCAGGATCTGCAGACACCTGGGCCTGCCAGAACGAGAACCATCCCGAGAGCCAAGCCGGTTGGCCTTGGGCTGCGTCCGAGACCATCTGAGGGAAGGCGCTGACCAGCCCCGGAGTGAACTTCAGGGAGCCATCGATGCCCCAGATGACACCGAACAGCACGCGGAAGACCACTTTCAGCTGCGGTGTGCGGCGAACCCACCAGGAGTCCACGGCCTCCTGGAGATGCACTATCGAGGCCATTGGTTTGTGGAGCGTTCCCTGCCTATCAACTCTCCGTTTCCAGAGTTGGACACGGCCGCCGCGAGTAGCTTCGACCGCGAATCGGCCAAAAGGCTTAATAGGGAGGATGAGTGCCCCAGAGAGCGGGTACGGGGGTTCCCATTGGTGGACGAGCTCATAGTCAACGTTGAATTCATCCGGACGAGCGGAGGCTTGGTCGCCCGTGTCGCTTCCGAGGCCAACGGCCGCCGGGAATACCGCTCCGTGTCTCCCACCGCGCTCATCGACATGGTGATCGACGATCTCCGAGAAGAAGTGGAATCCCTCCCTCCCCGGTGAACCCTCGGTTCTGATTATGGCGAACAACAAGGACAAGTCTCCGGTAGGAACGGCGGTCGAAGGGGCGTTCACGAAAGTCTGGGGTGAGGACACCGTTGTCGCCATCATCGGGCTCAAGGTGGAGACCACCGAGGCCGACCATGTGGCCATCGAAGTGTCCCGTTTCAGCGAGGTGGAGGATGTCTATCTGGTCACCGGGGACATCGATATCTTCCTCAAGGTCCGCTTCCCGCATTACGGAGACCTCAAGGAGTTCGTGCTTCATCGCCTTCCCGACGTACGGGGTATCCGCGAGTCGAAGACCCTCCTCGTGGTCACGTCGTACAAGGAGAGCGGGGAACGGAAGGCCACGGCATGAATCTTTCATCTACTCCAGCCCAAGGGGTCCCCGCTGGGGGGATCGGGAAGCCCTCGGACACCCCCTCGGCCACTGCCGTCGGGTCGATGAAGGGGGTGCTTGACCTCCTGCACGAGCTCACCCAAGACACTTCCCTCCCTCGAAACCTCCGTCGGGGCATCCAAGGCGCCCTCGAAGCGCTGAACAAGGAGACGGTCGCCGTCGATGTTCGGGTGGCCAGCGCCGTCGGCATCCTAGACGATCTTGCAAACGATTCGAACCTTCCCGTGCATGGCCGTACGTCTCTCTGGTCTGTGATAAGCCGCCTGGAGAGTTTGCCGTGAAGTTGGGGTGGGTCCGTAGCTCAGCCCGGCAGGCCGCTGGGCACCAGCCCTGGCCCGGGACAGAGCATCCGGCTTTTAACCGGTTGGTCCGGGGTTCGAAAGGTGGGGAGCCGTACCGGCTCCCTCTCCGGAACTCCCCGCGGGCCCGCCCCATTTCCCATTCCAAGGAGTGTTGAAAAGATGCCAGCGAAAACCTCGAAGAAGAAGGGGGCGAATCCGAAGGATGCGCTCCAGGGTACCGACTTTGTCCGCCACAACATGGTCCCCGAGCATGTACTCCTCACGCATGAGGAAGGCATGAAGGTCATGGCCCAGTTCGCGACGACGCCGGACCGGTTGCCCAAGATCACGCTCTACGACCCGGGCCTGGCCAACGACCCCACGTACCGCGCAGCCATCGCTGCGAACGAGAACCTTGTGGGCCGCATCGTGGAGATCCGACGGATCTCCCCGACCGCAGGCCGCACGATCCATTATCGTATCATCACTGAAGGACGGCTCGATTAGGTTCAGTTAGGAGGAAAAGGAACATGCGAGAGATCATCAGCGCATTCTTCAAGGAACGCTCCGCGGTCAACCACCACCTCGCCAGCTTCAACGATTTCATTCCGTCGCCCGAGAACCCCTTCTCTCGGATGCAGATGGTGGTCGACGAGGCCCGGCTCAGCGAGGATTCTACGGAGCGGGGCATCATCAAGCTCGATGTGGAGAAGACGAAGAGCTCGATCTACGTCCGCGTGGGTCGGCGCCGGGACCCCCGGACGGGGGCCATCGATCCTACCGCAGAGCCCACGATTTTCGTGGGGCCGCTCCAGGGCAAGCAACCCGTGGACTCGAAACCCGCAATTTCCCCCCCTACACCGATGGAGGCTCGCCTGAGGAACCTGACCTACCAGGCCCCGGTCTACCTCAAGGTGACCGTGGTCGAGAACGGGGTAGAGCGGGAATCCGAGCTCGTCCACATCGGTGACATGCCTATCATGGCCCGGAGCCGGTTGTGCAGCCTGAGCAAGGCCGGCATGGAACGCGGGTGTGGGATGCCTCTTTCGGATGAGGAGTATCGGGCGCGGCTCATGGAGTACAGCGAGGACCCCTACGATCCCGGCGGCTATTTCATCATCTCCGGCACGGAACGGGTGATCATTTCGCTCGAGGACCGGGCCAGCAACCGCATCTTTGCGGAACTGAGCGACCGGTACGGCTCCGTCCCGGTCGAGAGCGCCCGCATCTTTTCCCAGCGGGGGGGCTACCGCAGCCCGCTCACGGTCGAGAAGAAGAAGGATGGCATCCTTCAGGTCTCGATCCCATCGACCGCAGGGCAGATCCCTCTCGTCGTTCTGATGAAGGCCCTCGGCATGGCGAACGACGAGGAGATCGAACAGGCCGTCCTCGCCGAGCTCATGTTCCTGGACGAGCCCTTCGTCCAGACCATGAAGCACATCCTCAACGTGAACCTCGAGGATGTGGCGAACCCGCTCTCCTATCCCCCCGAGGGGATCTCCACCCCCGAGGACGCCCTCCTCTTCCTCGAGAAGAAATTCGCTACGGGCCAGGCCAAGGAGTACCGGACGAAGAAGGTGGCCGGTATCCTGGACCATCTCGTCCTGCCGCATCTTGGCGACCTGCCCGCCGACCGGCTAAAGAAGGCCCTCTACCTCGGCCGGATCGCGCGGACCGTCCTCGAACTGAACCTCAACCTGCGCAAGGAAGACGACAAGGACCACTACGCCAACAAGCGCCTGAAGCTCGCCGGTGACCTCATGGAGGACCTCTTCCGGGTGGCCTTCACGATGTTGCTCAAGGACCTCAAGTACCAGTTGGAGCGCTCCTTCGCCCGGAAGCGGGACCTCCGGGTCTCCTCGGCGATACGCCCGGACCTTCTCACCCAGCGCATGGTGCACGCCCTCGGCACGGGGAACTGGGTCGGTGGACGCGCCGGTGTTTCGCAAATGCTGGACCGGACGAGCTACGTGTCGACCTTCTCCCATCTGCGTCGGGTCACGAGCCAGTTGACGCACAGCCAACCCCACTTCGAGGCCCGGGACCTGCATCCGACCCAGTGGGGCCGACTCTGCCCGAACGAGACCCCGGAGGGACAGAACTGCGGCCTCGTGAAGAACTACGCCCTGATGGTCGACGTGAGCGAGGGTGCCGACGATGAGGAAGTGACCCTTGTTTTGCGCGATCTCGACACACGAGAGATTTCCGCCCATCTCGCCTTGGAGAAAGGCACGGGACGGGGTGGCAAGCGTGCCGCCCGGGTCTTCGTGAACGGGAACCTGGTCGGGCTGCACCCGAATCCGGAGACCCTGGTGAGCGAGATCCGATCCCGACGCCGCTCTGGGAACCTCTCCCCCGCCCTCATGAACCGCGGCAGTGAGGTCAACGTCCGGTACGAAGGCCCGATGAACGAGGTCATCGTCAACTGCGATCGGGGTCGTCTGCGACGCGCCCTCATCGTAATCCAGGGAGGTGTCCCTCGAGTGACCCGCCCGGATATCGAGGCCATCCAGGCCGGTACGATGTCCTTCTCGGACCTCATCCGGACCGGAAAGGTCGAATGGCTCGATGCCGAGGAGGAAGAGGACGCCTTGGTCGCGGTCGAGGCTTACGAGACGCCTGAGCGGTGCCCAGAATGCTCGCACACCCTGTCGAAGAAGGACGTGATCTGGGAGAACGTCGGAACAAAGGAGTCCGAGGCCAACCTCTCGTGCAAGTACTGTCACCATGACTTCAAGGTCCCGATGGTCCTCACAAAGGAGACGACCCATCTCGAGATCGACCCCTACCTCATCATGGGTGTGGCGGCCGGGTTGATCCCGTACGCCGAGCACAATTCCGCCCCGCGGGTCACGATGGGAGCGGCGATGGCCAAGCAATCGCTCGGGATCGAGTCGGTGAACTACCGATATCGTCCGGACACCCGGGGGCACGTGCTGCACTATCCCCAAGCCCCCTTGGTGGCCACGGAGACCCAGCGCTACACGCACTTCATGGAGCGGCCGGCCGGACAGAACTTCGTGGTCGCCTTGCTCTCGTTCGAGGGCTACAACATGCAGGACGCCATCGTGATCAGCAAGGGCGCCATCGAGCGCGGGCTGGGACGCTCCTCTTTCTTCCGGACCTATCGTGCCGAGGAACGGAAGTACCCGGGGAACCACGATGACCGCTTCGAGATCCCTCGACCCGATGTCGCCGGCGCCCGTGTCGATACGGCGTACCGGCACCTCGGAGAGGACGGGCTCATTTACCCGGAACTCGCCGTCACCGAAGGGGAGGTATTGATCGGGAAGACCTCGCCCCCGCGGTTCCTGGAGGAAAAGACGGATTTACTCACCCCACAGAAGCGGCGGGAGAGTTCCGTAACCGTCCGGGCCGGGGAGGGAGGTTTCGTGGACTCGGTCACATTGACCGATGGCGAGAACTTCTCCAAGCTGGTCAAGGTCAAGGTCCGGAACGAGCGGGTCCCCGAGCTGGGAGACAAGTTCGCCTCGCGCCACGGACAGAAGGGGGTCGTGGGCCTGATCGTCCCCCAGGAGAACATGCCATTCACCCGGGATGGGGTCCAGCCCGATGTGATCATGAATCCCCACGCCATCCCTTCCCGGATGACCGTCGCGCACATCCTCGAGATGATCGGGGGGAAGATGGGAGCCCTCGACGGGCGCTCTATCGACGGGACCGCGTTCTCGGGAGACCGGGAAGAGGCCATCCGATCCATGCTCAAGGAGATGGGATTCCATTCGAACGGACGGGAGGTCATGTGGGACGGGGTGACCGGCCAACGCCTCAAGGGCGAGGTGTTCACGGGGGTCATCTTCTACCAGAAGCTCCATCACATGGTCGCGAACAAGCTCCACATGCGCTCCCGAGGTCCCGTGCAGATCCTCACCCGACAACCCACGGAGGGAAGGAGCCGCCAGGGCGGTCTCCGGTTCGGAGAAATGGAGCGCGACACGCTCATCGGGCACGGAGCCGCCATGGTGATCAAGGACCGACTCTTGGACGAGTCCGACCGGACGGTGCAATACGTCTGTGGGAACCCCTCCTGCGGGCACATCGCCATCATGGATTCGCGGGCGCGGGCGCTCCGATGCCCGGTCTGCGGCAACACCTCGGCCATCTACCCGGTGGAGATCAGCTACTCGTTCAAGCTCCTGCTGAACGAACTCATCAGCATGGGAGTCGTGATGCGAATCAATATGGAGGATATCCGTTGAGGTAACCATGGCGCTCGAACTCTCGAAGAGGATTAAGCTCCTCCAATTCGCCCTGCTCTCCCCGGAAGAGATCCGCCGCATGTCGGCCGTGAAGGTGATCACCGCCGACACCTACGATGACGATGGGTATCCCATCGAGATGGGACTCATGGACATGCACCTCGGGGTCATCGAGCCGAACCTACGGTGCAAGACCTGTGGGGGCCGGGTCAACGACTGTCCCGGGCACTTCGGTGTGATCGAGCTCGCGATGCCCGTCATTCACGTCGGATACGCCAAGGAGATCCGCCGCCTCTTGCATTCCACCTGCCGGGCTTGTGGCCGGATCCTCGACACCTCGGGCCAAGCGACCGCTCCCGCCATGGTGGACGGGTTCGGTACCCCGACCTCCTTTTCCAAATCCGCCGAGGAGAAGCACTGCCCGCATTGCAACGAGGTCCAGCAGCGCATCACCCTGGACAAGCCGACGACGTTCCGGGAGGGTGGTCACAAGATCACCCCGAAGGAGGTCCGCGGCCGCTTGGAGCGGATCCCGGACAGTGACCTTCCGATGCTGGGCTTGGACCCGGTGTCCGGCCGCCCCGAATGGATGGTGCTCACCGTCCTCCCTGTCCCCCCGATCTCTGTCCGCCCGTCGATCACGCTCGATAGCGGGGAACGGAGCGAGGACGACCTGACCCACAAGCTGGTCGACGTCCTTCGGATCAACCAGCGCCTCCGGGAGAACCGGGATCTCGGGGCCCCTCAGCTCGTCGTGGAGGACCTCTGGGAGCTTTTGCAGTACCACGTCACGACCTACCTCGACAACCAGACCTCAGGCATCCCGCCGGCCCGTCACCGTTCGGGCCGCCCCCTGAAGACGTTGGTGCAGCGGCTTAAAGGCAAGGACGGACGGTTCCGTTCGAACCTCTCCGGAAAGCGAGTGAACTTCTCGGCCCGTACCGTCATTTCCCCCGACCCGAACCTTTCGATCAACGAGGTCGGGATCCCTTGGGAAGTGGCCCGGGCCCTCACCGTTCCCCTCACGGCCACCCCCTATAACGTCGAGATCGCCAAGGAGTTCGTGAAGCGGGGGAAGAACCCCGTGGCACCGGATGGGTCGTACCTCCCGGGGGTCAACTACGTGATCCGGGAGGACGGGCTCCGGATCAAGGTGATGGAAAAGAACGCCGAGTCCTTGGCCGAGATGGTCGTGCCCGGGTGCACCGTCGAGCGCCAGCTCATGAACGGGGACATCGTCCTGTTCAACCGGCAGCCCTCCCTGCACCGGATGAGCATGATGGCGCATTTCGTGCGCGTGCTCCCGTACAAGACCTTCCGGTTCAACCTGTGCGACTGCACTCCCTATAACGCTGACTTTGACGGCGACGAGATGAACCTCCACGTAGTGCAGAGCCAGGAAGCCCGTGCGGAGGCCAAGGTCCTCATGCGGGTCGAGCAGCACATCCTCTCCCCCCGATATGGCGGTCCGATCATCGGCATGATCCACGACCATATCACTGCCTCTTTCCTGCTGACGTACAAGAACCCGAAGTTCAATCTGAGGGAGGCCACGTTCCTCCTGTCGAAGACCCATCTCGAACTGCCCGAGCCCGCTGGTATCGGTCGCGACAAGGAGCCGTTCTGGACGGGAAAACAGCTCTTCAGTCTCCTCCTCCCCAAGGACCTGAACATCGAGCTCCGGAGCAACATCTGCTCCCACAAGAGCCGGGACCCGAAGGTGCATGAGGAGGACGACTGCTACGTCCAGATCGAGAACGGGGTGTTGCTGCGGGGGACCATCGATGCCCGGGCTATCGGCCAGGGAAAGGGGATGGTGCTCGACCTCATCACCCGGGACTACGGGCCAGCGATTGCGCGCACCTTCCTCGATACGATGAGCCGCATTTCGATCACCACCATGGCCCTCTTCGGCCTTTCGACGGGGATCGACGACGAGGATATCTCCGAGGTCGCCAAGCGGGACATTTCCCGGGTCCTTGAGAAGTCCCGGGTGGAGGTGGATGCGCTGGTCGAGAAGTACCAAAAGCACGAGCTCGAGCAGATGCCCGGACGGAGCCTCGAGGAGACGCTTGAGGTCATGGTCCGGAAGGTATTGGGCCAGGGCCGAGACGAGGCCGGAGACATCGCAGGCAAGCAGTTGGGTCTCGACAATCCGGCCGTGATCTTGGCGAAGTCCGGTGCCCGGGGTTCAATGCTCAACCTGACCCAGATGGCCGGTGCCGTCGGGCAGCAATCCGTGCGTGGCGAGCGGCTCCTCCGGGGGTACTACGACCGGACCCTGCCCCACTTCCGCCGCGGGGAGCTCGGGGCCGGTGCCCGCGGTTTCGTGAGTTCGAGCTACAAGGCCGGGCTATCCCCCACCGAGTACTTCTTCCACAGCATGGGAGGTCGGGAGGCCCTGGTGGATACCGCGGTCCGTACGAGCCGATCCGGGTACATGCAGCGGCGGCTGATCAATGCGATGGAGGATGTCCATGTCGATGACGATGGCACGGTGCGGAACACCGCCGGGTCCATCCTCCAGTTCCGCTACGGTGATGATGGGGTAGACCCCGCGCGTTCCATCCAGGGTCAGCCCCTCGATGTGGACGATGTCCTGGAACACGTGCTGGGCAAGCGTTACCGCATGGTTCGGGAGGCGGTAGGCACAGGAGCCCAGCCAGGCACGGGAGTGCTCGACGAGGGAGAGATGGACCTGCTGGCCGAGGCCCAGGTCGAAGACGAGCTCGATGAGGAGCTTCAGGAAGACGAAGGGTCGGAGACGGAGGAGTCTCCCGACCTGGAGGAATAGGCATCACGTCCATGAGCGAGACATCATCCAAACCGCTGAGCCCTCTCACGGCCCGGCTGCAAAAGCATGCGAAGGAGGCCGGGATCGTACTACCCGAGTCCGTGACAAGGAAGATCGTCGACCTGACCCGCACGATGCGCCTCTCGGACGAGGACATCCGCGGGATCGTCAACGAGGTTACCACCCGGTTCCAGAAGGTCACGGTGGACCCGCACGAGTCCGTCGGCATCATCGCAGCCCAGAGCATTGGCGAGCCCGGGACACAGATGACCCTGCGAACGTTCCACTACGCCGGTGTCGCCGAGATGAACGTGACGCTCGGATTGCCTCGGCTCATCGAGATCGTGGATGCCCGGAGATCGCCCTCCACCCCGACGATGACCGTATACGTGGACAAGGGGATCCGAGAGGACCGGCGCAAGGTGCAGGACATCGCCCTCAAGATCGAGCTAACGACCCTCCCCAACGTTGCATCGATCGGGAGCGTGGTCGAACGTATGAAGGTCATCGTACATCCCGACTCGGGTCTCATGGAGACCCGAGGGGTCACCCGGGACGTCCTGTACGAGGCGATCACTGAGCATCTCGGAGGGAAGAAGGGGTTCTCGGTCACGAACGGTTCCGGAAGCGGCGAGGAACGCGTCATCGAGGTCTCCCTCAAGGAGGATGCCAACGAGGAGACCCCGTACCGCCGGCTGATGGAGGCCGCGGACGAGCTCCGGGGCGTGAAGATCAGCGGACTCACCGGGATCACCCGCGCTCTCATCCGGAAGGAGGACTCCGGAGAATATGTCATCTACACCGAAGGGTCGAACCTCGCCGAAGTGTTGAAGGTCCCGGGGGTGGACCGCCAACGGACCACCACGAACTCGATCTTCGAGATCTACAGCGTGCTCGGCATCGAGGCGGCACGTGGGGCGATCATCGATGAGGCGAACCGGACCCTTTCCGAACAGGGGTTGAACGTGGACATCCGGCACATCATGCTCGTCGCGGACGTCATGACGAACGAGGGGACGATCCAAGCGATCGGACGTCACGGGATATCGGGGCGGAAATCGAGCGTGCTCGCCCGGGCCGCATTCGAGATCACCGCTGCTCACCTGCTCCGGGCCGCAATCACGGGCGAGGTGGATGAGCTCAAAGGGGTGGCCGAAAACATTATCGTGGGTCAACCCATCACCATCGGTACCGGGGCCGTGAAGACGATCTATCAGCCCCAGTCCCATAAGAAGGAAGACTGAGAACCATGGACGTAGCACACGCACTCAAACTGGCGCTTTCGACCGGACGCGTGAAGATCGGTTTGACGGAATCCCTGGCAAGTGCCGGAACGGGGGAGGCGAAGCTCCTTGTCGTATCGTCCACTTGTCCAGAAGAGAAGCTCCGGAAGGAAGCGAAGTGGGGAAAGACCCCGGTGTACCACTACGAGGGGTCCGCCTCCGAACTTGGATCGGCCTGTGGGAAACCCTTTCCGATATCGACCCTGGCGATCATCGACCCCGGCTCGTCGGCGATCCTCTCCGTCGAGAACCCTTAACGCGTGACGACGCTCACCTTCGATACCGAGACCCTGGGGTACATGCGCGTCTTCGAGGACGCGACCGGTGTACGTCCCGTGGACTGTATCGTGGCCGAAGGAAAGATTGTGATCCTCATCGACGCAAAGTACGTCCGTCTGGCGTTGGGACCGCATGGAGAGAAGGCGGTGATGCTCAAGGAGAGGATGCACCGCGAGATCCAAGTGGTCGCGGACTCCTCGGATGCCGAGAAACTGGTGTTGAACGTCTTCTACCCGTTCTCGCCCGTGGGAGTCACGCTGACCCCACACCCGGGAGGCGGCCGGCACGCGACCGTTCAAGTGGCGGAAGGATGGAAGGCACGCGCCATCGGAAAGGAAGGAAAACATCTGAAGATCGCTCGGGCCCTCCTTTCCCGGCACAGCGACATCGTGTCCGTGAGCGTTGCCTGACCCCTGGCTCACCCCCAATTTCGTGGGTTTGGCGATGGGCCTACTCCACAAAGATACTGTTTCCGTAGTCACTATAGAGTGGGACACTTTATAACTACTGGTTCTATAGCATAGGTATGTCCGCCAGTATCCAGCCCTCCGGGACCGCCTCAAACGAACGTTTTGCGAAGGTCGCCCCCGAACCCGCGATCGAAAGGACCGCTGTGGCGCTCCGGGAGCGCGGGCATGAGGTCGTGGTGGTCGGCACCCGAGCGGAGGCACTCCAAGTGCTTCTCGACCGGATACCTGCCGGGAGCGAGGTCTTCACCTCCACCTCCGAGACGCTCCGGGAGATCGGCTTCCTGTCCGCCATCGCCGGGTCGGGCCGGTACGAACTGTTACGGGACCAGGTGACTCGCCTCAAGTTGGACCCCGCAAAGGATGCGAAGGAGATCAAGCGCCTGTTCGCCGCTCCCGAAGTGGTGGTAGGCTCCGTACACGCGGTCACTCAGGATGGTCAAATTCTCGTGGCATCGATGAGCGGGAGCCAGATCGGCCTCTATGCCTATTCCGCCACCCGGATGATCTGGGTGGTCGGAGGGCAGAAGATCGTCTCGAACCTCACGGAGGGTCTCCAACGGCTGGAAGAACATTCGCTCCCTAAGGAGGATGTCCGGGCCCACCAGGCCTATGGTCTCCCGAGCAGCCTCAACAAGATCTTGATCATCCGCAAAGAGGGTGTACCCGGACGGACGCTCATCATTCTCGTGCGAGAAGCTTTGGGCTTCTGAACCGGGCACCCCCCCAAGCGAGCATCTGCTCGCTCGGTACTTGGGTTGGCCTACAGGTGGTCCCAGTGCCGTGCCGCAGAACGCGGTGGCCTTTGGCTCCGGCCAAACTACGTGCTGATGACCCGGGCCACCCGGAAGTTCCCCTTGTCGACGATCAGGGAGAAGAGATTGGTCGAATGGTTCGTCGAACGCATCTTCACGATACGGAGCCGGCGCTGTACCGTCTCCTCGTTCACCTTCGCCATCATGAGGTGGATGATGCCGTCGGCCAAGTAGTCCTCACCCCGGGTCCCGAAGCCGGCATCCCCTTTGACCTCGGTCACGAGGAGGGAGGTCACTCCAAGCTCTCGAAGCCATTCGTAGAACTGGAACAGGTCGACCCTCGGGTTCTTGAAATCCGAAAGGGTCTCGAGGACCGGCAACGAATCGAGGATGAGCACTTCATACCCGGACGAGTCCTTCATGTTCTGGGCATACATCTTGACGATCTCGAGCCAAGAGTTGGTCTGGAGCTCCTTGCCGAGGTTCTTCCGAAGGAGACCGATGTCCACGATCGAGACTTTGTCTCCCACGGCGTCGGCCTTCATGCCAAGCCCCTCCATGTTTCGGATGAGGCTCTGCCGGGATTGCTCCATGGTGATGTAGAGGGTGCGGCGTCCTTCCTTGAGCGCATTCTGATAGGCCATGTGGTAGGTGACGGAACTCTTCATGGTCCCGGCCTCTCCGGCCATCAGCACCAGGTTGCCTTCCGGGATTCCGCCCTCCATTTTCTCATCTAAGCCTTCCACGTATGTCTTGACCCGCGGACCCCCTGGAGCATCCTTTCCCTTCATGGGCTTCGAGGGAGGGAAGTTACTCCACTCCTTAAACTCTTCGGACCGGGGCACGTTGCCTTCCGGTCTCCCAGGGTGTAGCGTCCAGAACTTCAGACGATTGGCGAGGAGCTCCGCTCACCGAACGCCCGGAGGAGGTCCTGCACCTTGTGCTGCTCGAGCGGGCTCAGCGTCCGGGCCTCCTCTTCCCCCGCGCGCATCTCGGTCTGGGCCTCCTCCGCGTCCCCTAACAGCTCCCGCAGCCGACCTAGGATGAGGTGACGAAAGGCCCCCCCGCTGGGTATGGGCCCGACCTCTTCAAAGGCGCCCCGGGGGTTCCCCGTCTCTCCTTGGACCAGGGCCAGAAAGAGCTTGGCCTCATCGAGTACCCCGGTCTCTCCCGACAGAGTGAACCGGTTGATGGCCAGGGAAAGGTTCACCTTGGCATCTTCCCACCGGTGTCGCTCAATGTTCACCTTGCCGAGGAGATAGAGTGCCCGGCCCGCGGTAGCCAAGGCATCGAACTTCTCGCATGTCTGCAGGGACTGGATGGCCGCTTCCTCTGCTTCTCCAAGGCGACCCGAGAGGTACAGTACTTCGGCGGCGAGCCGTTGGTATTCGGCCGCCGCGAGAAAATCGCCAAGCCTTCGCTCCGCTTCCTGGGCCTCAGAGTAGTACCTGAGGGCCTCGGCCGCGTTACCTTTCAGGGTCTCGACCCGTCCCAGGCCGTTCGCGTGAAAGGCGATGTAAGGGACGAGGTCCAGTCGTCGGGCGATCTCCCTTCCCCGGGCAAACGCGAGAGCGGCCTTTGCCAGGTTGTCTTTCCCAAGAAGGGACCAACCCTGATGCTCTAGGGCGCGGCATTCCCACGCCTCCAATCGGGAGTCCTCTTCGAGCTTCTTGAGAACGTTCATGGTGGTCATGCTGGAGGTCTCTGCGTCTCCGGCGAGCATCTCGAACTCGGCGCGCAGCACTTCGCAGGTGAGCAGCGTCCTTCGAGCTTCGGTAGAATTCTCATCCGCAAGTTCATGAGAAAGCTGGGTCAACACGCTCTTGGCTTCTCCCAGCTTCCGTTGGGATAGCAAGGTGTCGACCAGCAACCTGCGCGTGCGCCAGGAGATCTCAGGCGGGGGACGGGATTCGAGGAGACGGGTAAGGAGCACTTCGGCCCGAGCATGCTCCCGTACCAAGCTCAACGTCTCCGCCACACTCACCAAGGTCTCAAGCACCCTTTCCCGGGAGGGGTGACGGATGCCGAGGAGGGCCAAGGCTCCCTCCGCCATGATCTGAGCGGTATATCCATCACCTCGGGCCAGGGCACTTTCGGCGGCCTTCAATACCCAGGGGATCCCCTTCACCCCTTCCTTGCTCTCGACGAAGAGTCGCCCGATCATGCTCAGGTCCTGGGGGCGGTTCCAGCGGAACCACTCCGCCAGGTCTGCTGAGAGCGCGGCCAATCGGTCGGGAACCATATTGTCGATGATCACCTCGTGGAAGTAGGGGTGGGAAAACCTCCATGTCTCAGGGTCGGTGGTTGAGGGGGAAAAGAACTGGTGCACCTGGTCCATCTTTCTAAGGAGATCCCGCACCTGTTCCGCCGGGACATCAAGGATGGCCGCGAGCGCGTCCTTCGGAAAAATGGGTCCGATGGCCGCCGCGGTCTCGATCATGTCCTTCTCTAACGGTTCCAGGTCTTCGAGGATGCCAAGCACGAGATGGCGCAACCCTTGGTGCAGCAACACTTGCTCCCGAGGTCTTTTCGCGGAGCGCGATGCCTTGGGCTCGACGAGCACCCACCGGTTCTCCCGTAACTGAAGGAGGTCTTTTCGCACGAGCGCCCGAACAAGCTCCAGGGCGACCAGGGGGTTGCCGGAGGCGTGATCGAGCGGTAAAGCTAGTAGGCGGGGTTCCGAGGCGGTTCCCCCCTCGGAGCGGAGGGTGAGGTGGGATTGGATGAGGGATTGAATATCCTCCGTGGGAAGTGCGTGCAAGTTCATGCGCGACAGCAGGCCCTGGCGGGCCAGTTCATCGATCTCTTCATTGAGGGGAACATTGCCGGTCACTTCACCTCCCCAATCCGAGGAGCGAATCGCCCCAAGGACCATCACCGGGAGATGACGGGTGTTGCGAACAAGGAAGGAAAGCGCCGACGGGGTTTCAGGGTCCGACCAACCGAGGTCCTCCAAGACCAAGAGCAAGGGGACGCTCCGGGCCGCCTTCTCGATCTTCTCCAAATATGACTGCAATCGGGTCTGCGGGGAGAGAAGGGTGGGTGCTTCTGGGCTAAGGCGTTCTCGGCCACCATCCTTCCGGACGAGCGGTTCTCCCTCACCTTCGAGAAGGGCAGCCTCCCGGGCATCCAAGCTCTTCGGGTTGAAGGAAAGGAGGATGTGACCCTGGGTCGCATCGGCCACCTCTCGAAGGAACTGGAGCAATCGGAGGACAGCGAGGAAGCTGTTCTGTACGACGAGGTATTCGAGGTCGGGAATGGCGACAACGGATCCTGAGTGGAGACGCAAGAACCCATCGATCCGCTCTCCCAGGGCATCGAGGGAAGTCGGAGAAACGGAGTCCTTAGCCTCTTTCCGGCTCAATTGCAGGACCGACACTGACTTAGCCAGATTCCCCAGCTGCTCTTTCAGCACCGGCGAAAAGTCTCGACTTACCACAAGGGATTTCCGGGAATGGGCCAATTCTCGGAAAACCTCCCAAATACGAGGACTGGGTGGGCCTTCCGCAATTAGGAGCGAAGCGCGAGTTGGAACCCTCGTTCCGGCCGGGGTTTCATTCGGGGTAAGTCCCTCCAAGGCTCCCTCGAGCGGTTCACAGGCGGAGCGAGGGATGCGGGAGCATGTTCCACTTAGGACCTGGAACCCCTGTTCTTCTGCGACGCGGCAAACCTCCTCTAGGAGGCGACTCTTCCCAATCCCCACTGGACCTGAAACGATCCAAAAGTTGCCCTCTCCAGACGCGGTC
Source organism: Thermoplasmata archaeon (assembly GCA_021796385.1). Classification (GTDB taxonomy): domain Archaea; phylum Thermoplasmatota; class Thermoplasmata; order Lutacidiplasmatales; family UBA184; genus JAJYEA01. The sequence goes on along the minus strand of JAJYXQ010000043.1, from coordinate 145,653 downwards.
TTTCGGAGGGCTTCGGTGAGGCGGGCTAGTTCTGCCTTCCGCCCGAGGAGGGGTAGTGAGGAACCTCGCAGCGAAGGGGACATGGCGCAGGTCACGACGAAGAGTGTAAAACCTATTTCGGTAGGGGCTCCCATGCGAGCGTCCAGAAAGGCCGATTTGGGTCAGCAGGGTGGTGGTCGCCGGTTTAAACGCCGCGTTGGTGGGGTGAGGTTCGTCCAGTGAATCGGGACCAAAGTGGTCAAAAGTGCGGTGGGAACACTCTTCAACTTAAATACCTTCACGCAGTCCACCGCCACGCAGCGGGGTAGGGTAGTCAGGTCATCCCGACGGGCTCATAACCCGTAGATCCATGGTTCAAATCCATGCCCCGCTATCCCGCCCGGTAATACAACTATAACTTCCCCTTTTATACTGCCCCGGCTCAAATTGAGATCCCGAAGATGGGGATTCACGTCAGTTTTCTCGGCCCTCATTAGCGCCTCCTGTCCGATCTCAAGATGCGTTCATGGTGGGAACCACGCTCGCTTCGTTCCCGTCTTCTCAAGACTTTTGAAGGACGGTTTCTCCCCTTTGTAGCCCATGCTTTTGTACACTACCACTTGATTTCCAAAGGTCTGTGCCGAACACGCTTGCTCAACCGAGGCCCATTGACAGGGCTCGTCAAGGAAGTCATCTGGCGCGGGAACGGTCTCCCATTGCAATTGGGTAAAATCAAAGTACTTATGGAGTGTCCATGTGAACTGCGTTACCATGGCGCGCAAGATCACCGCAAATGTGTACATGACCCTAGACGGACGCGGCGCATTCCCAACGTATCCCGGTTCTGATCGTCCAACCCCAAAGGCGAATGCACTGTTTCGGCACATGTGGATATCGCGGTATGACGACGTCTCGACTGTGATCATGGGTCGGAGGTCCTTCCTCGGTCACCGGCGTGTGTGGTCGGGAAAAGCCCGCAGGCCGGGTGACCCCAAGTTTCAGTTCGACTACTCCCATTTTCTCGACCGGGTCGACAAGGTCTGCCTTTCGCACAAGCTGAAGGATCCCGCTTGGGAGAACTCAAGGATCATGAAGGGTGATCTCGCTCAGATACTGGCTGACTTGAGACGAGAAAAGGGAGGCAACATCATCCTTGAGGGCGGTCCCCGTCTGGTCCAAGAGGTTCTCAAGCGCAGACTTGCGGATGACTATTGGTTCTTTGTGATGCCCGTGGTCTATGGAAAGGGTCCCCGTTACTGGGGTTCCATGAAAGATCAGAATACTCTAAAGTTCCTTGAACTCAAGCATGGTGAGGATGGGGAGCTCTTGCTCCATTACGAGGCCGTGCGATAGGTACTTAGCACTTCCAGCTCCGATCGAGTAGCCTCGGAGCGCCAACTAGTCCATCCCACGCCTAATCCTTCCCTTGTGAAATCATGGGATGAGGGGGTCCCTCCTTGGCGAAATCCCCCTTGCGCTGCCTCCGCCGGAATCTCCAGTAGTTCGCAGCGAGGTGCGGTGAATCCATCCAAAATAGGCTCAACATGACCGCCAGGGTGATCTCCTGAAAGATCGGGCAGGCCCAAACGGTGTTGAGGTTTGAAAGCTCGGTAGCATCGAACTGGTTCGGTGAAGCCCCTCCACCTAAGAGCCCAACCAACGCAGTCGAGTCTACCTCCCAGTACATTACATCGTTCGGATCAGTCGGATGGCCCGGATGAGTCGGGTCTTCGTTCTCCGCTGCCCCGATTAAGGGAGCTAAGCCAAGTTCATGCCCGAACTCATAGATCATGACGGTGATTAAGCAGGCATAATAGTTCCCGAACGTTCCCCCACTCGACTGGATGACGACAAGACCATCGGGGTGCTGGCACAGGACAATACTGTTGACCGCATATTTGCACCGAAGTTGCGAAGTGAGTACATATACCTCGTTAACCTGGGCAAAGATACGGAATCATGCTAAGCTCCGGTATTCCCAGTCGCCTAACCGTTCGGATATTTGGGGGACATTTGAATCCGGTGTTGCCACCGTTTGAACGATAGGATGTCGAAGTTATCCCCCGGTAAGCTAAGCAATCCTGAGACCTTCTCTGCCCGAGAGATCTTTCGGGAATGTCCTGTGACCCAGTTGGCGTATGATCGGCTGAGGGTCCGTATCGCGCAGGGGATCGTCCAAGGGGTCGCCGCCCGCGTGGAAGACGACCGCCATCGAGTGCTCCTCGTCCGTCAGCATCGGGAGAACGGCTGGTCCCGTCAGTGGATGACACCGGGCGGTGGTGTCGAACCTAGGGAGACGCCGCAACGGGCCATCCACCGAGAGATACATGAAGAGGCGGGGGTCCGTGTTCAGGGTTTGCGCCTGTGGAAAGTCTACCGGAACTCGTACACCTCTCCCAAGCAAGGCGACTCCCCTCTTCGCTTCGACATCTTCCAATACGTGGCCCAGTGGCGATCGGGTAAGCCACGTTCCCTGGTCCCCGACGAGATATCCGAGGTCCGATGGTTCCATCGATTGCCCCGGGACATGGCCTTCCGGGAGGATTGGTTGTACCGATGTCGACCGGTACGAGCAAACTCCTTGATAAACCAACCCCGCTGAGGATGTCGGGATGGCCAAGCGGATTGGTTTTTGTAACCGATCGTTCGGCAGCCTGTTCTGGCTAGCCATCGTTGCGGCCTTTCTCTTGGCGGGATTGCCCGGGGTCAGCCTTGCGGATAGCTCCCGATCGGTCGTTCCGTCGACGGGTCCTCCACCGATATGGTCCCAGCCTCCGTTACAGGCGGTCTATAACGTGAGCGCCCGTTCGAACGCCAGCACCACTTGGTTAGGTGGGACCCCTGCCAAGGGGCTCCTTTTTGGTGGGATCGGATGCGGAGGGTTCTGTAATGACACTTGGGTCTTTTCCGAGTCAGAATCCGCCCTGACATGGTTTCCGGTGCCCACCATTGGTCCCAGTGCTCGGGAGGGTGCGGCCCTTGCGACAGACCCCTTGTTGGGAGGTGCCGTACTCTTCGGGGGCAAGAACAACGTCACGTTCTTCAACGATACTTGGTTTTACAACGCTTCGCTGGACGCATGGTCGAGGATGCCAATTTCCCATGCCCCGCCGCCCCTTGCCTTTGCATCGATGGTGTGGGACTCCAGCGTGAACGGCCTTGTCCTGTTTGGCGGAGAGACGGCGGGGGGAGCGCCCAGCAGTGAGACCTGGGTTTTCCAAGGGGGCGTCTGGTCTGAGCTCACCCTTCCCCGTGTCCCGGCCGCTCGTTGGGGTGCGGCCTTCAGCTACAACCCGACAACATTCCAAGCGTACTTGTTCGGGGGCACCAATGGAACCACGCTATGGAACGACACTTGGATCTTCCAGAACGAATCATGGTCGCAACTCCCTCTCGCCCAAGCTCCATCCCCAAGATATGACAGCGCATCAAGCGCAACTGCGGGAGGTTATCCCCTTCTCTATGGTGGCTTCGGAAAGGAGGGTGTGCTCAACGACACCTGGACCTTCCTGAATGGTACCTGGCAGAACCTGACTCCGCTATTCACTCCCAAGGCGGACACACCACCGCCGACCGGAGGAGCCTCCTTGGTCCCGACCCCTTCTATCCGTCCGAACCTGTTCATCCTGTTCGGAGGAGTACCTTTCCATTATTCGACCATCGTTCCGTGGGAGCTCTTTGTTCCCATGGGTGGAACCCCCGGGGGAATACGGTTCAGTATCACAGCCTCCACCCTTAGTGGTACATCGCCGCTGACCGTGGAGTTCTCGGCGTCCCCCTCAGGGGGTTTTCCTCCCTACAACTACACTTGGGGCTTTGGCCCAACCGAGGGGTATGGCTATGGACCGGTCGTCCGGCATACGTTCCGTGTCAATCTCTCCACCCAGTTCTCCGTCACCTTGACCGTGACCGATTCCCAGGGTAACCAAGTGTCGAACGCTGTGGAGGTCGCGGTGTTCCCTGCCCCGATCGCTCCGTCTCCACCGCCCCCGATACCGTGGCTGTGGCTGGGCCTTCTCTGGATCGTTGTTGGGCTGTTCTCCCTGGGTGCATTTGCCTGGGTCGATCGGGGCGTTCGGAGCCGGAAGGACCGTAGGGCCGTCCTTTCGGGCTTCTCCTTCCCGACCGCGGTCTCCTTCCCACGGTGGCTTGGGAGCGCGCTCTTCCGATTGGCAAAGCATAGGGAGATCCGGAGGTTCTCCCTCGAGCTCCGGGAGGAGCTATCCCTTCGGTGGGAAGAATACCGGTCCTCACCTTCGTTCCATCGCTGGCGTGGGTTCGGTACCCCTCTCCTTCGGGTGGCTTTGGAGACACTTTCTCGCCTCGTTCTGGTAGTGGGGATCGTCTTCGTCCTCGTGGTTCTCGTACCAACCATCGGAACGAACGTCACGGTCATCGGTCAGCTCACAAGCTTTGGGGGTTATCTTTACACGTTCTTCACTGGAGCCTGGCTTCAGCAACCCCTCCCGTACACCATCGGGGGGAGCCTTACCTTGCCCATCGTGACTCTGGTCGCTCCTACACTGGAGCTCGGACTGGTCAGCCTGGCCCTCAGCGTGCTCATTTCGTATCCCTTGGGACTGGCTTCGGGGTGGAAGCGGGGACATGCCCTCGACAACTCGACCCGCGTGTACTCCGCCCTCGGTCTCTTTTGGCCCACGATTCTGCTCTCCCTCTATTTCGTCGGCTGGTTCTATGCGCTTTGGATCGGTTTGTTCGGAAGCTTTTCCTCGGTGTTTGGCCTGATGCCGCAGAGCGCTTCCTGGTACGATTCCAACATGGGAGGGATCCCGAGGTGGGTCAGTCCCTACATGACGACCTCCCCTACGGGTTTTCCCCTCATAGACGCAGCCTGGCATGGGGCGTGGTTCCTCGAGGCGTACATCGCCGCGGGAACGCTTCTCCAAGCCTCGGTCATCGCACTCATCTACTCATCGATCTACCTTCGGTATCTTCGGACGTCGTCGGCGGAATCCGCCGAGCAGCCGGATGTGGTCGCCGCCCGCTCCCGAGGCGTTTCAGAGCGCGCGTTGCTCTGGAAGCATGCGGCCCGCCGCTCGCTCCCGCTTTACGTCTCCGCTTTCTCCACGACGTTCGGCGCCTTCCTCATCACCCTGACCGTGGTGCAGGTGGTCTTTGCCGATGTGGGATTGGGCACCTCAGCGTGGGATGCTCTTACCGGGTCGGTCAGCCCGTCGTCCTTGGCCGCGCTGGTGTACCTCTTCACGATCGCTGTGGTGTTCACGAATGCCATCGCAGACCTTTTGGTACGGTGGCTGGATCCCCGGATCTCGGCGGGTTCCGATGGAGGGTCGTAGTGGCCACCTCTACTCGTTACCAAGCCTGGTCCGAATCGCTGCGGTCGCTTCTGCGCCGGCCGCCCTTTTTGGCCGGAGTGACCCTTCTTTCCTTCTATGTGGCAACGGCGATGGTCGCACCGTTTCTATATCCCCGGACACTGACGGCGATCCCGGTCGACACCGCCTTGTTAGTGCACTGTTCCGCCCCGCAGGGCCCCACCCTTCAGTTTTTCCCTTTCTCCGTTGGGGATCACCCTTTGGGCCAGACCGAGTACATGGGTTTCGGAGTGGCCCAGGGGCTCATCGCCGGTTCCCGGTGGGATCTTTTCCTGATCTCGGCCATCACCGTACCCTCCACCGTGATAGGAACCTTTCTCGGACTCACTTCGGGGACATATGGGGGGTGGGTGGACAGGGTGGTGATGATGGTCACGGACGCTTTCCTTTCGGTTCCCTATTTCGTTCTCGTCATCCTCGTGTTCGTTATCGCGCTTCCCCGAGTTCCCCCGACCGAGGGGCCTTACGTTTTCATAGGGGCCATGAATGGCGTGATGTGGGCCCCTTTCACGCGGGTCGTTCGTGGGGAAGCAAGTCGCGTACGGACGACGACCTATGTGGAGTCGGCCAAGGCCTCGGGCGCCTCCTCCGGCCGCATCCTGCTCCACCACATCCTCCCCAACAGCGCTTCCCCGGCGCTTGCCCAGGTACCGGTCACCGTCGCTCTGACGCTCACGTTTATAATCACCTCGCAGTTCATCACCACGGCGATCATCACGTCCGGAGGAACGAGCTGCTCTACGATGGGCTCCGGTCTTTCGTCCCTGGCTCCCGTGGTGCCTCGCTTCAATTACCCGGAGTGGGGGGGCATCTTGAGTGCCGGGCTCGCCTTTACGGGCGGATGGCTCCCGCAACCCGACCATCCGTTCGGGGTCTATTGGTGGGGGGCGCTGTTTCCCGGCGTCTGGATCGCTATGTTCGGTCTCTCCATCGTCCTCATTTCCGATGGGGTCCGGGATTGGCTTTCCCCGAAGGCAAGGAAGTAGCGGAAAAGATGCACGCTTTTTCCTCCAGAAAGGGTCTCCCCGGCGGGGGATCTTCCTTCTCGCCCCCATCGACCTTCCGAGGAAGGCGTAGTTTAGGTACCACTTTACCCGCGCCAACGGAATTCAAATCAACTCGTGAGTCCATGAAGGACGGTGTTCGATGAACCATTTGGCACGGAAGTCCGTTCTCCTGTCATCACTTCTCGATCTCTTTTCCCAACCTACCTTTTCGGCCGGCTTCGGCTTGCTCTTATGCTTTGTCGCGGCAGCCATGGCTGCACCCTATCTCTACCCCAAGCACCTAACGGCAATGGCCATAGACCCCAATCTTATCGCGCACTGTTCCGCGCCTTCGGGCCCCACCCTTTCTCTGATTCCCTTTTCCCTTGGACCCCATCCGCTCGGGCAGACCGCCTATCTTGGGTTCGGGGTAGCGCAAGGGTTGATCGCAGGTTCTCGTTGGGACCTGTTCTTGATCGGCTCGATATCCCTTTCGGCCGCGGTCATCGGATTAGGGGTCGGCCTCGTCGCGGGAACGTATGGTGGCAGGGTGGACTCCATCCTCATGTCGATCACGGACATGCTGCTTTCCATACCCTATTTCATCTTCGTCATCTTGGTCGTGGTTATCGTTCTTCCCCATCTGACAACGGCGCAGGGGCCTGATGTGTTTGTGGTCTCAATGGTCGGAGTGATGTGGGCTCCCTTCGCCCGGGTAGTGCGGGGAGAAGCGCTACGGAACCGGCAGATGGCGTTCGTCGAGTCCGCCCGGGCGTCGGGCGCCTCTACGCCACAACTGATGATCCGGCATATCCTCCCGAACAGCCTCTCTCCCGCCCTCGCCCAGATTCCCATCTCAGTGGCTCTGATTTTGGCTTTTATCATTGCTTCCCAGTTCGTTACCTACTACGAGAACTCGACGGCCGGTACTGAGTGTCGCATGTACCGAACGAACGTTTCTGCCGTGGCTCCGGTGGTCCCGACGTTCAACTATCCCGATTGGGGGAGCACGCTGAGCGCGGGGATAGTTTACTTCGGTGCGATCTCCCCTCAAGCGGGGGCGCCGTTCGGACCGTATTGGTGGGGAGCGGCCATCCCTGCGGTTTGGATCACCATCTTCGGCCTTTCCGTCATCCTCATCTCCGATGGACTTCGGGACTGGATTTCGCCCCGGAGCCGAAGATAGACATTCGAGTAAGGCTTGGGCTTGAGACTATATTCTGAGACAAAACTCGCACTGGGGTGACTCTATATTCTCTCCTGAGACAAAACCCTAGGTGCTGGGAGCAACTCGCCTTTGTGCCTGCGAGAAGTTCGCCTACAACCCTATGGCCCTGCAACTCTTTACATATAAATATGAGGGGGCGCCTCCGTTTATTAAAGGGTAAAGCCTGTGAACCTAGCGCTTCAGGAAACGGTTGCGGCCAGATACAATATCCCTCACCTGAGTCTCACCGCCTCCACAATTGTGATGGTGTCTGCCATACTTTTCAGCATGTTACCAAGGTTACCCGTGTACTCCAAAGTTGCGCACCTACGAATTGGGACATTCCGCGCACGGTTACTCTGCCCCCGCAACCAGATGCGGGCGGTCACTGCCATCGGAGTATCGGCGGTTTTGTTTTGTTCAGTCCTCGCGGGAGCAGCTACTTTCCCCCCAGATGGCTCCCTTCTACCCTCGACCAGCTTCTCGGAGCGTGCCACTTCCCCCTTCCTTCGGTTTTGCACCAGTTGCGAACTGGCTAACATTTCGGTAGGAAGCACCCCTACGGATATTTTGTATGATCCAATGGTGCGGGACCTCATTGTCGCCAATGCGGGCTCTGATGATCTGAGTATTATCCAAAGCTCTGACAACAGGGTCATTGAGTCTGTGAATGTAGGGGACTATCCAAACAGCCTCGCTTACGACCCGGCTAACGGCGATATTTATGTGGCGAACCTCGGATCGAACACTGTCATGGTGTTGAACGGCTCCAACTTTCAGCTTGCGGCGACTGTTGACGTGGGTTCATTTCCTCAAGGGATTTCGGTGGACCCATCGAATGGGTATGTGTTTGTGACAGACTCCGGTGACCCAGGAAATGGGTACGGGGCTAATCTCTCAGTCATCTCTACGGCTACCAACCGGGTCGTGGCTACCCTTTCGGTGGGAATGCGCCCTATGGGTGTGGCATTCGACAATCTGGACGACAGCATATATGTGGCCAATTTTGTTTCCAACAATCTGAGTGTCATAAGTGCCCAAACGCTGCAGGTGGTGAAATCGATCAGACTCCCGTCTTTTTCGTCTCCAGAAGGCCTGACCCTTGATCCGCGCGATGGATTGCTTTGGGTCTATGATACTCCGATTTGTATGCCGGTGACATTCTGCACGAACAGCATCTCGTCAGTGAACTCATCTACAAGTAACATTGCTTCCGAAGTCAACACTACCTCAGGGAGCAGCTTTGGTCGTATCATTTACATTCCATTTGATGGACTTTTGGCGGTGACGGCGGGCGACAATTGCACTTTACTCCCGCCGGACTGCTCTCCCAGCTATGTGAGTTTTGTTGATTCGGAAACCAACACCTACATTGGCTCGCTTCAACTAGGAGCAGAGCTCAATGGACTCGCATTTGACCCTTTAAACAATGAACTCTATGTGGCAGACTCGGGACAAGACGTCGTCTATGCCGTTCTCGTCCCCTCCGCTTTCCCACATTATAGGTTGGACTTTGAAGAAGCCGGGTTACCGAGCGGCACCGGATGGTCCGTAATTCTGCGAGACTCTAATGCATGGAGGTGTCAATCTTCGAAGAGTGGCTCTAATGTCTTCTTGTCAGGTAATGGGAGCTTCAAATTTCAGATCGCCGGCCCGACGGGTTATTCCTCCACATCATCCAATGGCACCGTTAATGTAAGTGGTTCATCGCTTGTTATTCACATTGAGTTTAGTGAATCCCCTTGGATTGGCGCGCTCACAATAGAGGTAGTACTTATCGCGGCGGTGGCGACTTTGAGCGGGGTTATCTTATGGCGGCTTGCGAAGCGACGACGTAGATAGAAAATGGCCTTGAAGGCAGAGAAAGAGACCAAGAAAGACCGATGAACCAGGATGACGGTAATCGGGCCAGAGTCCACGCCCGTAATCTTCACACAGGTTTGCTAAGATATGCCGACGCGCATGGATACTCTACATGCGTCACAATTGCGATGCTCGTAACTATATCATAATTTCAATAGAGGTGCCAACTTTGGCACTTTGGAACGGAACAGCAGCGGCGCATTCATTGTAAAGTAGTTGAGGTCTGACAACAGGGAAAAGTCGAATACCGAGTCACTCTTCTCCTAGAGCCCAAGATGACCATGGCAGACAGATGACCTCCAGGGGTATACATCTTCGACGTAAGTGACTAGGGATTAGGTTTCAGGATGAAACTAAATTCAGAGACGAGGTTTCGGCAGTTGTGATTTGTATCCCCACTTGGGGCAAACTATCGCAGGATGAGACGAACCCACCCCACTCCATTCAGGATGCCTACCTAAAATCCCAAAGCCATCGGGTACAGAATGCATAAGTACTTCGCGCGAGATTAAGGAGTCCAGTCATGGGTGAACAGGGCGGCCTTTCTGGGGAAGCTCCGCGGGCCCCGCCCGACCTTCGGGAGGCTGTGACCCATCTCTTCGAGGCGGGACACCGAACCCTAGAGCCAGGGGTTCTCGACCAGATCTTGCTGAATGCTTCCCCGCTCGAGCTTTCCCGGGCCCTTCTCGACAAGTTCTCGGGATCTATCCTGACAGAACAGACCGTTTCGAGGTTCATCCGGGATGCGTTCGGGACCGTCTCCCCTGGTGGCTACGAAAAGGTCGCTGACGGGTACCTGCCGCACACTCGGAAGGTGACTCCAGAGCAGGGGTACCGTGAGCTCTTCACGGACCGTTATCAGCGACTGCACCGTATCTTACGGGGGCGGCCGGCGCTCAAGAACTTGATTCCCATCCGGGATGTTCCCCGCCATCGCGGGGAAGAGTTCTCCGTCATCGGCATGGTCCGCGAGGTGCGCCACACCGAGAAGAGCCACCATCTCATGCTTGCCCTCGACGATCTCACCGGAGAAGCCACCTTCCTCATCGGAAAGGACAATCCCCAAGGCAAGGGTGCGTTCCTCCACGATGAGGTGCTTGGTCTCCGGGTCTGGCATCCGAAGGATGGAGACCTCGCCTATGTCAAGGAGGTCGTCCGCCCCGGAGTGCCGGTGCCCAAGGAACCCCGGAAGACCACGTTTCCATCCAAGGTGCTTTTCCTATCGGATCTGCACGTGGGATCGAAGATGTTCCTACGTGAGGAATGGCAAGAGTTGACGGCGTTTTTGAACGGCCGGACAGAACAGTCGGCCATCGCGGAGCAGATCCGGCATGTCGTTGTCGCCGGGGACCTCGTGGATGGTATCGGGATCTATCCGGGCCAGGAGCGGGACCTGGCGGTCCTTGACATCCTGGAACAGTACCGGGAACTCGGACGGTTGCTTTCGGAGTTCCCGAAGCGGTTGAACGTCGTCTTGATTCCAGGAAACCATGATGCAGTCTGTCCCGCCGAACCCCAACCCCCCCTCCCGGAGGTGTTCGCCCGGGTGCTCCCCACGAACGTCCGCTTAGGGGGAAACCCGAGCTTGTTCAGCCTGGATGGTGTCCTTATCCAGGCTTACCATGGCCGGGGCTTCGACAATATCGTCCCGAGCATCCCAGGTGCCCGCTACGAAGCGCCGACCGAAGTGATGAAGCACATGCTCAACATGCGCCACCTCTCCCCGACCTTCGGGCAGAAGATTCCCCTCGCCCCCCTTCCGCGCGATGGACTCCTCATCGACCCGCTCCCAGACATCTTTGTCACCGGACACACACACACAGCGGGCATTGAACGGCACAAGGGGGTCACGCTCATCAATGCCTCCGCGTGGATCGCCGAGACGGAGTACCAACGGATGCGGAATGTCAAGCCAGAACCCGCGCAGGCCTTTCTCATGGACCTGGCGAAGAGTTCTGCCACCCAACTGGATTTCTCCGTGAGGTGACCCCATGCCGAAGCACCTTCGGATTGTGGTCTCCACGTTTCGGAGCACCCGGGAGGCGGGCCGGGTCGCTCGGGCCATCGTGGCCGATGGTCTTGCGGCATGCGCCAACATCGTCCCCGTGCGTTCGGTCTACCTCTGGAAGGGATCTTTGGAGGACGGCCGAGAAGCAATGGTCTTCTTCAAGGTCGGTTCACGCAGTGTCCGGCGACTCAAAGCCGAACTCGGTCGTCGGCACCCCTATGAGGTACCCGAGATCCTGGAACTCGCCGTCGAAAGCGTGAATCCGGAGTATCTTCGTTGGGCCGAAGCCTCCCGCCCCCGGCGCAAGGTCACTCCGAGGGAATGACGGCGAGCCCCGGGAGTTCCCGTCCCTCGATGAACTCGAGGGCGGCACCGCCTCCGGTGGAGATGTACGTGAAGGCGCTTGCGAGACCCATGCTCCGGATGATGCCCGCGGTATCCCCGCCGGCAAGGATCGAGGTCTGCCCGGGCAGGCCGAGATGGCCAAGGACCTCGCGCGTACCTTGCGCAAACGGTTCCTCCTCGGCCTTCCCCAGCGGGCCGTTCGCGAAGACCGTCCGGGCGCTGGCAAGCTCCGCTCGGAACCGCTCGCAGGTCCGGGGGCCAATATCCATGGCCCGGGAACCTGCCGGGATGCGGGTGCCCTCGCTCACCCGGGCGGGACCCAGGGCCCCGTCTTGAAGGATGAAATCCTCCGGTAGAATAAGCCGTCCGGTGGACCTCTGCGCCTGCTCCGTGAGCTCTCGAACGGCACCAAAGAGAGAGCTGGAGGGGTCCTCAGAATCCGTGATGACCGACGCACCCAAGGCCCCGCCGAGGAGCAAGGCATCCACCTTCCTTAGGAGGTTCTTCAAGAGCGGCAGTTTGTCTCGGATCTTCGCTCCTCCGATGACCGCGGCGTACGGCCGCTTGGGGTTCTGGGTAAGCTTGCTGAGCTCGGCCACCTCCCGCTCCACCAAGAAGCCGGCATAGGCCGGAAGGACCTTCGGCACCCCGACGGTGCTGGCGTGCGCCCGGTGCACTGTTCCGAAGGCATCCTCGACAAAGACGTCCCCTAAGGAACTCAAGGCGCGGGCAAAGTCCGGGTCGTTCGCCTCTTCTTCAGGGTGGAACCGGAGGTTCTCTAGCAGAAGGACCTCCCCTTCGTCCAAGGCCGCGCTCGCCGCCTGGGTCTCCGGTCCGATGCAATCCGGGGCAAAACGGACCGGGCGCCCCAGGCGTTGGGAAAGATATTCGGCCACCGGACGCAAGGATAAAGCCGGGTCCTTTCCTTTCGGTCGTCCGAGATGGCTCATGAGGATCGTCCGGGCTCCCTGGTCGATCAGCGCGCGAAGCGTGGGGAGGAACTCTTCGATCCGCAAGGCATCGGCCACGTGTCCGTCGTCCGTCAACGGCACGTTGAAATCCACCCGAACGAGTGCCCAGTGCCCAGTCCCTTTCAAGTCGCGAACGCTCCGCATGGTCTGGCGCTCAAGAGGATGAAAGGCTCTTCACCTTCTTGACTACGCGCTCGGTGCGGGGAAGCTTCATTCCATGCTTTCCTCCGAGGGCCAGGATCTGCCCGGAAATGGCATCGATCTCGGTTCGCTTGTGCCGCATCACGTCCTGATACATCGACGAGAAGTTGGTCGAGGTCTTCTCGAGGACCCGGAAGAACTCCTCTTCCATCTCGTGCTCGGCGAACCGGTAGCCCTCCGCCCGAGCCACCTCGAGCGCTTCGTGAAGGAGTGCAAGGGACTGCGAACGGAGCGGCTCCGTCAGGACCTCTCCGTTCGGCACTTTGTAGAGCGCAGTCACCGGATTGATGGCCGCGTTGATGATGGCCTTGCGCCACACCGCAGAAAGTATGTCGTGTGTGTACTGGGTGGATATGCCGACCCCTTCGAAGAGCGACGCAAAGCGCTTGGCGGCGCGGCCCCCGGCGAAATCCCCCACGATGAACGGACCCGTACCGGCGTGACGCACCCGGCCGTGGCTCAGCAGCGTTGCACCCCAGCTCAATACGGAAAGCGCGATGTAGAGGCGCGGATTGGACCATCCCCCCTTGGAAAGGCCGCGTTCCATGGCCTCGAGATTGCAAAGACCATTCTGAACCGAAAGGATCGGGCGCGGTGTGAGCGCCTTGGAGATGCGGAAGCACGCTTCCTCTGTATCGTAGCTCTTGACCGTGAGGATCACCATGGCCGAACGCTCCCCGCTCCGTAGGTTTTCGGCCACCCGGGGATGGACGGTAAGGTTCGTAAGCCCATCGACGTGAAGTCCGTCCCGTTCGATGGCATCGGCCTGTTCCTTCTTCGCGATCAGGAGGATGTCGTGCCCGGAACGGGCGAGGAATGCCCCGAGCAAGCTCCCGATGGCCCCGGCACCATAGATGACCAACCGCACGCTAAACCACTGCTAGCGGGTGAGCGCAGGGTTACTAAAGGAGTTTTGCTCTGCTCGCGGCGCTCGCTTTGAAGGCGTCGGGCGCACTTTACTCCGAGAGCCGCGAAAGGAGTGTCCCAAGCCGGCTCTGCTTCCCATGCATGCTCCGGGCGGCATTCTCGAGGAACTCCTCATAGTAGGTGACCTGCTTGCGCGCCTTGCCCAGTTGTTTCATGAGCCGTTGTTCCTCGATCCTAAGGTCGTGGAGCTCAAGCCGCGCCTTTTCGATGTCGAGCTGGAGCGCGACGAGGTTATCTAAGCGTAGGGAGGGGTGGGGCTCTTTCATTGTCCTCGCGAAGGCGCCCCTCGGTCATGGCAGATGAGAGCGCGGTCAATCGCGTGAGTTCCTTGTCCAGCTTTCGGCGACGCTTCTCCATCACGGTAATCCGGCGGCGGATACGGAGCAGGTCCTGCTCCAGGGTCTGGACCCTGCGGATCCAGCGGTCCCGCTCGGCAATACCCTGTAGGATCGAGTTCGTGTCCATGCACCGCGCGTGAGGCAGAGAGAGCTTATTAATGGCTCCGGGTGGTCGGTTTCAACGAGGGATAGCATGACACGGTGGTCGAAGATTGCAGTGGTCGGGGCCGGAGCGATTGGCGGGTCACTCGCACAGCGGCTGGCAGAGGCTGACCTTGCCGATGAACTCGTGATCGTGGACATTGTCGAAGGGCTGCCCCAGGGCAAGGCCCTGGATATCGAGCAGTCCGCTCCCTTGCTCGGATTCACCACGCGTGTATCCGGGTCTACCGAGCTATCCGATATGGCGGGGGCCAGTTTGGTCGCGCTCACAGCCGGGTTCGCCCGGAAGCCCGGGATGAGCCGTTCGGATCTGCTTGGGAAGAACGCCGGCATCATCCGGGCCCACGCGGAGGCCATTAAGCGTTTTGCCCCAAAATCGATCGTGCTGGTCGTCACGAATCCGGTCGATGTGATGGCACACCTGGTGAAGCAGGTCACCGAATTTCCGAGGGAGCACGTCATAGCGGAGAGCGGCGCTCTGGACTCGGCCCGGTTCCGGCTCTTTGTCGCACGGGAACTCCAAGTAGCCCCCAGCGATGTGATCGCTTTCGTGATGGGTACCCACGGCGATACGATGGTCCCCATCATCAGCCACTGTTCCGTCCGCGGCGTTCCACTGACCGAACTTATGCCTAAGGAGAAGATCGATGCGATCGTCCAGCGCACCAAGAACGGCGGAGCCGAGATCGTCAATCTCCTCAAGTCGGGCAGTGCGTACTTCGCGCCTTCCGCTGCCCAGCTTGAAATGGTCACCGCGATGGCGCGCAACGAGCGGAAACTTCTTTCCGCCTCGGTCGAACTCCAAGGCGAATACGGCCAGAGTGGCATATTCCTCAGTGTCCCGACGATCCTGGGGTCTGAGGGGCTAGCGAAGATCGTGGAGACCCCTCTTTCGGCAGAGGAGCAGCGCCTGCTTGGGGAGAGCGCCAAGGCCGTTCGCCAGGACGTGAACCTTCTCGAAACACTACCCAAGTGAGAAAGCGGTCACCGATCCCGACGGGCCGAGAGGAGATGGGCGTTGCTGCAACCAATACATTTGGGCCGATGGCTTAGTTCCTCTGCTGTCTGGATAAGATTCGCCCAGACCGTGCGGTCTCGTCGAAAGGACCGGTGGGAGATGTCTTGGGTTCCGAACGTCGGTGCTATCGACATCCGCTCTCCCGGGGAGAAATTAGAACAACGCGCCGCCTCCAACAGTTCGTCTGGACTCCTGTACCTCTAGTTGAAAATCGCAAGGTGTTTGGGATCTTTCGGTTGAGGGCCCTCCTCTAGGAAGCGACGGAGATGGTACCGTTCCGGGTCTCGGAAGAACTAACGAGCCCCCGGTCCGGGATGTGAGAGCTCTGTGAATATCGCGTGGCTCGCCGTTTGCGCCCCGATGACAAGTAGAGCTCGTGCTCGAAGCGCTCGATGAGCATCCCGTAAGAGATCGATGCCTTCATAGCTGAACATTCCAAAAAGACCGATGATGACCACGGCCCCTAACGTGTCGTCCCGGATCATGCGGAGCCCCTCCTGCCGGGGTTTCGAAGTAGCACCAAGGTCCTGGTGTACGGTGACGATGGACGATGGTGGAGAGCGCCGAGCGAAGTATGGGGCCGGAGAGGCCAAGGAGTGCGAACGGCTCACCCGTGGCGGCGATGAGCGGTGTGAAGCCCCCCCGGGCCAGAGCCTACTTCAAGGAACGGGCCTTTGGCGCCGAAAAGGTTCCGCATGAGGAACCATTCGATCAGGGTGCGCCTGAGGTCCCTGCGGGCGTCTCATACGAGACGCGAGCACCCCGATCGGACACGCTCTGAGGACCGGTCCATAAGCTACCGTTGACGAGAGACTTGGGGCCTCGGGGGGCGAGTGGAGCGTCGGATAGAGCGGTATGTCACCATAGGTAGAATCTCGCATTCCTCTAGTCCCGAGTGAGGCTTCGGAATCTCGCAATGCACTCAGCCGAGGTTGTGATGCGAAGACTTATATAGTAGCGATAATATAGTTTTGTAGCCTGGGAAGGACCCAAGGCAAAGTTACATAACAGCGGACCATTCCAGAAAGGGAGGAGGAGAAAGAACATGTCGAAGATCTTGGGGATCGACCTAGGTACAAGCAATTCCGCCGCCGCCCTGCTCGAGGGCGGCCGGCCCGTCATCGTTCCCAGTGCGGAAGGGACTACTGTCGGTGGAGGCAAGGCGTTTCCGTCGTACGTCGCGTTTGCCAAGGATGGCCAGCTCCTCGTAGGCGAACCGGCTCGCCGTCAGGCAGTGACCAACCCCGAGGGGACGGTCTATGCCTTCAAGCGCAAGATGGGGTCGGACTTCAAATACCGTGTCGCCGGTAAGGAATTCACCCCGCAGCAGCTTTCAGGCTTTCTTCTCCAGAAGATCAAGCGGGATGCGGAGGCCTACCTCGGCGAGAAGATCGAGAAGGCCGTGATCACTGTCCCCGCCTATTTCAACGACAATCAACGGCAGGCGACCAAGGATGCCGGAGCGATCGCCGGGCTTGAGGTCGTCCGGATCATCAATGAGCCCACCGCCGCATCTCTCGCTTATGGATTGGACAAGACCTCCCAAAAGAGCCAGCGCATCCTCGTCTTCGACTTGGGAGGGGGAACGCTCGATGTCACGATCCTAGAGTTCTCTGAGGGTGTCTTCGAAGTGGATTCCACGAGCGGTGATACTCAGTTGGGTGGGACCGACATGGACAATGTCCTTACGGAGTACGTGGCCAAGGAGTTCCAGAAGGAGTCGGGCATCGACATTCGCAAGGACAAGATGGCCATGCAGAGGGTCCGGGATGCCGCCGAGAAGGCCAAGATCGAGCTTTCCGGTGTGATGGAGACCACCATCAACCTGCCGTTCCTCACCGCGACGAGCGAGGGCCCGAAACACCTCACACTGAACCTCTCCCGGGCGAAGCTCGAAGAGCTGGTTCGTCCTATCATCGAGCGTTGCAAGGCACCGGTCGAGCGGGCGCTCTCGGATGCCAAACTGAAGCTCACGGATATCGACAAGATCATTACGGTGGGTGGTCCGACGCGGATGCCCATCGTTCAGAAGTTCTTGGAGACCGAAGTGGGCCGCCCTATCGAGCGTGGAGTCGATCCCATGGAATGCGTTGCGATGGGAGCCGCGATCCAAGGGGGCGTTCTGGCGGGTGAGGTCAAGGATATCCTGCTCCTCGATGTGACACCGCTTTCGCTGGGTGTCGAGACCCAGGGCGGTGTCGCCACCCATCTCATCGAGCGGAACACCACGATCCCCAGCCGTAAGAGCCAGATCTTCACGACGGCGGCGGAAAACCAGACTTCGGTCGAGATCCATGTGATCCAAGGAGAGCGCCCGATGGCGGCGGACAACATTTCGCTCGGCACTTTCATGCTGACCGGGATTCCACCCGCCCCCCGCGGCATGCCCCAGATCGAGGTTACTTTCGACATCGATGCGAACGGCATCCTGAGCGTCTCGGCGCAAGACAAGGCGACCGGAAAGAAGCAGAGCATCACAATCACGGCCTCGAACAAACTCTCAAAGTCTGAGGTCGAGAAGATGGTCAAGCAAGCCGAGGAGTTTGCGGACCAGGACAAGGCCAAGCAGACGATGGTGCAGGAGCGCAACCAAGCGGAGAGCCTCACCTATGAGGCCGAACACCTCCTCAAGGAACTGGGCGACAAGGTCACGTCAGAAGAGCGCACGGAAATCACACAGAAAGTGGAAGCCCTGCGCAAGGAACTCTCCGCAAAGGAACCCTCGCTCAAACCCAAGGTCGAGGAGCTTCTGGCCGCCATGCACAAGCTCTCCGCGCGCCTTTATCAGGCGGGAGGGGCTGATGCGGGAACCACTACGAACGCGGGGTCCGCCGAACCGACCTCTCCTCCCGAGGAAGAGAAACCCGACGAGACGTCCTCATCGGACAAGGGTCCGATGGATGCGGATTTCAAGGTCGTTAACGACAAGTAGGGGGAGCCGCTCCCCCGCTGGGGGTACCCGCCTAGCGTCGACTTAACCTCGTGGTCTCACCCTCAGGGGGAGTAGTGGAACCGAAGGAATGCCTCCATGGGTGCCTGTCCAGCCAGAGTCGGGATGACATCCAAACGTTTTTGACCTTCCCTGTCCATATTCCATCGTTGCCATGACTCGTAGCGCAGCGGAGGGTTGGACCCATGGGCGATGAAATACACGAGCGGGACCTGGACCTCGAACTCGCCTACGTGAAGAAGGAGCTCTCGGGCGATCTGGCGAAACTGCAAAAGGAGCTTGAACACCGGCATCGGACCTCGATCGACGAGCTGCGGGCGGACTTTGAGCATAGGTCCACGGAGCAGAAACAGGCTTATCAGGAAGAGCTCGCGCAACTCGAGCAGACGTTGCGGGCTCGCTCAGACTCGGAGCGCAAAGAGCTTGCCACGCGCCTCACAACCGATTTCACGCGCAACATTTCAAGGATAGAGCAGGAACTGGCCGCCCGCTACGCGGAGCAGCGGAACACCCTTGAAGTGGAACTACAGCGCAAGTTCGACGCAGACCTCAAGCGGGAACGCGCGACGCTCGAGGCCGCGTTTTCGAACCGTTCTCGGACGTACGAAGAGGAGCTCCGGTCCCGGCTGGAGCAAGAATACAAGGTGCGGGAAAGCGATTTCCGACGCACTTTGGAGAACGAGTATGGTCAGAGGCTCGCCCAGGCCCAATCCAAGCTTGAGGAGTCGTTCCGGAGCCGAGAGAAAGAACTAGCGGCAGCTATGGAGAAGGCCTCCAGCCAGGCCCTGGAGGACATGAAAACCCGGTTCGCCATTGAACTCGGTCAGAAGTCGGCCGAAGCCGAAACGCGGCTCGCCCAAGAGTTCGAGCGGCGCCGTTCCGAGGTTCAAACAAAGGCCGAAGAGGACATCGCAAAACGGCGGAGTGAACTGGCCGCCGAGGCGGACAAGGCGTTCCAGATTCGGATAGAACAAGAGACGCAGCGCCTGGTTTCGGAGTACAACCAAAAGCTGGCAGCGGACGAGAACCGCCTGACGGAAGAGAACCTGAAAAGGCAGATGGCGGCACTGGCTGAGATCGAGGAGAAACTTCGGTCGCGTACCCACGAGCTGGAGGAGTCCTTCGCCAAGCAAAGCGCGGAGGCTCTGGCCACGGAACGGGGCCGGTTAGAGAATGAGTTCTCTGAGAAGTTGCGCAAGGAGGAGAGTCGTCTCAAGGAGGAGTCCACGCAACGGGAAGCGGAGGCTCGTGCAAAATTCGAATCCGAACTTACCGATCGGTTTAAGGCGCTTCAAGCGGCGGCAGAGAAGGACCTGGCAACTCGTCTGGAGCAAGAGCAAAAAAAGCTGGACGAGACTGCCGCCCAGAAACTGGCTGCCGAGATGACCCGCCTTACAGAAGAAAACCTCCAGAAGCAGATCGAATTACAGGGTGCCAACGAGGAGAAGCTTCGGGCACGGGTCAAGGAGATTGAGGAGTTATCCGCGAAAGAGAATGCGGCATTCCAAGCCGCCGAGCGAACTCGCCTCGAGGCTGAATTTGGTGAGAAGGTCCGCCTTGAGCAGGGCCGGCTTGCATCCGAACTCGCCGCCCGGGAGAAGGAACTCGAAAGTCGAAACGAATCTACCCTTTCCCAACTGAAAGCCGCGCTCGTGTCCGAGAACGTTGATGAGCTCGCCCGGCAACTCGAGTCCGAGAAGGCGCAACTCCAAAAACAGTCCGAAGAGCGGGTCCGGACCGAGGTGAAGGAGCTCAGCGATGAGATACAGGCCAAACGTCAGAATGCCGAGAAGAAGCTCAAGGAAAGCTTCGCGCAACGGCTCGAGCGTCTCGAGGAGAACCTTCAGAAGGAACTTGCGGACAAGATTGCCATCGAGCGCACCCGGATAGAAGCGGAGTCCGCGGCCAAACTCCAGGCCGAGGAACAGCGGCTTACCGCCGAGCTCGAACGGCGCCTTGCAGAAGCCGCCGCCAAGTCCGAAGCGGAGTTCGACAACCGGATCGATGAGATAGAGATGCTATCGGCCAAGGAGACGTCGGACAGAATCACTGCCGAGAAGCAGCGTCTGGATATCGAATTCAATCAGCGGTTGGCCGGT
Organism: Thermoplasmata archaeon; assembly: GCA_021796385.1. Lineage (GTDB taxonomy): Archaea > Thermoplasmatota > Thermoplasmata > Lutacidiplasmatales > UBA184 > JAJYEA01. Next base: position 125,242 of record JAJYXQ010000043.1, on the reverse strand, counting down.
GAAAGGGCGCGCCTGGCGGAGGCACAGCTCAAGGAACAGTCCGAGGCACGGGCTCACCTTGAGGAAGAGCTGCGGAACCGGTGGAAGGATGCCGAGATCGAATTGCAGCGGCGAGCGACCCAGCAGCTTGAGACGGAAAAAGCACGCCTGAAATCCGAAATGGAATTCCGTGTGCATGCCGAAGAGTCCCGGCTCGCCCTGGCGAACAACCAGCTGCTTGAGAAGGCCCGCGAATCCATGGAGCAGCGGATCCGGGCCCAGCAGGAGGTGTCTAACCGCGCATTGGAAGAACGGTTGAAGCGAGAGCTGCTGAACCGTGGGGCGTACTCGGGTCTTTCCCAGAAGCTCAAGCGCCTACCCTACCCATTCCTCGCCTTCGTGGGAATGGAGAAGTCTAAGAGAGCCCTCGTGCTGAACGCCGTAAACCCGGCGATCGGGGGCGTTCTCCTGTGGGGCCGGGAGGGAAGCGGGAAGAGTTCGATGCTGCTCTCCCTTGCGGAGTTGATCTCACCGATCGATGCCCAGTTGGGTCGGGGGACGACCCTGCACTTCGACTGGAACGACCCTGAGCGCTATCTCACAGGAAGGATCCATTATGGCAAAGAACGGGCGCGATACCTTTCCGACCGTTTCTACGAGTGCTCGGTCCTCTCGATCCCTGCCCCGCAAAAACATTCGGAGGGGCGGGCGCTGGGCCTCCCCCAGCTCCAGTTCAGCCAGCTGCGGGACCAGGATGAGGAAGCCTACCACCTTCTGAGCGGTTCGATGCTCCACGTCGAGGTGATCCCCCCGAACTCTGCGGAGACCCGGATGGAGATCCTCAACCGGAATGCCCAGTTCCGCAGCAATCCCACCTCCTTCCGTGAAGGTTATCAAACAGCCGCAGAGAAGTACGTGGAACAGATCCGGGCCGCCCGGGAACGTCTGCCGTCGATCACGGTGTCCCCCAAAATGCTCTCCCTAATCACGAACCTTACGATCCTGGACAACCAGAGCACTCGGTTCGACCTGCAGATCGAGGAGATCTCGCGGGCCAATTGTGCTTTCGAGGGACGGAACGAGGTCGAGGCAAACGATGTGATGGAGGCGGCGGAGTACGTCATGATGCACCGGCTCACCCCCCGGGAGATGACGGAGCTGGAACGCTCGGGAGGTGGCGGCCACGAGCGACCGCCGCAGGGTACGAGATAGGGCGGCTAAATCCCCCTCCCTACACGGCAGCCGATAGCTTCGGTTGAGTCAACGGGATGCTGCCCGAACAAGAGCGCCCCCCGTCACGTTGAGCCTCGGTAGCTCTCCGGTGCGAATTATTATATAGCTGACTTGTTCGTGGCCTGCCATGCACTCGGTCAAGGCGCTGAAGGGTGTGGGGCTTACACTGGGGATTGCCGTCGCCATCTTTGCGGTGACGTTGGCGTTTCTGGGTTCGGCCTCGGCGACGAGCGTAGTGTTCGGAACGGCCCATCCGGCGGCCTCGAATTCCACGTCCAGTTCGTCGAGTTCCGACATCGGAACTGCATTGTACACGCTGGCCGCGGCGATCGCGATCGCGGGCGGACTTATCGGGACGGGGATGGCCCAGTCCGGTATCGGCGCGGCGGGGATGGGCATCATCGCTGAGCGGCCGGAGAAATTCGGCTCCGTCCTGGTCTTCTTCGTGATTCCGGAAACGCTCTGGATCATCGGTCTCGTGCTGGGTTTCCTCCTCCTGCTCAAGATCTTCTGAACGTGTCGCTCGAAGATCTGGTCCGTGAGGTCCGGGACCGGACGGAGAGGGAACTTCAAGCGATACTGACCCGTTCCGAGCAGGAACGGGCCGAGATCTCCCGGCAGGCCGAGCAAGAGATATCCCGCATAAACGAGCTCGAGGAGAAAGAGTCGGCCCATGAGGTCGAGGTGGAGGCGAATCGGACGCGCGCCGAGGCCCGTCTCCAGGCCCGGAAAGTCCTGGACGAGGCGAAGGAGCGCCGAATCCAAGAAGGCCGCCTTCTTCTCAATCAACGCTTGAAGGCCTTCACCAGCACCCCCGAGTACATCCAGATGTTGCAACGGATGGCTGATGCCGCCATCGCGGTATTGGGTGAGGATACCCGACTCGTTGTCCGAAAGGAGGACGCTCAGCAGTTGCCACCGTACCTTAGCATTCGAATGCTCAAGGGACGAAATCTCACTGCCATGGGGGGATTGGTCGCGGAGACCTCCGACGGGAAGCGAAGGATTTCAATGTCGTTCGAAGATCTCCTCCGCTGGAAGGAGGACCAGATCACCGAGATCCTCGCGCGGCAATGAGCGAGACGACCTACGCATCATCCATGGGCCGGTTGAAAGCCCTTTCCGGCTTGCTTTTAAACCGGGACACGTTGCTTTCGATGACAGTCGCCAAGGATGTGGCCGATCTTGGCAAGCTGATGGAAGGCACCCCCTATGCTGGCGATCTGACGCGGGCCCTCGAGATATACAAGGATTCCGACGCACTCGAGGTGGCGGTCAACCGGCATTTCGTCACAGTGACCCGCCTTGTCTACCAAGTGGCTCCCTTCGCGGGGCGTGCCCCTATCGCGGCCTACCTCCGATGGTGGGACATCGAGAACGTGCTGGCGATCCTAGCGGCAAAGGCGTATGGGCGCATTCTTTCCGAGTCCGACACGTTCATTGTCTCGGACCGGAAGACCCCCACCGGATTCTCCGCTGGCGTACTCTCGATCGATGACCTAAGGAACCTGCTCGCACAGCCCAGCGTCGATGCGGTCGTGCAGAACCTCACGCGGTACGGATATGGTGTCACTATCATGGAGCACCTCGGAGAGTTCACCAAGACCCAGAATATCTTTCCCATCACCCGCGCCCTTGAGGCCCAGTACTACGCCGAGTTGCTTCGGAGTGCGGTCTTCTTCCAGGGCGACGAGTGGGTCGTACGGCAGTTCATCGCCGAGGAGATCGACACGAAGAACATTCTTACGCTGCTCAAGGGTAAGGAGTCCGGGGTGCGAGCGGAGGGGCTTTCCTCGTTCTTCATTCCAGGAGGTATCCTTCCGCTCAAACAGTTCCAAGACCTCGCCCAGGCCCGCAGCATCGAAGAGATCATTTCCGGTCTGGGCACCGGCTACGCTTTGACGGACGCCCTTACGCAGTACCGGGAACATGCCACGCTTGTCCCGTTCGAGATCGCGCTGCAGCGTCGTCACGCATCCATGAATCAAGAGAGGATGCGGATCTTTCCCTTGTCATTGGCCGGGATATTCCATTTCTTGCTTCGGGCCCGTATCGAGCGCGAAGACCTTCGGAAGATCATTTACGGGAAGGTCTATGGCCTCCCGGCTGATGCGCTTACCCGAGAGCTCATCACCGCAACCTGAAACGTCTCTCTTCCCTGTCCGCACAGGAACCTAGCTCTGGAATGCCAACATTTTGAAGCAGCTGAGATCGGATAGGAAACCGTTTCAACGCGCCGGGTGGGATTTGAACCCACGACAGGCGGCTTAGGAAGCCGCTGCTCTGTCCAAGCTGAGCCACCGGCGCATGGTGCGCCCAGGACGCTGGACACTCCCGGGCACCTGTGAGCTACCATTCCTCGCGTGATATCAACTGTTCGTACGAGGTTCCATCTAGGCTCTCCCCCCCCCAAACTTGGTTTCCGTTACTAACGGTCCCAAGGCCGCAAAGAATATCATCGTCCCGCGGATGGCACATTCTTAACGACTGCCGGTGAGGTGTCCGGATGAAGAGATCGAGGTCGAATGCAGGAGCTCAAGACGAGTGGCCCGGGAGGGATGGGCAACAGATCATGACCTGTCGGTTATCGGTGCCGCTCCCGAAGACGGGTAACGTCCCTTTGCAATATGTGTCCGGTAAACATCCGGAGCTACAGTTCCGTCTGCTGAGCTTCCTTATCACGGAGGATCATCGGATCATCGAAGATGTGGACGTTGTAGGGCAAGGTTGGAACTGGAAGGAGCTTCTCGGAGACCTCTCGGACTATCCGGGCGTGATCTCCGTTCAAAAGTTGCATGAATCGAATGGCGGGGTGCTCTTCCGGCTGGTCACCAAGGCATCAGAACCGTTTCAAGCGGGCCTGCGCAGTGTAGAGGACCTCGGGATTGGCATCCGGCTTCCGTTCACCATCAGCAACGGTGAGTTACAGTTCCTTCTCGTGGCCGACAATCGAAAGCTCCAGCGACTCTTCCGCAAGGCCCGTCGGATAGTACCCGGAACCCAGGTTCGAGCGATCTATCCAAGCGCCGATCCGGGACCGGATCGTCTGTTGACCCCCCGACAGGCTCAGGTGTTCCGAGTGGCCATGAGTGCGGGCTACTGGGACATCCCACGCAGGGCAAACCTCGGGGAGATCGCCCAACGTTTCCGGGTCTCCAAATCAACGATATCCGAGACTCTTGCGCACATCGAGAACAAACTGCTCCACGAACTCGCCGAGGGCCAAGCCGAAGCCCTCTAACGGGGTGACCTCGATCGTTTTGGCGGCGGGGCTCACGCGGCGGGGACCTGGTAGGGGTATCGGAGGATTGCCGCCAGGCCACCGAAGGCCTTGAGGAGCATCTCACCCTCCTCACTCTCCACCGAGATCATCCGGATGGTCGAGCTGTGTGCCGAAGCGGACTCAAAGAGCCGGGTCACCAGGTCCTTGTCCTTCAGCCCTTCCGAGACGAGGAGCGTTGAGACCGCCCCGGCCTCCAAGGCCGCCCAGGTCTCCTTCAGTCCGTAGATCGCCAGAGGTTCCCGGGGTTTGCGTATCTCCGAAAGGAGTTGCCGGACGATCTGCTTCTCCTCTGTGATCTCGAGCCCGTGGAGCGTGCCGGAGGCCTTTTCGACGAGTTCTCTGAGGCCATACTCATCGGTGTATCCTACGTCGAAGAGCGGCTCAACGACCTTCTTCTGCAGCTCGTAATGGAGAAACCCTTCCTTGACGAAGTACTCTTTGGTGGCGCCCGGGCCACCCACGAGAATTCCTTTGATCTTGTCCTTGATGGGAAGAAAAAGCTCGGTCGCGTTGTCCGCGCATCGGACGAAGAAATCATGGGCAGCGTGCTCGATCAATCTCTCGAACCGATGCGCAGACTGCCCTCCCATGCCGTGCTTGCTCGGGACTTGGGATTGCTTGTTGCGCAGCGCCTCCACCCTCTTGCCTCGGAGGATCCCGAAGGTGACCTCTTTCCGGTCGATGACGATCAACCCCCAGACGTCCGGCTCGTGGACCATGTCGAGCAACGGATCCAAGATAAAGTGGGAATCGCAACGGTACATGTAGGTGTTGAGGGGTTCGGGGGGTTCGATCACGAAAGACACCTCTTCGCTCCGGTCGGCCCCGATTGCCTTTGCTCCGACGAAAAATGCAACACCGTGGTCCGGGGCCACCCGGTACTGCTTCACCTTGTTCATGAGAGATTCGAGCGATCCGGTGACGTTCTTACGTGTGACCCGGCTCTTGATATTCCCTGCCTGGGCATATTCGTTGCGGAGGTAGTTCATGACGTCGGCGATGGCCCGCCCGGGCGGAACGTAGAGCGTGATGAGTTCCGTCCCCCGGCCCTCGCAAGCCGCTATTTCATCCAGAAGGTGACGAAAGTTGTAACGCTCCAACTGGGGGTCTGTAGTGGCCATTCAACTCGCCTCCAAACGGTTCGGCGAGTACCCTGCACGTGCCCCAGGGCGGGGCGGGAGTCACAGGAACTTTGCGATGTGGTCCTCGATAATCTCTTGAGGATAAGCGCCCACGATCCGGTCCACCAACTTGCCTTCCTTGTAGATGAGGAGGGTGGGTATACTCATGATGCCAAGTTTCTGCGCTATCTCCATGTTGTCATCGGAATTCAGTTTGCCGAAAGCAACCTTGCCCGCATACTTCTGAGACAATCGTTCCACGACAGGCGATACCATGCGGCAGGGACCACACCACGGGGCCCAGACATCGACAAGGGCTACGGGGTTCGATTGGGAGAATTTGTCAAAGTCTCCGTTGCTGAGCTCGGTCACGGGCATTTCGACACACCTTCAATTTCCCTAGTGTGCGTGAGTATATATCCCCTTGCCGGACCCGCTCTCAGAATGGGCAACCCCTGTGGCCCATCGGGTGGCTCATGCCACGGGAACCACGATGTTCCCCCCGGATTTCTGGTGGGAGGGCAGCACTTTTGTCTCGACCTTCTTGGTTTTCCAGAAGATTTCCGCGAACTTCTGTACGTCGGAGACAAGGGCATTGGCCTGCTCCACAGAGAAGGATTGTCGCGCCTTGGAGGCATCGTGCAGGATCTTCAGGACGAGGTCGTTCACCTCGGGAAACTCCTTGGTCATTTCCGGTGTGAAATAGTCGCCCCAGATCACCCGGACCTGGTGTTTGACGATTTCCGCATGTGCTTCCTTCGTTGCTGTGTAACGGGCGAGCTTGGCGTGGAACTCGCGGCGCGCTTCAGGAGCTGCGCTCTCCTGAGGGGGCGTGAGGTCAGCAGCAAGCTGGGCCATCCGCAAGACGGTGAGCGCCCCGATCTGCGCTTCGTGAGGGTCATAGATCCCACAGGGAATGTCACAGTGGGCATAGACAGGTTCGGCGGGAGCCAACAGATCAACGATTTTCGCTAACCAGCGCTTCATGCTTTCCCCATCACCATGGAGGAATAAATAGTTGTCCAGCGGTGGCGAAATTGCTCCTTTCAGTGCTGCGCTGAGGTCGTCAATCCACCGAGTATCGCGTGAGGAGGGCCTTCGCCACCGGGAGGTGAGTTCGCAGCGACGAAAGGACCGATTGCAGACGCTCCCTGGAGATCGTTCCCCAGAGGTCGAGCGAGAGCGCAGGCTTCCGAGCTCGGTGCACACGGAAGAGGGTCACTTCGGCCATCCAGCCTTTCCCGCCTGTAAGGGTAGTATGGAACCCCACGGCTTCGGTAAGGATCTCCCCGTTCTGGCGCTCGAGCTCTTGGACAAGACGCCGGACATCGAACGATCCCTCTTTGATGCCCCTCGAACCTTGATGGAACAAACCACCAGGTACGAGGGACCACGAGCCGACCAACCGGAGTTGTTCCTTCTCCAGAGCGAGCAGGACTGAGACAGCCAGGGAAGCGAGGTCGGAGGATTCAATTACCTTCTGCTCTTTCAGGGCGGACAGGACCTTCGTCCAGCCTGGGACCGCACCCGGGTCGACCTTGCCCCCCTTCAGACGGACCTCGAGGTGGACATGGTGGAAGGTGCGCTTGTGACGATGGGCGGGAATGAGTTCGGCCCAGTTCTCTACACTCCATGGCCCCACAAGGTCTGGAGCGGAAAGGGGAACCCCCTTTCCATCCGATGTAAGCAACCCGGAACGACTCATGAGAAGCGGTCTCGGACCACGCGCGAAGCCGAAGGGTTCGTCGGGACGACCCGTCCAATGATGTCCTCGACGGGTACCGCTCCGAAATGTCGGCTGTCGCGGCTACGGAGAGGGTTGTCTCCAATGACAAAGACCTTCACCGCGCCTCCTTCGAACATCACCGACTGGACCCGTTTGAGGAGCTTTCGTCCCTTCATCTCTGGGTCCCGAAGGACAATGGCATCCCCTTGGTCCGGCACTTTTTCCGCATCGGTTTGGGGAGTTACGCGGATGATATCCCCGGGAACGAACGTCGGGGCCATGCTCCAGTCATGCACCCGGAATCGTCTAGTCCGCCGCCCGAGGTGAAGCTCCATCCCCCTTCAGAAGGACCTTTACGATTATAAACTCACATAGGGATGGCAAAGGGGTCTCTTGAATCCATTCAACAGGTCCAGTCCCCAGACGTCCGTTGTACGATAAATACGAGAGCGGATTCTTTGGGCGGCATGACGGGGAATCGGCAGGGAAAGGTCAGTTCGCGTTCGTCTTCTTTGCGTTCCAAGGCAGCCGGTGGTCGGTCCAAGGGATTCAGCGCCGAGGAGCGTGCGGCCTTGCGAGATACCGCCCAAGAACGAGCGATGGTCTGGGGCAAGAACTTGGCCGAAGATGAACGGGTCGTGCTGGCGAAGATCGCTCAGATGCCAGAACCCGACCGTTCCCAGGGAAGCCGCGTCCACACCCTCATCAGGACCCACGCACCCAGTCTAGCGCCAAGACTTTGGTATGGGATGCCAGCATACACCAAGGCCGGGAAGGTCCTTTGCTTCTACCAGCCTGCGAGCAAGTTCAAGGTTCGCTATGGCACTTTGGGATTCAGTGACGAGGCCCGGCTCGACGACGGGCTCATGTGGCCCATCACCTATGCACTGACGAAACTAACACCCGAGGTGGAGGCCAAGATCGTGTCGCTAGTGAAGAAGGCTATCGGCTGAAAGCCAAACAGGCCCAGGACCTCGGGTCCGGCCTCAAGCGTATCCGAACTGGCGCTTGGCGAACTCGCTCATCTTGTCCGGCCCCCACGGTGGCTCCCAGACGACCTCGACCACGCTCTGATCTCCACCCAAAGCGTCGTCCGCCACCCGCTTGACCTCTTCCACTAGGATGTCCGCCACGGGGCATCCCGGGCTTGTCATGGTCATACGGATGTTGAGCTTGCCCTGCTCGTTCCATTCGTAGGCGTAGATCAGGCCTAGGTCCACGATGTTCATGGGTATTTCCGGATCGAAGACCTTCTTCAGGGCCTTCCGAACGGCCTCCTCCTTCTCCTTGTTGGAAGCGGTGGGAGGAATGGCCGTTTCCGTGGGCTTTCCCTTAGATTCCACGTCCTCCGGGACGTTAGGTCCGGTGATCTTGAAGGCCGGACCTTCCGCATCCAGCACGCAATCGACCTTCGCATCATCCAAGTATCGCGTGCTCAAGGGATCGATCACGAACTTGATCCCAGAAGCTTCCACGACTGCATCACCCGGTTTGGCCGTGTCCAAGTTCATGTGGATCGTGGGAAAGACCCCGGACACCACATAGAGCCGAACATCGAGCGGTTTCTTCTGACGCGCAAGCAATTGCTTGAGTTCCGTCTCCGCTAACTGGGTCACCTGGAGCGTGATTTTCTTTTCCTCGGGCATCGTCCAACTAGTTGCACAAGACTTTTTAGCTTCTCCGTTCCTCTGCCGGAACAGGTCCATGTCGAGTTCTGTAGCGCCTGTTAAGGAGTCCAAAGAGTCGAAGAGCACGACAAAGCTTCATGTCAAGATCGTGACCCCGATCCCGGGACCGAAGGCCAAAGAGATCATCCGGAGGGACCAGGCATCCATCATGACCTCCACAAAGAGCGGGCCGGTGGTCGCCGCCCGAGGAAAGGGGGTGCTGGTGACGGATGTGGACGGGAATGTCTTTCTGGACTTCGCTAGCGGTGTCGGGGTCCTCGGCACCGGGCATTGCCACCCGCATGTCGTCGAGGCGGTCAAACATCAGGCAGAAGAGCTCATGCACTTTGCCGGGACGGACTTTTACTACGAGGTGCAGACACGTCTGGCCGAGCGCTTGGCAAAATCTGCTCCGGGGGACAATCCAAAGAAGGTCTTCTACACCAATTCGGGGGCGGAGAGCGTCGAGGCCGCCATCAAGATGGCCCGATGGCAGTCCGGCCGACCCATGACCCTGGGTCTCATCGGAGCTTTCCATGGGCGCACCATGGGCGCCCTGAGCATGACTTCGAGCCGGCCGGTCCAGCGCCGGCGGTTCAATGCGTTCACCGGCGGTGGGACCCACATTCCGGCCCCGTACTGCTACCGGTGCCCATACAAACTCGAATACCCAAGCTGTGGTCTCTACTGCGTGAAGATCTTGGACGAGCTCTATTTCTCGAGTGTCCTTCCCCCGGAAGACGTGGCCGCTTTCATTGTAGAGCCCGTTATGGGCGAAGGAGGGTACGTGGTCCCACCCAAGGACTACTTCCAGGCCATTCATAAAGTGCTGAAACCTCATGGGATCCTCCACATCGATGATGAGGTGCAGGCCGGCGTCGGTCGCACCGGCAAGATGTGGGCGATCGAACATTTCGGGGTGGTGCCCGACATGATCACGAGCGCGAAGGCCTTGGGAAGCGGGATCCCCATCGGGGCCATGATCTTCGACCAGAAACTGGACTATCCCGTCCAGGGCGCCCATTCCAACACGTTCGGCGGCAACCTCGTGGCCTGCGCCGCGGCCAATGCCACGCTGGATGTGATGGACAAGGAACGACTCCTCGAGAACGCCAGCCGCCAAGGAAGTTACCTGAAAAAGCGTCTGGAAGAGCTCAAGGAGAAGTACATGGTCATCGGCGATGTGCGTGGGGTCGGCCTCATGGTCGCTACCGAGTTCGTGAAGGACCGCCGCACGAAGGAACCGGCGATCGCCTTGCGTGACGAGATCGAGCAGGAAGCCTACCGTCGGGGACTCGTGCTCCTGGGATGCGGCAAGTCTGGCATCCGGTACATACCGCCCCTCATCGTTCAGGAAGAGCACATCGACGAAGCCGTGGAGATCCTCGATGCCTCCATTGCGCACGCTCTCAAGAGCGTGGGATGAGTTCCGGTAATCCGTCCCCTCTCCCTATCCCGTCGGACGGGGCTTTTCTCCTGATCGACAAGCCCCGGGGCCCGAGCTCCCATCAGGTCACTGCATGGGTCCGCGACATGCTCGGTGTCTCCCGGGCTGGCCACGCGGGGACCCTAGACCCCGGAGTGAGCGGCCTCCTCGTCATCGCGGTCGGCAAAGCGCTCCGCCTCATTCCACTCGTCCTGACATTCTCAAAGCGGTACGTCGGGGTCGTGCAATTGCATGGCCCGGTGGAACGAGCGGCTCTGCAGTCGGCGCTCGCTGATTTTGTCGGACCGATCTATCAAACTCCCCCCGTGCGGTCTGCCGTAAAACGTCAGCGACGCGTCCGCTCGATCCACTCCCTCGAAGTCATCGAAAGGCAGGAGAACACCTTGCTCATCGACGTCACCTGCGAGTCGGGTACCTATGTGCGGACCCTCGCGGTGGACCTTGGAGATGCCCTCGGCGTGGGGGGCCATCTCTCGGAGCTACGGAGGGTGGCGACCGGCCCGTTCGTGGAGGAGCAACTGATCTCCCTCCCTATGCTTTCGGACGCCATCGCGCTGGTCCGGGAAGGGCACCCCGAGATATTCCAGGGCATGCTGCACCGTCCTGAGGAGGTCTGGAGCCGCGTTCCCAGGGTTGTCGTGAAGGATTCGGCGGTGGACGCTCTCGCCCACGGTGCGGACCTCGCTGCAGCGGGGGTTGCCTCCCTCCTGGGCACCTTCTCCGCCGGAGACCGCTTGGCCCTTGTCACACGCCGGAACGAACTCATCGCCACTGGCCGTGCGCTGGTGAACGCCTCCGCGATTTCGTCTAAGACCGAGGGTTGGGTGGTCGATGCGGAGAGCGTCTTCTTGGCGCCGGGGCAGTATCCCCGCTACTGGGGTCCCGAAAAGGGCCGGGCGAAAGCTCAATAGTTCCCTCCCCCTTGTTCCATCAGGGGATGGTGGCGTAATGTCGGCGGTCTGGCTCTATCTACTTGAGGTCCTGGCGTTCCCCCTTGCCTTGGCAGCGGGCCTCACCTTGGTCACGATCCGTGAGGTGGACCGGTACTACCGTAACCACAACACGACCTCCCTCTTGGTATCCGAGGAGGAGAACGAACAGTTGGATCCCTCGATGCACGGTTTGACCAAGTGGCTGCTCTTCGCCCTGTTTTTCAATATCGTCTACCTCACCGTCAACATCTCGCTCGTACAAGCGACCCTGTTCGATTCGGTTTACCTCTATGTCGCCTCGGTGGGGGCGTTCTTGGTGGCATCGTTCCTCGCCTTGGTCTATGCCTTCCGGTTCCATGAGAAGCGCTTTCTCATCACGGGGATCGCATTCTCCATCCTCGGAACCGTGGTGATCTTCTCTTCGATCCAGCTCGGCTTCGGGCACTGGACGGCCTACGGGACAAGCGCGTCCTCCGCCACCTCGATCGGCGCCAAGGCGCCTGACTACATCGTCCCGATCGTGATGGCGGGAGTGGCGTGGGCCATAACCTTGGTCTCTTTCCTACTGGATCTTCGGGTCGGAGAGCGGTTCCTGCCGTTCCGGATAGAGCAGCCAGAAGGTTACCGGGTCATGCTTGCCGCTTTGGCTCTTGGCTGGACGGCCATGCTCATCGCAATGATCCACCCGATCCTGAGCTTGCTGTGAGAACGTGGGCCCCGGATGTCTCCCCAGGTGCGCTCAGAGCGCTTCTGTCGTTGAATTCACCGCGTGATTGAGCGCGATCTCCGCGATATCGGAAGCATAGAGGGCGGTACGCTCAAGGCTCTCGAGGACATACGCCAAGGCGACGGCGACCCGCCCCTTGCGGGTGAAGAAATCCTGGAGCTCGGGGTCCCGGGATGAGACCATCCTCGACACGGCGTCTATGACCTCGTTCGCGTGTTCCATGTTGCGCGAGAACAAAGTTTCCACGGCCGTCTCAAGCAGTTTCAATGCGTCGGCGGAAAGTCGCGAGAGCTCTTCGACAGGGCCGCTGGGCAACCGCCCACCCTCCACAATATCCGTCACTTTCGCGATGCGGACGGCATGGTCCGCGATCCGTTCCAGGGTCTTGGAAGCGAGATCGTACGTGAGACAGTCGGGAAGCGTGATATCCATCGATGTCAGGAGGCGGGGGTCCTTGAGGGCCATGACAACTGTCTTGTTCACGAACCAGTGCAACCGATCGATCTCCCAGTCGCGAGCGGTTACATCCTTCGCAATGGAGGCGTTCTGCTCCCGAAAGGCGGTCATGGCATCGGATTGCATTTCCTTCGCCATGAGATGCATGCGACGAATGACCGAAGGTAGTGGCATCGGGTTCGAGCTGATCATGTCCTGAAGGACGACGCCGTTCGAGGTCTCCTCTAGGATCTCGGGTCCGATGACATGCTGGGCGAACTTCCGGATCACCTCGCGCGTGGAGGGCTCCATCCGGTCACGGGTCCGGACTTCGACCAGAGGGGCTCCTGAAATGTACACACTGATAAGCTTCCGGAAGATGTGGTCCTCGGGCATCCGGTTGTCCACGAGGCAGACACGACGGGACTTCTCAAGGCGCGGTACCTCCTCCGTGTAGACGGAGAGCGAACCGTCCTCCCGGGGCAGGAAGTAGACGAGGTCCCCCCGACCTAGATTGCTCCCCCGAACCCAGGCCTTAGGGAGGGAGACCGCGAACGTGCTCCCGCCCGTCTGCTGCAGCCGACGACCTTCGTAGCCCCGGGGGGTCTTCATAGCAATCTCTATAGAACAGGAGTGACATATATAGGTGTCGCGCCGACAGTGTGACACGCACCCATTTTAACGCCGTTGCGATAGGTCACCCGGTGCTCCCGCTGAAACGAAACGTCCCTATACGCGCCTTCGTCCTTGCGGTGGGACTGTTGTTGGTCATCCTTCCCACAGGAAGGACCATGGCCTTATCCCCTCCACCGCTGCCACCCAACCTTCCGGGAGAGATGCTGGGTCTAACTTCCCCTGCCATGGCTCCGGGGACTTCCGGCAGTCTCACGGTCAACTTCTCGAACCCATTCTCTGAATCCATCGCCTCGGTGGCGCTCTCTCTTGGTGTCTATGCTTGGACCGCCCTGGACAACAGCAGTTCCGGTCCGGTCGGTCCAAGTGATTCCTGGACCCCTGGGATCAGCTTGAATGGGAGTCCCGCAACTAAATCCGTATCATGGACAGAGAATGCGGTAGCCTCGGGAGATCATCAAACGTTCTCTGTGGCGGTTCAGGTCCCTTCAGGCTGCCCGCAAGGGACCTTTTTCCTACGGAGCTCGCTCAACCTCACGCTTTCGAACGGGACCCGATACGTGATGCTATCCCGTGGGTTCTTTTCGGGTGCGCTCTGGCAGAAGGCCACCTTGGGACCGGGGGGTCATCCCATCCTCAACCTGACGCTTCTGAACGTTTCTGGGGTGAGCCCGGAGACCTCGATCGTGGTCGTTACTGACACGGCGGCCCCCTGGCTCTGGCTTTTTCTCGGTACAGCGCTTGTACTGGCGGGTGCCGGGGGGTTCTTGTGGGTTCGCTCCGAGCGTCAAGCGGCCAGGACATCTGGAGCAAGCCCGTGGCGCCGCCGGAAGTAGGCGGAGAGCGCCTTCGGGAACAAGTGAACCAGCGACGGAGACTGCCCAAGCAGTTCGCGAATGGTGACGGTGGGAAAGTCGATGTCCCCGAAGGCCACGATGGTCGATACGAGCTTGGAATCGCGGAGGATCTCGAGGACCCTGTCCAGGTCCCGGTCGCTCAATTGGACGAAGAGACGCCGGAAGTATAGCGCCCGGTCGGTCTCCCCACCCAGTTCCTCCCGCCAATGCAGATCATATGCTCTTAGGCGGGAGGCGGAGAGGTCCTGGTCCGCCAGAGCGCCGTGGGCCACGTCAGCGGCGATCTCTGCCGCCCGCATCCCGGTGAAGATCCCACCACCGGACAAGGGCTTTACTTGGGCCGCTGCGTCCCCGACCAGCAAACCGTGGTCCGTGGAAATGTTTGGTACCCGACCGATCGGGATCCCGCTCACGATCGTCCGTATCGGGCTCGGGAACCGCGTCTTGTAGCGCCGTTCCATCGCGCGTACTAGATGTTCATATCCTTCGATGGCGAGCAATCCGTTCCGGGCGTTGATCCCGACCCCTACCCTGAGGTTGCCTTCCCCGTCCGGTATCGACCAGCCAAAGAATCCCGGGGCCAGTTGACGGCCTAGATAGATCTCAACCTCGTCTTGGGGAACATCGGCGAAGGGAATGTCCGCTTCGAAAGCGGGGAGGATCTCGATCGGTCGGTGTAATCGCAGTCGGCGCGCGACCGTGCTCGCCACCCCGTCCGCACCAATCAACAAACGGGTCTCCACCGTGTCGTGCCCTCCCGGTGTCTCAACCTCGATCTGTAGTGCCGATCCTGGGGCGGTGGGGCCTTGGACGATCTTTCGGAACTTCCAGCCGGTCCGGATCTGCACATTGCTTCGGGCCGCTCGTTCTGCCAATAGGAAGTCGAGCTGTTCTCGGGAGATCACATGGGCCCGGGTCTCCCCCGCCTGGAACCTTAAGGGGTTCATGGAGGGACTCCAGATGGTGGCGCCGCCGAGGTGATGCCGGACCATCTTGTCGGTCCCGGCCATGTCGAGCACCCGTTGGGACACCAGACCCGCACATTGGACCGGCCGGCCGACCAGGGGATGCTCCTCGAGTAGAATGACCGACCAACCTCGCCGGGCAAGATGGTGGGCTGCGGTGCTCCCGGCCGGGCCGGCACCCACCACTACGACGTCTGCTCGCTCCATTGTCGGACCGATGCGGTGGGAGTACTTGACTCCCTCGTTTCGCCCTCGCTCTGACCTTATTGGTAGCAATCAAGATATACCCGGTTGGGCTGGCACCCCACATGGTGGTCGTCAAGGCATACACGGGGCATATCGTGTTGAATGAACGCTACACATTCAAGAGTCTCCAAGAGGTCTACCCTGACATCCATCGGAAGGTCATTGAGGCCGGTGCCCCCACCGCCACGCAAGAGGACCCGGCCGTAGGGGAGCTCATCTTGGATGAGAACATCCGGGCTATCAAGGCCGACAAGAAGCCTTCGGGTATCAACCGGTATGACCTGGGAGGCGTTCGGCTCATCTTTCCCATCCGGGAAGACGGTCAGGTCGAGTTCTACGTCAGCAAGCACGCCCGTTGCCCCGAGGTGGTTGGCCTTACCGAATCGATATCGTCCATGTTGAAGAAGGCGGGTCTCAAACACTCCACCGCCTACGACCGATCCCCCATGCTCAATTCACGTTCGGCATTCCAATCCCCCGTACCTCCGACGCCGTAACCGGATGGTGCGGCCTGATCGCACCTTTCGTTATGCGCTCGCCGTGGTGGCAACCGCCGCCGGTGTACTTTCCCAGTACGTCATTCCCTCGAGTTGGATCCCGGCCGGCCTGGTAGGTTTTGTCCTGGGACTTCTTTTGGTCTATGGGGTTGGCCTTGCCGCCTACTTCTTGCTCTTCGGCATCACTCCCCTTCGAAACTTCTTCCGCCGCTCCGGTTTGGCGGGGGTGGAGACCGTGCGATGGTATGGGGTGTTCGGATTCCTGGGATTCATCTTGGCCTTTGTTCTTCTCATCGCCTATCTGGCCATAGAGCCGCATCGGGCGGAGGAACTGATATCAAGGCAGACCCAAGTGATCCAGGCGGCCTCGTCGGAGCCCCTCTTCTACATCCTGTTCTCGATATTCTTTGTAGGATTCGTGGAGGAGACACTCTTCCGAGGATACGTCCTTGGGACTGTCCTTCACCTCCGGGGGACCCGGAGTTGGTCCATCCATGCCCTCTGGACTTCGTTCCTGTTCGCCGGTGTCCACCTCTATTACGCGCAGACGTACCTTGAGGTCTCTCCCGTGTATTACGCGCAACTGGTAACCTTGGCGTTGGCCTTTTCCTATATCTACATCTACTCCGGAGGGAATCTCTTGCTGCCCGCTCTTCTCCACGGCGCATTCGACGCCATCAGCTTCCTATCGCTGGCTCCGGGAATGCTCGAGGCAAGCGCGGTGATCCGCTATGCACTACTGTTCGGTTGCGCCTTCGTCGCTCTGAGCCTCTATGCCCGGCAAGGGAGATTTCCAAGGCCACAATGGGAGGGGCGGCAAGAGATCCTGCCCGGATACTGGCCCCCAGGGGTCCCTCCCGAGCCTCCGGGCATCATCCCCCTTCATCCCGAACCGAGTTCCAGCCTTTAATAGGCTCGACCGTTACCCGGACCGGGGGTGATTTTCGTGGGCAAGGCAAAGGCGGTCGCCGAATGGGGCCAGTTGCGGCGGGTCGTGGTCCGCCGACCCGGTATCGAGGCGCTCTTTGGTCTGCTCGAGCCCTTCTCGGCATTGTACGAGCGGGTCTTCAGCTTGGAGCGGGCGGTCCGCGAACACGATGACCTGGTGAAGACCCTGCGCCGAGATTTTGGCGTCAATGTGGAGTATCTGGACGAAATAATCATGGAGGCGGCCGGACGCTCCCACGATGTGTACGAAGAACTCGCCCAGTGGACTACCCAGGCCCTCCAGTTCACAGGTTACGGAGCCGGCCGAGCCCGGCGGCACTTCTTGGAGAACCTTCCGCTCTTGGAGCGGGATGTCCTTCTGCAGATTCTGGTCCTCGCTCCTTCCATCAATTTTGTCAAGCGCAAGGGAACGCGGAGCATCATGCCATTCACCACTCTCCGGGTTCCGCTCACGAACCTCTTCTTCATGCGGGACCAACAGGCCGTAGGGGACCGAGGGATCATCCTTTCGCGCATGGCCAAACCCCAGCGTAGGCGCGAGACCGAGCTCACCTCGTTCGCCTGGCGGGCCATTGGAGAAAAGCCCGTGGCCGCCGTCCGGACCGGAACCTTTGAGGGAGGGGATTTCCTCCCATGCGGGAGCTTTGCGCTCATCGGGACGGGAGACCGGACCAGCCCAGCCGCCGTTCGAGAGATCCTAACCCAAGGCGTGGGATACCCCGAAGTGGCGGTCGTGCACCAGCCCCGGCACCCGCTGCTCCGGACCAATGACCCCATGGTCAACATGCATCTCGACACGTACCTCAACTTTCCCGGGGAAGGCCTCGCCGTCGGTTACCCCGACATGTTAAGCAGTGCCCGCACCGATGTCTACCGTAAGGCCGAGGAGGGGAAGTACCACCTGTCCCGCCGGACCCGGCTCTCCCATTATCTCACGGGACAAGGGTTCACCATCATTCCTATCACCACCCTTGAGCAAATGTGCTACGCGACCAATTTCCTCACCATTCGGGACCGGAACATCGTTGTACCCGATGTGGCGAGCAACGCCGAAAAGGTCTTGGCGAACTTGAAGCGGGCCGAGGATGCCAATCCCTGGAAGTACCACGACCTCTTCACGCAGGCCAGCATGGACTATAGCGAGCTCCGTTCCTCCGGTACCTTTTTCCCGAACAAGCCGCTGGCTCGGGACCATGGGGTGAAGGCCGAGAAGATCCGGCTATCGAACATCACGGGAGCCTTTGGGGGCGCTCATTGTTTGACCGCTACTCTAGAGCGGGCGTGAAGCGACCGCGCGGCTCGCCCTCGCTCCGAACGACGAGTAGAAGGTTCCGTTCGATACGACACGGCGCTTCCCCTCCCCCAGTGTTCAGATACCTTGCTCCCAGCCTAAACCATTGGAAAAGGTGTCTATAAGTTCCGTTAAGTACCTTCCCTTACGGGATGGAAGTCCCGGGGCTCTCGCTTAGGCACCCGTGAATTCGGGCTTCCGCTTCTCGAGATAGGCCCTCATGCCTTCCCGAAGGTCCGTGGTCGTGAAGGTGTACGTTGCGAGCTGACGCTCAAGGGCCAGTCCCGTTGGTAAGGAAGCTTCGGTCCCGCCGTCGACGGCCTGTTTCGCCAGTTGCACGGCACGCGGCGCCCGGGAGGCGATCGTCAGGGCTAAGGCGCGGGCTTCGTCCCGCAGCTGCTCGGAAGGGTATGTCCGGGCTACAAACCCCAAGGCGCACGCCTCAGGTGCCCTCACGGGGAGCCCGCTCAGGATCAGCATCTTGGCCTTGGCCCTACCGATAAGCCGGGATAGGCGTTGGGTCCCTCCGAAACCCGGGATGATGCCCAAGGAGACCTCGGGTAGGCCCAAGGTCGCATCTTCTCCGGCCAGAATGAAATCGGCGGAGAGCGCGAGCTCGAGACCTCCCCCCAGTGCATAGCCATCTACCACACTAATGACCGGCTTTTCAAGCGTCTCGATTTTCCGAAGGACTTCGTGGCCCCGCGTGGTGTAAGCGAGCGACTCTGCGGGGGTTTTGGATACCATCTCGGCAATGTCCGCTCCTGCGGCAAAATTGTTCGATGTGCTCGAGATCAGGACCACCCGGACCTCCGGGTCTGCCGCCGCCTGGCCCACGGCGGAGTCCAGGTCTCTCAACACCGATGAGTTGAGGGCATTGAGCGCCTCCGGACGGTCGAGCTGTATCCATGCGATCGGCGCCTCCTTTGTATAGAGCACGGTCGACAGCGGCCAGGGTTCATTTAAGATCGCGATCTCTGCAAGGCGTGGGGAGACCGGAAACGTGACGCCCCAGCGCCGGTGGAGCTTGTCCACATGCTCGTACCCCGCGATCGTACCGAGCGAGTTCAGCAGCTCGAACGGGCCCTGCTTCCAAGCAAGCCCGATGCGGGCTCCCCGGTCGGTCTCCTCCGCCCGGGCCACCCCCTCCTCCACGAGGCGAGAGGCGATGCCGATCACGGTACCCGCGAGCCGTCCTTTGACGTCATCCTTGGCAGAGGTCTCGACTGCGCCCTCCAGGCTCCAGTTCGCCCCCCGTTCGAATTGCTCCTTTAGAAGCTTTGAGGGGCGGTAATAGTCACCAAAGGCGTCCCCCAGCGTTGAGATCGAATGGAAGGCGATGGGGATCCCCGTGACGTTCATCAGCTGGAAG
This sequence comes from Thermoplasmata archaeon, assembly GCA_021796385.1. Taxonomy (GTDB): domain Archaea; phylum Thermoplasmatota; class Thermoplasmata; order Lutacidiplasmatales; family UBA184; genus JAJYEA01. The sequence goes on along the minus strand of JAJYXQ010000043.1, from coordinate 105,883 downwards.
GGCCCCATCTTGGTCCCGAGGAGCTCATTGGCCGCCTCTTCGACCGTGGGAATGCCGGCGATGCCTTCCTCCACGATACGAGTAGATTCGTTCAGGAAGGGGACAAAGAACCGATTGACGCAGAAGCCGGGTGCATCCTTCACTTTGATGGGGATCTTTCGGATGGAATAGCAGATTCCGGAGAGTTGGTCTAAAGTCCTTCGGGATGTGGAAGGCCCGGGGATCACTTCAACGAGCTTGTTGACGGAGGCGGGAAAGAAGAAATGGAGGCCCGCACATCGTTCCGGTACTGGGAAGTCGTTGAATAGCTTCCCCACCGAGAGACTCGAAGTATTGGTCGCAACGATTGCTTCCGGAGAGACGAGGGGGGCGAGGTCCGTGTAAAGGGCCTTCTTGACCTTCGGGTCCTCGAAGACCGCCTCGACGATCAGTTGAGCACCGGAAACGGCCCCGGCGAGCTCGGTCGTGAACTCGATCCGGGAGAGGATCTGTGCCTTCTTGGGTGCATCGATACGCCCGCGCTCGACCGATCGGGACAGGTTCTTCTCTATGATCCCCCGACCCCGGTCGAGGTCCTTCTCGGTCAAGTCCCGGACGGAGACGGGGTATCCCGCCGTAGCAAAGGTCTGGGCAATGCCCGATCCCATGTTGCCGCCGCCAAGTACGGCAGCGCGCATGTCACGATTGGTCATGTGAGGTCTCCGGGTTCAGGCCCGGCGGGCCGCGTGGAGCAGGAGCTTCTGTTCGGCGGCGGCGATCGTGCGGATGGTCGGCGCTACGGTATCTGCGTTGAGTGAGATGGAATCGATCCCTTCGTCCACCAGGAACTCGGCAAACTCGGGGTAGACACTGGGCGCCTGTCCGCAGATGCCCACGGTCGCTCCGGCCTCGTGCGCGTCATGGATGAGCATCTGGATGGCGCGCTTCACCGCCGGGTCCCGCTCATCGAAGTAGCCCATCTTCCCCAAGATGTCCGAATCCCGATCGGCCCCCATCACGAGCTGGGTCAGATCGTTGGACCCTATCGAGAATCCGTCCGCATATTTGGCGAACTCGCGAGCCCTGAAGATGATGCTCGGGACTTCGGCCATGAGGTAGAGCTTCATGTCCTTCGATCGGCGGAGGCCTTTCTCTTCCATCATCACCCGGATGAGGTCAAGCTCCTCCGTGTTCCTGACGAAGGGGAGCATGACCTGGGCATTGCGTAGCCCCCGGCTGTTCCGCACGCGTTCGATGGCCTCCAACTCCAGCATGAACGCCTCCCGGTAGCTCTTCGAAACGTACCGAGAACATCCCCGCCAGCCGATCATGGGGTTGGCCTCCTCGGGCTCGAACTCCGCCCCGCCAGGCATCCCGCGGTACTCGTTCGTCTTGAAATCGCTCGTGCGGATGATCACCGGTCGCGGATTGAACGCCTCGCAGACCACCTCGATTCCCTTGGCAAGCTTGTCCACGAGCTCTTTGCCCTTCCCTTGTTTCAACAGCGAGAGCGGGTGCACCTTCACGTAGCTCGTGAAGAGGAACTCGATCCGGAACAGTCCGACCCCTTGGACCGGGAGTTGGGCGTATTCCTTCGCTTTCTCCGGGATCGACACGTTGACGTAGATCTTGGTCGTCGTGACCGGGTGGTGCGTCCCTCCGCTCCCGCCGTGGGCCGTGTGCGTCTCCTTCGGAGAGGGCGCCTCGGAGGGCTTGGCCCCCTCATACACGAGACCCAGCTTTCCATCCACCGTGACCGTCATGCCCGGATGGAGAACCCGGGTGGCTTCCTGAGTCCCGACAATGCAGGGCACCCCAAGCTCGCGGGATACGATCGCCGCGTGACAGGTCATTCCTCCTTCATCAGTGATGATGGCGGCCGCCTTCGTCATTGCGGGAACCATGTCGGGGGTGGTCATCGTGGTGACCAGGATCTCACCCGGTTCCATGCGGTTGATCTCCGCCGCCCCGGAAAGGACCTTCACCTTTCCAACGGCGACGCCCGGGCTCGCTCCCAATCCCTTGAGCAGGATGGCGGCCGGGCCAGTCGGCGGGGTTGTTGCGGGAGTCGTTGCCGGTTGGGCGCTCAACGTGGTCACGGGACGAGCTTGGACAATATAAGGTTCCCGACCCTCGAAGCACCATTCCACATCCATTGGCCGGCGGTAGTGGGACTCGATCATTTTCCCCAGTGAAGCCAAGCGGAGAAGCTGTTGGTCCTGAAGCTTGGGTGCCCGTTGTAGAGAGTCCTCGACCGGGATCCGTTCGTTGCCCCCGCCGGGTTTTCGGACAAGCTTCACCCGTTGCGTCGCCACGCTCCGGGTGATGATCTTAGAGGAGGCGGGGTCCACAACGTAGTGGTCAGGGGTGACCTCCCCGCCCACGACCAGTTCTCCGAGCCCCCATGCCGCTTCAATGATCGTCCGCTTCTCTCCGGTGTTGGGGTCCGCGGTGAAGAGCACTCCCGAGACATCGGAAGCGACCATCTTCTGGACAAGGACCGCCAGCTTGACGCCTTCGTGAGCGATCCCTTTACGGTTCCGGTAGACCAAAACGCGCGGGGTGAAAAGCGACCCCCAGCAGCGTCGGATGCGCAGGACAACTTCCTCGGGGGTGCCCACGTTCAGGTATGTGTCCTGGAGACCAGCGAAGCTGGCATCGTCCAGGTCCTCCGCGGTCGCGGATGACCGAACGGCAGAGAACTCGACATCATGATCCGCGCAGAACTTACGGTGGGCAGTAAGGATGAGATCTTGCAGGGCCGAGGGCATCGGGGTCTCTTCGAACAGTTTCCGGATGGCGATGGATACCTCTTCGGCACCCGTTTCGCCCGACCTGTCCAACCGGGCCAGGAGCGCATCGATCTTCTTTCCGACCCCGGTCTCGTTCACGTATGCGGCATAGGCATGGGTGGTGACGACGTATCCGGGAGGGATCGGAATGCCCGTCTTTACGAGGTCGCCGAGCTTGGAGGCTTTGCCTCCAGCGAGGGCTAGATCGCTCTCGCCGACATCTTCGAGAGGGACGATCAGTCGTTCTTCGGTCTTTGCGCTCTCGTCGCTATGCCGCAGGCGGGCCTTAGATTTCTCCATCTTTCCTCAGGGTGAAGGTCATGAGGGATCGCGACGGGGAGTAGGGATGCACTTCCCGGGATTCTTCGAGGCTCCAAGCGTTCTGGACTCTCGGGGATGATAGGGCGGACAGCACCTCCTGGTCCGCGGTGCGGCGCTGGTCCCGGAGGAACAGGCCATAGAAGTGGAGCCTCCCATGCCTCTTCACGCGCCTCCCCACCTTCCCAAGGTACTTATATCCTTCGCGAGGGAGATTCATGATCGCGCGGTCGAAGCTCCGTTCCTCCTCAAGGAAGACCGCCGCGTCTTGACAGTATGCCTCGAGACGTTGATCGACTTTCAGCGATCGGGCATTAAGCAATAGCAGATCTATCGCCCTGGGATTCGAATCTAGGCTCACCACGCTCGCGTGCGCATTCCTACGCAGGATCGTGAGCCCGAAAGGGCCAAACCCACAGAAGATGTCGAGGACCTTCTCCCCATCCTCCACAAGCGCCGCCACCCGCCCGTGCTCCCGCGCAAGGCGGGGGGAAAAGTAGACTCCTCCCAGGTCGACCGTGAAGGTCAGTCCGTTCTCCTTGACCGATGTGACCAAGGTGCGTTCTCCAGCAATGACCTCGAGGGAGCGGATCCGCGCGACGCCTTGAACCCCATGGTCGATCGCCACGGTCCTAACTCCGGGAACGAAGGCCAACAGGGCTCGTCCGATTTCTTCCCGGTATGGAAGCAACGGCTCCTCCAGGCGTATCGCCACGACGCTTCCCACCACGTCAAACGACCGGGGAAGCTGGGACCGTATGGTCTCGGGTACCTGCGCCAGATCTTCGAATGAACGAGGTCGGGACTTCTGGTCGGGAAAGTCGGCCGAGACCACTTCCTCCGCAATATCCCCCGGATCTCCTTCCAAGGGAAACAGCACATGCGAATTGACCCGGAGGGGTTTCAACGACCGGGAGAGCAGATTCTGCTGCGCGAGGTCCCTTCGGACCGTCTCAGCGCGGTCTCGGGGCACCCGGACGGCCTTGGCCAAGGTCATGCGAGGTTTTTCCAAACCCCGTGAAGGAGGAAAGGAATGATCTCCACCCCACGGTGCACACCGAGCGTTCCTTCCCTCGCACAAGCTTCGGTGTACCTGACCGAAGGATGGGCCGTGGGAGGAGGATTTCCGGTCACCAGTAATGGCACCGGGTCGTCGCTGTGACCCTTGAGAATGCACGGGGTGGAGTGATCTGCGGTAATTGCGATGGTTATTGAAGTGAGGTCGAAGCCTTTCAGCAGCGGTCCGAAGAAGTGCGCGTCGATCTCCTCGATGATCTCCCGCTTGCGTTGCGCCTCTCCATCGTGACCGGGAACGTCTGGCCCCTTCAAATGCACGTACACAAAGCGGATGTCTGGGGTGCCTGCCGCGGTTCGGACCGCCTCGGCTCGGTCCCGAAGCGCCAAGGGAACATCGGCTCCCATCGGCCCGACAAAACGGTCCGACAGACCGAGCAGGAGGGCGATGCCGCGTTCCACGGGCATCTCGGTTATCGCCGCCCCGGATATCCCGTGCCTTGCTTGGAACCCAGGAAGGCCCTGTGCGACGTTCCCAGCATCCCGGACAATGAGCCGATTCGCCACAAGAACCCCGCGAAGCACCCGTGCACCGTTCACCGGATGTGAGAGAAGGATATCGGTAGCTCGCTCCGAGAACCGATTGAGGGCCTGTGCGGTCCGGAGAGCGGCGGGGGTGTTCGTCTGGGGAGCCACTTCGAGAACCCTGGGCTCCTTGGGCTTGACCGCATGGCCCGCCCGGCCCGCCCGAAGATAGAACGGGTCTGAGTTCGTTACATCTGCCGACAGTGCCCCGCCATCCAGTGGGCGAAGACGGAGCACCCCTCGATGGCCGACCGTGGCCCGAACCGTAGCTTGGATCCCAAGGTCATGAAGCAAGTCCGCCTTGGAAACGGCATCCGCAAGGGCCGTTGCCTCAGCGGTGGAAAGGTTCCGCCCGACCCGCTGATCGATGATACGCCCCCCACTATCCGCCGTGGCAAAGTTGAACCTCAAGGCGACATCCCCCGGTGCGAGGTCCAAACCGATCCCCATCGCCTCGAGCACCCCGCGTCCTGGTGACTCGGCCTCGGGATCATACCCGAGGAGTCCGAGCACACCCGCATCCGACTCGGGAGCCACACCCTTTCGAACGGGGTAGAGGAGTCCGAGGCGGGAATCTTGAGCCAACCGGTCTAGGTGTGGGGTGACGGCCGCCTCAAGGGGGGTCTTCCCCCCGAGGGCTGGGTGAGGGAGGTCGCCCAACCCATCGAGGACGACGAGAATGATCCGTCGGTCGTTTGCCTCCATCGTTCCGGCTCCTACAACGATTGGGTAGATAAACCGCCCGAGCATACCCTCGACGGCCCGAGCGGCCTGGAAGGTTCCGACCGCGGGAGAGTACCGGCCGGTCCTGCTCTCGAACCTTTTTGCTCCGTCACCTTAAAGAACACCTCGTATTATGCCCCACCGTGGCCGGCTTCAAAGAAAGCATACTAGCCTTCGCCCACAAACCGGTCGGCTACATCTTTTTCGTGGTCGTGATCATTCTCCTGACCGGGCTCGCCTTGTTCGAGACCGGAATCCTCTTCGGTGCCATCATCATGATAATGCTGGCCTTCGGCCTCCCGGTGTACCTGGGATGGAACAAGTCCTTCCGGACACTTCTCATCGTCGCCATTGTCGTCACAGCCGGAGTGGCTCCCCTGTGGGCCGCGTTCACCAACAATGAACTTTTTACCCCCTATAGCCCGGGCCCGTCTCTTGATGGATTCAACAACAACTCCCACGTTCTCCAAGACGCGGGAGTGACCCCTTTTTCATCATCTTCCGGACCCGGTGGGATCTTCCACTTCACCGTCACGGCCGTGAATCAGAACGTGTCGTTCAACGGCACGGTCACTTCACAGATCCATGTGACGGCCGTCTACCTCTGGGTCACGGATTGTCCTTACGATGGGCAGGGATCCACGAATGGCTGCGGCGGGAACCCCGATTTCTTCCATGAGTACGGCCCGGACCAGTTGGGTCCTTCCACGTTCAACCGCACCGAGAACCAGGTCTGGTTCAACATGTCGCTGCCGGGCGACTCGATCATGTACTACATCTTCACTGCGAACTATACGTTCGACAAGAACGGCCTGGGGTACGACTATTCCTGCCTGGGCTACTGTGAGATCTATCAGGGGCACGCCGTCCCGGTGCCAAACCAGAGCTATTATTGGAACGAGGGACCCATCACTGGGACATGGTCCTACATCTACGCCGTGAAGCTCTTGCCCAGTTTCTACCTCTTGACCGGTGCCTTGGGGGCGATACTCATCGCCATCCTCTTCGTCTACCGATGGCTCAAGACCCGGGAGAAAAAGCGAATGGCCGTTGCCGCCGAGTCCGCCGAGGGGACCCCGGCAGAAGACGAGAAGACCTGCGAGAATTGCGGGGCGGAACTCAAGCCCGGCGAAGTGTTCTGCTGGAAATGCGGAAAGCAGGTCCCCGTTCCCTCTGCAGAACCGAAGCCAGAGCCGGAAACGAAACCCAGCCAACCCCTTAAATAGGAGACCGTAATCGGCTCACCACCTCATGAGGATAAAGCGTGTCGAGGGACTTCGGTCCGTCCATGTGGTCAACTTGAAACCGAATCCGCAGATCTACGTCAGCTACGACGGTCTCGTCGGTCTTTCCGACCGCCCCATCTTGCGGGATATCCTCGAGGAGATCGAGCGCGGTACAGTGAAGGTCCGGGAAGTCCCCGATGCGAAATCCGGCGGATCCCTCACAAAGCAGCAGCTCGTCTCAAGCCTTAAGGCGAACGGTTGGGGCCGGGTCTACGTATATTTCAACGATTACGTCTCCTACGGGGCTGGAGCTGGCGAAGAAGTCGCCGAGTTCTATTTCAAGACCATGTTGTTGCTCTACAAGGAGGCCAAGAGCGAGGCTGGCCCCTCTGAAAAGCTTCTCCTGCAACACTCGGAGAGCTTGGTCGAAGAAGTCCCTGCGTAGGGCAAAGTTCCGGACAGTGCTTCTCCTTTCCGGCCCGTGTTCGGGTGGTGCTTGGGACGAAACGTAGGGATCAGGGAGTACCCGATGACTGGGTTCGTTCGCGCCCCGACGCGACGCCCAGATAATGCTCGACCCGCTCCCGACCCTCCCCATTGGATGCAATGATCAAGGCATAATCCCCGATGTTCACCAATGTCGCGGCTGGCGGTGCAACGGCCACTTGGAAGCGAGAACGGTCCACCTTGGTAACCGGCTTTGCGATGCCGAGGAGAACCGAATCACAGTGCCTTTGCACGAGGGAGATGGCCTCGCCGAACGGCTTGCCGACGAGCGGGGAACCCGCCCGCAACTCGTACTCGTCGAACGCCACTCCGTTTCCGCGGTTGGTTATCTCGTCAAACGTGATCGCCACCTCCGGCTGGACCGCCGCTTCGGCCAGGACCCGTCCTCCCATTTCGGCCGGGCTAATGACGTAGGTGATCCCAGCCGCTACCAGGGTCTCCCGGAACTGCTCTTGGACAAGGGCGACCACGATCCGAAGTTGAGGGGCCAGCTCCTTGAGGATAAGCGACGTCATCACGTTGTGCGCATCGTCATGACTTGCGACAATGGCCCGGGTGGCCTTCCCCAAGTTCAAGTGGGTGAGCGCGGATTTCTCAGTGTAATCCCCGTAACCGATATAGATGTCACTCGGTTTCGACACGGTGCCCCGAAGCGCTGGATTCTTGGTGTAGTGTTCGATCAGGTCAGTCACGAACGTGTGGATCTCCACGATGGATTCGTGTTGTCGTGTCATGACCGCCACCGATTGACCCGAGAGGATGAGTTCCCGAAGCGCAGTCCGTGCCGTCGGAGTCCACCCCAACAGGATCACATGACCGGTCAGCTTTGTTCCACCGCTACCCAGCAATTCTTCATCCCGGGCGCGCATTGCAAGTATTGTGATGCTGGAAACCAGATAACCTATGACTCCGATCGTCGTCACCATGAGGACCATGGCAAAGAGCCGGGAGTAGGTATTGGTGGGCACGACGTCACCGTAGCCGACCGTTGATAGGGTGGTCAGGCCCCAGTAGAAGCCCGTGAACCAAGAGACTCGTTGGGTAAGGACGAACCCAGTGGTCGAGAACATGAACACCCCAACGATAACGATCAGGGGCTTCCATATCTCCTTGAGCACGTTCCGTAGTTTCATCGAGACCTTTGCGGCCGGGCACGGGAAACCTGGCGTAGGGCTTGGGGTCGTTTGCTCTTCGGGACCCTCCGGCCGGGTCCGGAGTTCTTGCGCACCCGTTGAGCCGGAGAGACGCCTCCTCCTCCCGAGAGGGCCTGCCGTTTCGCTTCACGTATGATGACCATCCAAAGGGACTTCACAAAGGAAGGGTCGAGTCCCTCGCTGACACCCCAAACCCCCACCCGGGAGAGCACTTCACGCTCCTGGTCTTTGTCGACCAGAGGCATATCGGATCTGCGTTTGATTTCCCAAACGTTCTTGACCAGTTGCATCCGACGGCCGAGTAGTTGGGTCATTGCCCGATCCGCGACGGCGATCTTTTGCCGTTCCCGGAACAGTTCAGCGGCCTTTCCAATCTTCACGGGTGATCCCATAGACAAAGGCGTCGTGCCAGCCGCCATGGTGGAAGAGGGCCCGCCGTAGGCGGCCTTCCCGTCGGAAGTGAAGCGATTCCAGAAGGCGGTAGGAGGGAACATTCTTGATGTCGCAGACCGCCCCCAATCGCTCGACATGTGTATTGGAGAACAGGTAGTCTGCCGTTATCGCGACGGCTTCGGTTCCATATCCCTTGCCTCGCTCGGTCGGGTCGCAGATGGCGTACCAAAGATCGTAACCTTCCAGCACGGGGTGGGCCCGGTAGTAGCCCGTCACCCCGATGGGACGCGCATCCTCCCTTCGGGTGACGACGAAGCGGGGATAGAGCGAAGTCTCCTCCCGCGAAGCCGTATGGAGCCCCTCCTCAAAGACTCGATAGCTCTCCGCGGCGAAGGTGTCCCAGGGGAATGCCATGTTCGGGTCGCTCATCCATTCATAGAGAAGCGAGGTCTCCTGAGGTCGGGGAGGGCGTAACAGCAACGAGGATCCCCGCAGTTGTAATCGGGGCCCAGGTCGCCGTCGCTTCTCAGTGGGTTTCGTGCTTCCCGTCACCGGCTATCACCCTCTTCGAAAAAAGCCGGCCGGCGGGCGTGAGCAGGTAGAGAACCTTAGGCTCATTGTATCCCACAACGTACTGGGTCTGTCGCGTGACCAAACGTCGTGTCTCCAGATCTTGGAGGGCGGACCGGATCTTGTGGGGGCCCATCCATCGGAACGCCTTCATGATGGCAAACTCCGTGACGAACTTGTCCATCTCGAAACGGGTCTGATGGGCACGATGTGCCAACAAGTGGAGCAGCAGGTCCGTTTTGGCATCCGGGGAGGGAATGGTTGGGCTGCTCAGCATGCAGAAGGAAAGGGAACTTCAGGCGATCGTGGTCACTTCGTAGTTGAGGTGAAGTCCCCGGATGCGTCCGTGCATGTTGCTCACGAGCTTGAGCACTTCGTCGATGGCGGCCTTGTTCTTCCATTTGTAGACGAAGTCATGCATGCCCATTGACTCCTCGAATCCAAGTTCGCGCATGACCTTGGTCACTTCCTGCGGATCGGCTCCTTCTGAATTAAAGATCACTCTCACGTAGGTTCTCATACGGAATTCGCACCACCGATTTAGCAATGCCGACCAAGAGGGCCCGATATATAAGACCAACCCAGAACGCGTCCCGAAAGGGTTCTCGAGCAGGGTTGGACTTCATAAACCCTTGTGCAATGGGCCCACTTAGACAGGCGACTGGATTGGCAGCTACGACGTTTTTTCCCACTTTGACCCTCCGGCCTCCTCTTTGGAAATTGATACGGATATGTTGCAATTGACCCGAGCCGAATATGCCGCCCTTTCCCGCGAGCTCAGAACGTACGACGATGTGGTGCGACTCCACGAGTCCCGAGGACTAGACAAGGACCTCCTGATGATCATCTACACTCAACGGGTGACCCGAGACGCAACCCGCCGATACTATACCGTCCTCAACCACACCCACGAGATGGTGAAGGAGTGGGACCATGGGAAGAGCTATACCGAGATCGCGCGCAAGTGGGATTTCCCGCCAGTGTTGATCGCCCAGATGATCGAGAAGCAGAAGAACACCCCCCGCAAGCTCTTCTGGGACGGGTTTCGCCGACCGCAAGAGATCCCGGATGCTCGTATCCGACAAGAGGTTCAAGAAGCCATGGCCGCGGATTGGATCTATTCACCCCGGGGGGGGGAGATCCAAAGGGAACGAGGCATCAAAGGAGAGGAAAGGCTCGCCAATTGGCTCAAGAAGTACAACATCGGATTCCGTACGGAGAAGGAACTGAGGGGCCGTTATCCGAAGACCCCGGATGCGTTGCTTTCCGCGCCCATCTGGCTTGATGGGCAGGAAGTCCAATGGATCGAATCGAAGGCGAATTTCGGTGATGACGTGGAACTCGGACGCAACATCCGCAAGCAATTGCTCCCATATGTGCAGATGTTCGGTCAAGGAGTGGTGGTCTACTGGTTCGGCTTTATGACCGGCGGTAAGCCGGTTCCTCCCGGAATCAAGGTGCTGGATGGGGAAACCTTCGAATCGCTTGCGCCGACTACTCCGGGGTCTGCACCGGAGGTCCGTCCTCCGGCGAAGTTACGGCCGCCGGAACCTCGCCGACCGGTACGACCTGTTGTTGACCGGTCCGCATATTTCTGACGGTCACCTTCCCCTCGGCCATCTCTCGGGTTCCTACGATGACCAGCATGCGTGCCGTTCGTCGGTTGGCGTCCTTCAACTGGCCCGACAAAGTTCGCTCCAGGAGGTCGTGGTCCGTCGGGACGCCCCGAGAGCGAAGTTCCTGCACGAGGCGTCGGGCTTCTCCCCGAAGCTCTGCCGATGCACAAGCCACGTAGACGTCCACCGACGTGGTCTGGCGTGTCCATTGGTCCAGTTCTCGCAAGATGATCTCTAGCGTCTGATCCCCCATGGCGAGTCCGCAGGCCGGCACGCTCCCGCCTCCGAACAGTTCGATCAGCCGGTCGTACCGGCCTCCCCCAAACCAGGCTCGTGTGGCGACCGCGGTCCCGAAGGCCTCGAATACAGTGGAAGTGTAGTAGGCGAGACCCCGGACAAGCGTGAGGTCCAACACCAGCGTTCCCGATAAGCCTGCGGCGTCCGCGGATCCCAATATTCCACGAAGGTTCTCGATCCCGTGTCGTCCTTCTTCCGAGAGGTCCCAACTGGAGAGCTCTTGGAGAATCGCTTCGGCGGGCTCTCGCCTTTCAGAGCGCGAGATAAGGTCGGTCAACCGCTGCTGTCCTTCCTGGGAGACCCCGGCGCGGGCCAAGTCCGAAGAGAATTCCGTCACAGAGGCTTTGCGATAGCGGTCCATCGCCCGGAAAAATGCCCCCATATCCCCAACTCCCAACCGTTCTCCAAGCGCTTCTGTGATGCGACGGTCAAAGATGCGGAATTCATACTTGTCCCGAAGGCCAATGGCATCCAGGATTCCCTTGGCTGCCGAGAGGAGTTCGACCTCCGCTTCTCTCCCTGGGACACCATAGATGTCAAGTGAAAGCTGTGTGAACTCCCGGGTGCGGCCCGATTGCGGTTCCTCATAGCGCCACAGCTTGGGCAGCGCCATCCATTTCACGGGTAGTGGGATGGATTTCGATCGTTCACTGAACAGGCGGGCCAGCGAGGGCGTATTCTCCGAGATCAGGCAGACGTCCCTGTCTCCCTTGTCTTTGAAGGCGAAGGTCTCTTCGACGATCCCTTCTCCGCTCTTGACTTTGAACAGCTCCAAGCTCTCCACCGAAGGGGTCTCGATCTCCTCGAAACCATAGAGACGGGCGGTCTTGCGCATGGTCGCAAACAGCGATGTCCGTCGGCCGGCCTCTGGGGGAAGGTAATCCCGGAAGCCTCGAAGGGCTTGGAACGTCATGTGGTCCAGCTCATTGGATGGGCGTATTAAAGGTCCTTGACCCGATACGTGGGGAAAATCGGCCCGAAGGCCGTCCCAGTTCAGTTCCCACCGCGGCAAAGGATCCATCGGAGAAGTTGGTCCGCTGTAATCGTCTACCCGCCAGTTGGGTTTATAGGATGGGTGAGCTTCCAGCTGGCGTGCATCAGGCCCTCCTCCCGTTGCTCTCGGCGGTCACACTCGCTTTGTTGCTCCTCGGATCTGGAACGGTTTCCTATCACCCTTCCCCGGAAGTGTCGGTAGATCGGGGGTCCCTTTCGTCTCCGCGTGAGATAAAAGAGGTCTTTTCCGCACACTCAGGATCCCCCATTCCCGCCGTCCCTTCAGCCAACCTCACTTTGGGAGCATGCATTGCTACGAAAACAGCGTCCGGAGCCATCGACCTCCGTGTGAATGCCACCAGTGCGTGCTTGTGGAATGTGACCACTCTCAAGGGCTTGGTGCCTGCTTCCGAAGATACGAACCTCTCCCTGATCGTTCCGAACATGACTGTTTCGGGAGGCGGTGTCGTCAACCTGAGCGGTGCCTGGAAGATCTCGCTTGGCGGAGATCTGTCCGTCACCAACGGTACGGTCGTTAGCTTCAATCGGACGGACTTCCTCACCATTTCGAACAGTTCGACCTCGGGGTTGTCCATCGGATCCGCATCCCGCGTCCTTCTGAACGGCATCACGCTAAGCGTCGCCTCCGGCTCGAACGCAGAAGAAGGGGGATCCATCACGGTCAGCAATGGAACGTTGTTCGGTGGAGTAAAACCCCTTGCCAAGAACGCCCCATCGATACTGTCCAACGTCACGATTGCGGGACCGGGACGGCTCCGGTCGATCATTCTAAGCAGCACATCGGTCTATTTCCTGAATATGAGCTCGCTCAATATCTCAATGATGGACGTGGAGGGCTCTTATGCACAGGCGGCGGAGATACAACATGTGAGCGCAAATTACACATCGATACGGAATCTGCGTATCGACAACGCTTACCTCATCGACTCCACGTTCCAGCAGGTGGGAAACCTCACGGTGGGCAACTCGACGACCACTTCGCCGGACCATACTTCGATCGTTCACCTGTCCATCCCCATTACGATCGCAGGTACGGCGGCCTTCGCGCACACATCCCTGGGACAGATCTCTTGGAGCGGTGCAAGCCGAGTCCTGCTCGTCAATTCCACGATGGAGTCCGGGGCCCAAAACGTGACCGAGGCGACCTCCAACTTCAACGTGTCCGAGGGTAGCGTCTTCGACTTCCCGGTCGTGATCAATGCCACCGCAGAGGTCGTCTGGGTCAACAGCACGGCTCCTTCGCTCGACTTCAATGGAAAAACCCGGGCAACGGTATACAACTGGAACAAGCCCACGAACCAGACAGCCAATGGTTTGTGGGAGCTCCCAAGCATCACCGTCCAGAACCATAGCGCGTCCGTCAAGGTCTACCGCTACCTCCGCATCAGTGTTCAAGCCCCAGGGGGCGGAACCCCTACCTCGAACGTGACGCTCAAGATCGTGAATCCGGCCCTTTCCTCGTCTCCAACGGTCCTGACGTTACCCCCGAGTGCACTGTATGGGCTCTTTCTCTACACGGACAATTTGAGCGGTCCAGGGTATGCCTTTGTCGGGACCTATACCCTGACGGCTTCGGCCGACGGAACATCCGCCACCCGGACCGTGAACGTGACCGCTGTGGGTCAGACGGTAGTCCTGCAGCTCACCGCTCCACCCTCTCCATCCCCGGTATCGGCGTTCGATGTCTTCCTTCTCGAGGTTGGGGCTTTAGTGGCCACGGTGGCCGGAACTCTCTACCTCATCGTCCGGACCCGCCGCATATCTCGGCAGACCCCTCCCCCTTCCTCAAAGAAGGAAGAGACCCCGGCCACTAGTCTCTGATCCCTTCCCCTGTGACCGAGAAGACCGCTTCCCCTTCCGGAAGATTCGGCGAATCGACTAGTCTGGCAATGCGGTGCGGGGGCTTCGACCGCCGCAGGTAGACGCGGTAGGTGGCTGTATGGCCGACAATGTTGCCGCCGATAGGACCTGTCGGGTCACCGAACAGGACGTCCGGGCGGGCACTCACCTGGTTGGTACAGACGATGGCGGCGTTGAAGACGTCCGCGAATCGCAAGAGTTCGTGCATGTGGCGATTGAGCCGCTGTTGGCGGTCCGCCAGCGCCCCCCGTCCCAAGAATTCGGCCCTGAAATGGGCGGTCAGGGAGTCGACCACAAGAAGACGGACGGGTCGATCGTGGGCCAGTTCGAAGGCCTTTGGAACGAGGAGCTCCTGATGGTTCGAATTGAAGGCCCGGGCAACATGGACGTGGGAAAGCGCCTTGTCGGGATCGACACCCAGAGCTTTCGCCATGTCCGCGAACCGTTCGGCGCGGAAGGTGTTCTCGGTATCGATGTAGACCACGTCACCGGAAAGTCCTCCCTTCTCGGGAGGTAGCTGCACTGTGACTGAGGCCTGGAGCGCCATCTGCGTGTTGTGGAGAATCGTCGGAACTTCACCCCCAACGAACGCATGCCCGTCAGGGACCACGAGGTCGTACACATAACCGCTCTGACGCTTCGTAGCGATCTTGTGTACAGAATCCCACGAGAAACCGAGCAAGTTCTTCAACTGAAGAAGGCCCTCCCGTATCTCCTTCCGCAGCTCCGAGGCGGGGTTCCTTCGGCGCGTACTGACCTCCCCGTCTTCGTCACCGGAAGCTGTGCCGGCGAGGATCCGGGACTCGAACTTGATCAACACCACGATGATGCGACGGATGTCGGATACCGAAAGGGAAGTCTCCTTTTCGAGCTTCCGCAATAGATTTGGAGGCAACTCCTCGGCCCACGGGTAAGGGGCCACGTGCGCTGGACCTGCCCCCGTCTTCAGCCGCTCTAGGAGTCCTTGGACATAGGCCGTTGCTTGGACCGGGTATGTCTCTGCAACCGAGTCGTCTGCAGACTCGCTCGGACCTGGTGTGCTCTCATGGAGGCTTCGGAGCTTTTCCAGAACCGGATCCGAAATCCGTATCGTCCATTTCTCCCCCTTCCGTTTGGGTACGCCGACGCGGAGGGGCCGAATCCCAAAACTCGACAGCAGATAGATCAACTCCAGATGGCTTTGCGCATCCGAAGAGGAAATCTCGGAATCCCTACCGGGTCGCGTGCGCGTGCCATCGAAGTAGCCGATCAAGAATGATTTGCGGACATTCTCTGGGGCTCCGATCAGATCACTCGCTCGGGGAAGAGAAGGGGACTTTTCGATAAGGATGCGATAGAACTCTGAACCTCCCCGGGATTTCAGGTGGGAAATCGATGGGACCGCTCCCAGTCTCTCGGCGTGGGAGTAGACCCAAGTGGCAAGTTCCGCATCTGGCACTTCGACGACCTTTTGTCCATCCGCGCTGGAAGTGGCAAAAACGAGCCCGCCGAGGTACGCCGTCTCTTCGGTCGGGTATGACCTATGGGGTTTCGCTGCAAGCCCTTCGAGAGTCCGTGGGACTCCCATGCTGTCTCCCTCCTTGAGCTTTAATGCCGGTACCCAGGCGATTCCGTCCGGCGTGAAGGAAACGACCTTGTGTGGCGGGGTCAATACGACCTTCCGACCAGAGCGGGTCCGAATATGCATTGTCTCACGACAGTTCTCTCGATAAAGGTACGATGCGCGAGTCCGAGCGATACCGGCCTTTGAGATTCCGGCTACTTGGACGGTAGTCAGCGGGACCATCCAACCCGAATCGAACGGGACCTCGCCTTGGGCGGCCCGGTAACGATCATACATTGCTTCGATCGGCTCAAGGTGGCTGTTGTTGTCGTTGAAGTAGAGGATTGGGGTTTCGGGTCCCACGCACTTTCCGCTGCCAAACTGTCCATAGAACTCGGTGATCGCTTGCGTCTCGATGCCTCCCCCGAGGAGCTCGTTGATTGCTTGGGACTGGGTTGAGATGTGCCCGATGCGCTTGCGTCGCTCCAAGATCTGACTGCCGGACTCGAAACCGCCGATGTTGGCTTTCTTGCGTGCCTCCAAAATGATCTTCTGGGCGATGCCCTCACCGACATCCGCCGCGGCGGCCAGATCATCCGGTGACGCAACGGCCACTTCCATGAAATCCCGGTACCCGGCTTCCCGTAACTTTTCCGCTGTGCTCGGGCCAACCCCGGGCAGGTCCTCTAAGGATTCTTGGTCCTGAGCCTTCTCGTCTTCTGTTTTGTTTGCTTTTGGGGGCATGGAACTAGTGGGATGTGATTGTCCGGAAGGGCTCTCCGGTGAGTCGCTCATATATCGTCGTATACATCCGACTCACCTCTTCCACCATCGTGGGGGGCAAGGCTGGGATCGGAGGTTCCTCCTTTCCGCCCTCACGGGCCGAAATGAGTTGGTCGAAGTATCCGCTCTTGCGATAGAACTGGCGAACGAACTCCTTAGAGAAATCTTCGAAGCGGCCCCGCTCCATCTCCTTGCGGTCCCAGAACCGGTCCTCATCCCCCGTCCCGAACGTGTCCACGATCATGAGTTCGCCCTCGGCGTCGAAAGCGAACTCCTTTTTGCCGTCCACATGGATAAGGCCCCGGGGTTCGATGCTCTTTGATATCCCTTGGTCGATCTTGAGGGTCATCTCCTGAAGTTTGGACACCTGCTCGTGGGACATTCCCCCGATCTCCATGGCCTGCTTCTCGTTCAAAAGACGATCGACATGTTCCAGCTTGGTGGTCATCTCGAAGAGGGGCGAGGGTAGCTTCTCTCCGTAGGTGACCATATGTCCCGAGGAAAAGCCCAGTTCCTGCGGGCTGACCTTACCTTTCCGCAACCGGTCCCACAGAGTACCCGCAACAAAGTAGCGCGCGATGAACTCGAGGGGAATGAGGACCTTCTTCTTCTCCCGACCCTTCATCTCGGGCTCGACCTCAACGCGTTTCACGCGCATCCGGTTCGCATCGATAAGCTCGATGAAATGGTGTCGGATGCCCAGACGGTCACACATCTTGAACCAATGGGCGCTGGTCCGGGCGAGACTTTCACCCTTGTATGGGATGATATTGGGGATCTTCTTGTCGAAGACACTGACATCGTCAGTGAACCGGAACTCCAAGACGTCGTCGGAGACCTCGTAGATCTCTTTGACCTTCCCTCGGCGCAGGAACCGTAAACCGGACTTTCCACCCCCTTTTCCTCTTTCTGAACTGACAGCCATACCTTCCTGCAGGAATGCCCCTTTAAAACTCTGCCTCCCCTCGACCTGGCGGAGCATGCGCCCGGTGACCCCAATAATCGTTTAATGGGAATCGGAATCGGGTCCAAGGCAACCCATGACAATACCGGACCACCCCTTGGAATCCGAAGTGAACCGCCATCTTGGGGTCATGCTAGAGAACACGGTCTTCGGGTTCATGGACGGACTGATCACAAACCTCTCGGTTGTCGCTGGTGTGGTCGCCGCGCCCAACACATCGCTCTACAGTGTCGTCGTAGCGTCCATTGCTGCGGCCTTTGCCAGTTCGGTGAGCATGTTCTTGGGAGCGTACGTATCCGCCCAGACCCGCTACAAGTACACCATGCGCGAAATGGCCCGCGAGATCCGGGAGGTGGAAGAAGTCCCCGAAGTCGAACGCCAGGAGGTGCGCGACATCTATCTTAAGCAGGGATTCACTCCCGAGGAAACCGAGATCATGGTACAACGGGTGACATCGGACAAGAAGCTCTGGGTCCAGATGATGATGCGCGAGGAACTTGGGTTTGGAGAAGAGGAGATGTCCCCCCCGACGATCCGGCGGGAGAGCCTCGTCGGTATCTCGACCTTCCTCGGCTCGGTCATCCCTCTCATCCCCTTTCTCCTCGTACTATTCCTGCCGGGGCTCGCGCATTTGGACAACCTTTCCGGGGGTGAGGTATCCCTGCTGGGAGCTCTTATCCTGTCGGCGATCGGACTTGCGATCATCGGTGCTTTTAAGGAGCGATTTGGAGAGGGACGACCACTCAAGGGGGCGCTCCAGACCCTCGCTATCGGCCTGGGAGGTGCGGCGATCACCTACATCCTTTTCAACATCATCGGCTATCTTCTGACCCGGTAGCGAGACTCCATGCCGGTCGAGAGCAGTGAAAAGGCGCGCCCGGGGACAGAAACCTCTTCGGCTCCCACGGAACAACCCCACCCTGAGAAGCCGTCACAGGAGCCAGAGACCTCCTATGAAAAGGAGACCACTCCTACGTCCCCCCCGGATTGGGAGAGGAATTACCGGTATCTTTTGGCCGATTTCGACAACTTCCGTAAGCGGGTCGACCGGGAAAAGGAGCAAGCGGTCCGGTCCGCCTTGGGTCGTCTCTTGCTCCGGATCGTGGACTTGCACGATGGGATAGAGAAGACCTCGGCAACCTTACCCGCCGAAGCCCGCACCGTCAAGGAAGGTCTTACAATGGTCATGAAGAACCTAGAAGGGCTGATGAAGGATGAACGGCTCCGTCCCATCGCCAATCCGGGAGACGAGTTCTCCCCGGTGCTCCATGAGGCTGTGGGGAATCTCCCGGCCACAGAGGGGGCACGTGAGCATACGGTCGGTCACGTGGTCCAGCAGGGATACTCCATCGACGGTGTCGTGCTCCGACCTGCGAAGGTGCTCGTCTACCGCACGGAGAAGTCCAAGCCGCTTCCGTCTGAAGATTCAGCGTGACCAAAGTAAGCGAGCGTCTGCGCTCGCACCTTCGATGTGGGAAGCATGCGAACCCATCGACACTCGCCGATGCCTGGCGAACGGCGGACGACGTTTATTAGTGGCGGTGCATGATGCTGACCACGAGGACCAAGATGGGAGTTCAGAATTCCGAGTTGCCCGGCTTTTACAAGCTGAGCGTAGAGGAGCGGCGCAAGAAGATCGCTGAGGTGGCCGGTCTGCCCGCCTCTGAGGTGGACGGATGGCAACCCGGCACGGGCGTCGACATTGGCATACTCGACCGGATGATCGAGAACGTCGTCGGCGCCTTCTCGCTACCTCTCGGGATCGCCACGCATTTCCTTGTCAATGGGAAAGACTATCTCGTTCCCATGGCGATCGAGGAACCCTCTGTCGTGGCGGCGGCCAGCCACGCCGCTAAGATCGCGAGGGCAGGTGGGGGATTCCACGCCATGGTCAGTGCTCCGCAGATGATCGGTCAGGTGCAGATCCTCGGTGCCAAGGACCCGCATGGTGCCCTGCACCGCATCCTGGAGGACGAGACCCGCCTGCTTGAGTTGGCCAATGCGAAGGACCCAGTCCTCGCCAAGGTCGGAGGCGGCGCCCGTCGCTTGGAGGCTCGGGTAGTGGAGTCCCCCCGGGGACCGATGATCATCGTCCATCTTGTGGTTGACGTGCGGGACGCCATGGGCGCTAATGCCGTCAACACGATGTCGGAGGCTCTCGCGCCGGAGTTTGCCCGATTGGCTGAGGGGCGCTCGCATCTCCGGATCATCTCAAACCTCGCCATATACCGGGTCGCCCGTTCACGGGCAGTCTTTCCTCGGGATTCCTTGGCCTTTGGGGATTGGAAAGGGTCCGACGTGGTCGATGGCATCTTGGACGCTTGGGCCATGGCGGCCTGCGATCCTTTCCGGTGCGCCACGCACAACAAGGGGATCATGAACGGGATATCCGCGGTGGCCATTGCCACAGGGAATGATTTCCGTGCGCTGGAGTCCGGTGCGCATTCCTATGCCGCTTGGAAAGCTCGGCCCGGTGGTGTCATTGCGCCTCTAAGCACGTACGAGCAGGATGCTAACGGCAATCTCGTCGGTACGATCGAACTGCCCATGGCTGTCGGTACCGTTGGTGGAGCCACCGTTTCGCATCCGACGGCCCGGTTGAACGTCCGGTTGTTGGGCATCTCGGGAGCGGAAGAACTCGCTCGGGTCATTACCTCGGTGGGTCTCGCCCAGAACTTCGCCGCGCTCCGCGCTCTCGCGACCGAAGGGATCCAGAAGGGACACATGTCACTCCACGCGCGCAATGTCGCCATGGCCGCCGGAGCGAATGCTTCCGAGGTAGATCGGGTTGCCGAAGCCTTGGCCCGGTCCGGCACGGTGCGGATTGACAAAGCCAAGGAGATCCTCTCGACTTTACGGTCGCACGCTTAGTCCCCATGGGGAACGCTCGAACGGCTGGCGTGCTAGCTCTTCAGGGAGATGTCCCGGAGCATCTTGGTGTGCTTCGGCGACTTTTGGGGAGCGATCGCGCGATCCTCGTAGACTCCCCAAAGAACCTTGAAGGATTACAAGCGCTTGTCCTGCCCGGAGGGGAGAGTACGACTCTCTCCGAACTCCTTGATGCAACCGATCTGCGTAACCCTATTAAGGCACGGGCGCGGCAGGGGATGAGCATCCTCGCGACGTGCGCTGGCCTTATCCTTATCGCCCAAAGAGTCGAAAGGTCCCCGGGAGGGCGCGATCCAGTCCCGATGAGGCTCCTCGACGTTACGGTACGGCGGAACGACTATGGACGACAACCGGAATCCTTTGAAACCCCTCTCGAGATCGACGGTATGGAAGGGAGGGCCTTCGAAGCCAGTTTTATCCGGGCTCCCCGGATCACGAGGACGGGGAAGAGTGTGGAGATTTTGGCCCGGTTCGATGGCGCACCGGTCCTCGTTCGGCAGGCGAATGTCTGGGGACTTACGTTCCATCCGGAGCTTAGTGGGGATGATCGGCTTCACCGGAGTTTTTTGCGCTCGGCCGGTCTGCTGTAGCCCTTTTCTAACTTCCTCTGTCGCCGCACAATGCTTTAAAGCCTGGGACGGCATGAAGCCAATCGGATGCCGAGCCAAAGCAGCCTGCCCGGCCGGTACGTGGTCTGGGGAGTGCTTTGGGTGGTCTTGCTCAGCGGAACTTTCCCACTCGGCGGGTTTGACCCTGGGGAAGGGAATATGCGCTCCTCGGCAGTTCATCCATTGGTCCAAGGTGATGGCGCCATCTGGGAGTTTCTAAGCGTACCTTCCGGAACATCATCCAACAACAGTTCGTTTGGCAATGTGAGTCGTGTAGGAGACTCCGTCTTCGCGCTGGTCATCGCCTTCGAATACCTTGCCCTATTGTCAATCCTGGTGCTGGTGGGAGGAGGTATTGCCAGCTGGGCTTGGAGCCGTCGTCACAAGAACGACCGCGTTCGGTTCGTTCGAATGCCGGGTCCCGCACCCTTGGGCCGCGCACCGGCCCAAGTAGTCCCGTCTCAATCAGAGCCCTCTTCCCTGGTGTCGACTACCCCGGTGCAACCTGTTCCCCCAGTTCCGCCGAGTGCGCCTCCCAACGAGCCCGAAAGTGCGGGGCGTGACCCATCCATCCCCGAGCGTGGGCCGTGAACACGTACTACCCATACGGTAGACCGCCGAAGCCCCGTCTGTACCGTATCTCGCGTTATCTCCGTTGGGCATCCGTTCTGGCGACGGTCCTTGTCTTCGTGTACATCGTCTTGGCGATATTTTCGCTCGTGGTTTATCACCCCACATTTACATTCTACGGTAGTGGGAGCGGGGGTGGGTCACCCTTTGGTTCCTGTGCGAATCAGACCCGGGGAGGGTCGGGTTCCGCCAATGCGTGTGGCTTCAACGTGACAAATCCCGGGTGGTTCCCGTTGACCCTCCAGGCCGCCTTTAGCATCCATGAGGTGAACGGGCCGCTCCTTGCCCATGGTTCCACCCCCCTTGTTACCATCGCTCCGTCCACGTCGGAGAATGTGGCATTGTCCCTCGAATTTTTGGCGCTCCCATCGAACAATTCGACGTATGTCGCGAGTGGCTGGATCAATGGCTCCTATGCCTCTCTGTTCTCCTTGACGATCACGATCTCCCTAAATGGGAAATTTTCCTTTTCCCCCGGAACCCCGGTGGTGACGCATGCTCGCGGTGGTTTGTCCAACCCCGCATTTGTCAAGGTACCCTCCTCGGGGCCACCGCTAAATCACGGCGACCAATGCGGGAACCTTCAATCTCCAATGCGAAGATCTTACGCGCTCTCTGAGAGGATGGGACGATGACTGCAGCGTACCCATCGTCTCCGCCACCGACCCTTGTTTCGTCGCCGGACGGGGCATGGCTGCCTTTCCGTCGCCCTTCCCCTCCCTGGTTGTATACCGTCGGCGTGTTGAAGACGCTCTGGTCCCTCTTCTTCTTTGCCGTCGTCCCCTATTTCGTCTTCCAGTTGCTCGGGCATTTCTCGGGGTCATCTTCCAGCGGCATTTCGGTCCACTCGGACCTCCCTTTCCAAGCCCTCATCGACTTGGGAATCGTCTTGTCCCTTCTTACCGGAGCGCGGCACATTGCGAAACCCACCCGTTGGTTTGGCCCCATCTGGTTCTTCCGGGCGGTCGTCAAGGTAGGGTATGTTCTGCTCATCGCATGGAACGCGATTCTGATGGCTTCGATCGGCTTTTCCTCGGGAAGCGTCTCGATCATGTTCGACTATTCCGGAACGATCTATCTCTTCTTGATCGGCACGGCGCTCGCCATGATCGCGGCGTTGATCACCGCGTACGAGGATGTGAAGTACCCGGGGGAACGGCTTCCGTTCGACTATCCGGTGAAGTGACCCGGGGTACCATCGTCCATTTTGTGTGGTCGATCTCCCCTTTTCGGTCCCCTCGGGACAAAAGGACCGCGTAAGACTCTTCCAGGAGAAGAACGGGCATGTAGGGCAGGTCTTCTGGATAGGTTCGTACCGACCTGGTCAGGATCCGGAGTGCCGCCCTCAGGTCATCCGTAAGCATGTGGGTCAGGATCGCAGGCCGGTACCCCATATGCGAAAGTTGCCAATGCCCATAGCTGACCCTCCGTCGTTGGTTGAAAAGTTCCTTCAACGTACGAGGCACCTCGTTCTGCACGACGACCTCTCGGGCGTAGTGGAGTCGAAAACCCTGCTTGATCGCATGGACGCATAAGTACGCATCATCATTAATCAGGTCCTCAGGAAAGGGCACGAGGAGTTCCCCACGGATCGCGACGAATTCGCCGCCATGCACGTTGCGGGACCCATCGGATAGCGCGCTCAACTGCAGATCATGGAGATCCCAGAGCAGCTTTCCGACCCCTCCGGCAAGGGTACCTGTCGGTGAAGGTTGGACCCGAGGCACGACTACGCCCATTTGTGGGTCTTCGAAGAGTCGGAGCACCTCAGCGAAGATCTCCGCCTGGAGAGTAACATCTGCGGAGACGAGAAAAACAATCGGGGCACCCTCGAGCAAGGGAAGGATACGGTTGTAAGCCCGGGCCTTTCCCTCACGCCCGGGGAGGTACGAAACGACCAGGCGGGGATCGCGGAGCCGGAAAAGATAGTCGGCTTGGGAAGGGTCCCCTTCGACGGCCACGACGAGCCGGCCGACCCCCGAACGGAGGACCTCAGGTACGATGCGTTCCAGCCTCTCCTGGTCGTTGTAGGCGAAGAGCGCGACGCAGGTCTCTTCCAATCGCATGGATTCCTTCGGAACGTAGCAGGCGCCACAAGTATATGGCGGTAGCCGCAAGGGCTAGGACCCAGACGAGGTGGGCATGGGCCACTGCAACGACCTGCATTTGTTCTGCCTGTCCGACCGGTGAGGAAAAGTACCAGTACGAGAGCGAGGGGTTGACGAAGTAAGTAAGGCTCTGCGTCAACCACAGGTAAACCGCCGGGAGCAGCGAGAAGATGAGTGCGCTCCGTCCGTCCTTCGCAACGAGGAAAAGGAAAACGATGTAGATGAAGTACTGCGAGTTGACCATATTGTACGTCAGGTAGAAAACGAGGAAGAGCTCGATGAGGATCGGGACGATGTTTCGGTGAGTGCGGGCAAAGCTCCAAATCTGGTAGAGGTAGAACGGGCCGAACACGTACAAGAGGAGCGGCGGGAACTGGGTCACGGGGAGCAAGATCTGCCAGGAGAGGCCGCTCGCAAAGAAGGTCCCCAGAGCGGTGGGTTGGGCATTGGTACCGATAAGGATCCCGAGCGCCCCGGTGACCGAACCCGCCGCCCAGTATATCCCCAGCGAAAGCGCGACGACTCCCGCGATGGGCAACAGGTCGCGCCCCTTCCGTCGGCTCTGGATCAGGATGAAGGGAAGGAGGAGGGCCGGGAAGAACTTGATGGCTCCACCGACTGCGGCAAAGGTCGAGGCAGTAAGGGTGTCGTTCTTTTGCAAGCACCACAGGGAAAGGCCCATACAAGCCACTGCCAACACATCCAACTGGCCCCATGCGGCACCGATCAAGACCACGAACGGATTGAGGAGCCAAAGCTTCTCGGCTCCGGGGACCCGGAACTTGCGGGCTAGAAGGAAGTACGTTCCCAGTGTCGCGGCGATCATCGGAAGCTTCAGGATGAGATAATAGGCCGGCAGCTGAGGAGGGGCGAACGTCTTCCAGGCCGAGTAGGGATCGCCTTGAGACGCCCCTGGATAGTTGAGCGCTGTATTGGCGGGAAGTGGCAACCCGAGCCCGTAGTGGTAGAAAAGGCCACTCAGTTCGCTATAGGGGACGTACAAGGGAGGATAGATCCATTTGAGGTAGGCAGGGAGAGCGGAAGAGGGAACGAACGGGTTCACTTGGTGCAGCGAACGTACCCCGGAGCTGAGCATGAAGAACATGTCGTAACGTTGACCGAAGAACGCAGCCGCTATGATGAAGAGCGGGACCGATCCGAACAGCATCCATCGGGGTCGTACAGGCGCGAGCCAAACACCCATGGCAAAGAGCACGGGAACGGCCAACGCCCCCACGTCCAACCAGGGGATCCCCGGGTCCGTGTTGACCGTGACAAGGAAGATAGCCGCGACCGAGCCGTTCAAAGCGACAGCGAGCGGGTCGGTGCCATGACGGAGCCAGGATGCATGGAGGGTGCGGGTGAAATAGCTACTAGCACTTTGTGCAAAGGACTCGATCGATTCTGCGGGACTGGGGGGACTGCTCGATCCGTTGAGTTGGTAGATTGTGACGGTGCCATTGAAGGGCACGTTGAGGATCGCGGTCAGGTTTAGAGTCGGATAGAACTGGAGATTCCCCGGGTTGTAGATGTCGGTCGGGGAAAGCGAGAACGTCCCCCAACTGTTGGTCACGCTCTGGCTGTTCTGTGCGGGGGGTAAGAGAATGAACGGGATGAGCGCCAAGCTGAGCACAACGAAAGCCGTCAGGAAGAAGATCCATACCCGGCCGCCTGCGGAGGTGCGGAGCCAACGCTTCCCGGTTTCCGTCAGGGTCAAGAGGCGTTGCCAAGATCCTGGGCTCCTCTCTCGCGAAAGGCCAGCGCCTCCGGCCAACGTGCTCGGTCTGGTGGGAGTGGATTTGACCCCGCCTGCCAAGGGGTCCTTAGGCGAAGTGGCAATCGACAAATCTACCCCCTCATGTTCACCACATGGGGATCCGCCGGTCTGTTACTCTTTTTTCGGCTGACGGATACGGTGACCCTATCCGGCAACGGCCCGGTCGAGTGTGAAAAAGCGGAGGGTTTGGCAGCCCTTTTCGGTTGGGTACGGGTATGATGTTGGCGGTCTGGTGGAAGGAGCGGACGTGAGGAGCAACCTTGTCTGGCCCCAGGGCGGCTCGGGGCTGTGTCGGAACGGTCATGGGTATCGTCGCATTCAATTGGACCAGTGAGACCTTGGAAAGACACCGTGTCCCAGACCAGTTCTGTGTGTAACCTCGGAACTCGACCTGAGCGAGGAAATTGCTCAGGTTGAACTGGACCGGTATCGTGGTCCACTGCCCTTGGATGAGAAGGCTGCTGCGCACGGGAACGATCTTCACGATATCGAGCCCCGAATCTCCCGCAACATCGAGCGTCATGAAATTCGGAGAACGATTGTCATTAGTGTACAGCGAGAAGTTCGCCATGTACGAGCCGGGTGCGAGTGAAAGGTACGGTCCGAACCATAATGTGGTGCCGGCATAAGAATTCCCGACGGGGCTACTGAAGTTGTTCGTGCAATACACTCCCTGCTCGGCGGTCATGTTCGGGCCCATAACGAACGACGTCGCGGGAATGGTCCGGTCGAAGGGAGCAAAACGGAGCGGAGGCCCATGGAATCCTCGGGTCACTAATACGATACCGGCCAGGTCTGCCTCGACCCCATAGAATCCAGATCCGAGGAGGTCGTGAAGAAGGGTCGCCATTCCCGGGAATCCCGGTTCCATCGGGTTCACGAAGTAGGCGGGATGCGTGAGGTCAGCAACGGCATAGTCGATGTGCACCACACAGTCCGGGCTTTGTGAGCAAGGGAAAGTGTTGTTGACCATGTCCGTGCGGGTGATCTCAGGACCGACGAAACCGGGGAGGATGGGTGGGTCCCCCCAACGGCCTGGCAGTGCCTGCGGCAGATTGTACTGCAACAGGACATTGGGGTTGCTCGGCGGGATCATCGACAGAACTTCGGAGACGTCGTTGAAGAGGGATAGGTTCACCGAGGTTGCGTTGGCGAGGTCGAAGGAGGCGGTCGTGTATCGATTCCAGGGACCGTACGGCTCAAAGACCATGGCGGAAGAACTGAGCAGGACGACCATTGCCACGGGTATGAAGTAGTCCGGGCGCAATGTCGAGTGCAATCCCCGACTTCGCACCTTCCCCATATCCCACCGACCCGAGTCCTGTGATATCTTCCTTGCAGGCAGGATCCACCGTAAACCCTCCATTGTGCCCATCCAAAGGAACGGCACAATGAGAGTGACATACTGATGGGATAGTAGGGCGGGATACTCGAATGGAGGAAAGTTCACGTTGAACAAGAGGTACAAGAAGGGGGTCGAGAGGACCACCCCCCGCACCGAAAAGACTGGAAGGAAGAGCAACGGTGAGAGCAACAGAAAGAGGGTGAGGACCTTCGTATCCAGATTGACCGTTATCCCTCGTGAGGCATCATGGAGGTAGCCTCCGGTCGCCTGATCGACCCCAGAACCTCCGAAACTCATGGCGATGCCAAGGAATATCAATGCCACCCCCCCCAGCATGAGAGCCAGCCGCCCACGAGGGTCGTGGAACCAGGATCGGACCGCAACTCCGTCGTAGACCAATTCCAAGGGGATGATCAGTGCGAAGAGCAAGGGATAGAGCATGTAGAGGTAGGCCACGGTTCCTGACAGGAGCAAGAAAATCGCCGCCCATCGCCAATGCTTCGTTACATAGCAATAGTACCCCGTGAGGAAGAGCAGCGGGAAGAAGGCTTCGAAGTGGAAGTCGAACCAATTGACCCCCGCCAACGGGAAGTATAGGAGATAACCGATGGCGAGGAGAAAGGCGATCCAGCTACGTCCGAGAAGACGCCGAGCGGCTCCATAAAGTGGGAAAACCGGTGCGGCAAGGACCGCGGATTGCACGACCAGCAAAAGCGGGTAGCTCCGAAACAGGATGAGGGGGGAGGCCACGAAGACCCATCCGGCAAAGGTGACCTGGAAGAGGACCTGGCCTGGGGACCATGGTAAATTGAAGACGGCCCAAAGGGACTCCGCATTCACACCGAGGTCGTAGATCGACGCGTTCAACGCGTAGAACTTTGCGATGGACACCCAGGACCAATAGGCGGTGTATAGGACGGTAGCGGCTAGAAGTATCAATACCGGTGGAGTGAGGATAGCCCGGGCCTTTTGGACGAACCTCCGGGATATGCCCTGCCCTCGCAAAATGGATCCGGCGCGGAGCCATGACACGATGCCAGATCTGGAAGAGGAATGCACCGGACTCATGGGCTCCGGATTGTGCTGGGCTTATCGGTCAGCGGACGGATAGGGATCTTGGTGGGCTGATAGACCTTTCCAAAGTTCCTGAGCAGTCGCAAGGGATTCGGAAGGGCCATCAGCTTGAGGGCCTGTCGGTCCGAGACCTTACGAAGGTTTCGTTGCACGAACTCTCTGCGCAACATGATCTCGTCCCATTGGTCGAAGACCCACCGGATCCCCCGGAGGATCTCCCGAGAGTGGTCTCGATTCCGCCCCGTAGTGGCGAGGGCGCGGAAGGACTCGCAGCCTACGAGGAGGGGAAGCCATAGGGCGACATTCCCCAATGAGTAATTCTTGAGCAGGGACGAGAGGCGGTTCTTGGTGTGGTGGAATACGAGCGGTGGGGGAATGGCCCCGGTGGGGCGCGTGGCACCTCCCCGGTAGTGATACACCCGTGAGGCAGGGCAGAACCAAATCTGCGCACCCGTCAGTCGCGCCCGCCAACAAAGATCGGTCTCTTCAAAGTACGTGAAGTACGAAGGATCGAACACGTCAGGGCCGAAGCTCACCTGATCGAGGAGGCTGCGGCGGACCAGGAATGCAGCCCCGGAGACGGAGAACACCGGACACGGAGCGTCGAGGTCAGGCCCGTCCTCGCGGTCCGTGAAGATGTCGTAGACGTCGTAGCCGAGCCGGTCGACTGTGAGGACGGCCCGGTCGATCTTCCGGTGGTTCTCTGGACGCAGAAGCTTCGGCTGCACGATTCCGGCATCCGGATGCTCCTCCAGAAATGTCACAAGGGGTTCCAACCACCCGGGTTCCACGAGGACATCGCTGTTCAGGAAGCAGACATATCGGGTATCGGGGGGGAGTTGTCGGAGGCCCACGTTGTTCCCTCCGGCAAATCCCAGGTTCGACGCAAGGCATACCAGCCGAAGGTTCGAGTACCGATCGGCCATCTGTCGAAGAATTTCCCCATCCCCTTCGGTTGACCCGTTGTCCACGATAAGGATCTCATAATTCTCGTAGGTGGTCGACGCCAAAGATTCGAAGAGGCCCTTTAGGAACCGTTTTCCGTTCCAGTTCACGATGAGGATGGTCACCTTGGGTTGGGAGAGATCAGTGTGTGGCAGAGGAAACCACCTCCTCGAACACGTTCAGGAATCGTTCTCGGAATCGATCACGGGAGAACTGAAGTCCCCGTTCCTGGGCTCGGGCACTCATGCGGCGCTGGAGCGAATCATCCTCGAGGACTGACCGTATGCGGGTGGCCGCCTCTTCGGGGGTGTCATACCCATACCCCCAGATCCCATCCTTAGCTTCCAAAATGTCCGTCCATTGTCCTCCGGAACGTGGGATCACAGGCACGCAACCCGCCTGCATCGCTTCTACCAAAGAGATTCCGAAGTGCTCATGAGGGGTCGGATGAAGATATATCTTGCTTTTCCAGAGTTGTCCCTCCACCTCCGCCCGCGGGGCATCCAGTCCAAATGTCATCCGGGCTGTGAAACCTTCCTTGGCGGCGGTTGTTTGGAGGTCGGCCAAGATAGGGCCACTCTCGGGTCCACTCGCCCCCAGCAAAGAGAAGCGGGCGTCGGGGACCAGGCGGGCCACCTCCAGGACCCGGTCGAGCCGTTTACGGTGTCGGAATGAGGCCACGGTGACGATCGCGTTCGCCCGTGTCCCCGGAGGAGGTTCGGGAAGGAAGAGTTGCACGGGCGGGTGAACGACCGTGGAAGGGACACCCCAGGCTGCACGGACCGCCTCCTGCGTGTAGGTGGAGATGGCTACGATCCGGGTATGGGCCTGCCGGAGCGACCGTCGATTCTCTAGGCGGAGCAGTGGTGGGATAACTCGGCGGCTCAGGGAAGACCGCCATGGACTCGCTTCCGGCCATTTCTCCGATGCAGCGAGAGGAAAGTAAACGCAGGTCAGGTGGGCCGGGGCGGGAAGAATGTCCCCATTGAGATTCACAATGAGGCAGCCTCGTCGTTCGTGCCACAATCTCGAGAGAATCCGCCGATACCATCGTACCCTTTGCAACCAGGAAGGGGGGTGGCGAGCCTGAGCTTCCCTGCGAGAAAGCCAGGCGACCTCTGGCAAGCGGGCTACTTCGGGGAAGGTCCTTCCAAGCGATCCCCAATCGGTTGGGTCCACCGTATGCAGTTCGACCGTATGTCCGCGGCTTTGAATGGCTCGAGCGGCGTCCAAGACCACGAGGTCCGTGCCTCCCCCGAGGCCGAGGGCCATTGTGGTCAGAAGTACCTTCATCTTGAACCGCGGTCGTCGCCTCTCACACCGAGATCACGCTGACAGTCCCATGATAATCCCACTCGTAGAGCACGGCGCTGCCAGCTTGTCCCCGGAGCTCATAGCCGCCGGGGGCGATGAAGGTGTCGTTCAAGAATATCGATGATCCGGGTTCCGAAGCCGGATCGAACAAAACGAACTGTATAGGCCCGTGAATGTGCGAGGCGTCCAGGGCCCACGCTTCCGATTGGGGAGAGACGTACGGGACCACGTACGCGTCTTCCCGAGAAGAGACCGCGGGAAAGAGGTTCTCTTGGGTCACGACGGAAGCGGAAGGGGGGATAAGCCCGATGAGGGTCCAGATACCTGAAGAACGTTCTCCGGGGATCATGCTCGGGTACACCAATGAG
This sequence comes from Thermoplasmata archaeon, assembly GCA_021796385.1. Taxonomy (GTDB): domain Archaea; phylum Thermoplasmatota; class Thermoplasmata; order Lutacidiplasmatales; family UBA184; genus JAJYEA01. The sequence continues at coordinate 75,487 of JAJYXQ010000043.1, read as the reverse complement.
GGTTGAAATCCCGGTCCGGAACCGACCGCTGTGGAGGCGGTGGGGACGGCGACGAGGAGCAACGTCACCAAGATGAAGAAGGTGGGGATCGCAAGCACGATCCTTTGCGGGGATCCCCGAAGACGCCGCGGTACCCAACGAAGGTGAAGGAACTGAGGGGCCTTCCAAGAGAGGCCGCCGGGCTCCAGCGCCCGGATCGTTGCAACAAAGAACCATGGGATCAGGAAAGAGGAATACTGGTAACCCAAAGTATAGTACGGGGGGTAGTTACTGAGCAAGATCGCCACAAACCACGGGACGCCGGGGATCAGCCACCAGATCCGTCGCAAAGGTGTCAGTAGGAGCGGCACAAAAAAGAAGGCGAGGTAAAGGAATTTAGCGGGGAATGCGAAGATGAGAGCCTCCCATATCCGCCCCGGGTCGTGCACGAATAACCCAAGCAAAGGAAGGGGGTCCAAGGGGTTTGAGATGCCGAGGATCGACCAATTGGACGAAGCCTCGTACACGCCAAGAAAGGGGGCAGGGATTACCGGGTTCAGAGCGTGTTGCACCGCGCGGACTCCAACGAAGTATATGGTGCCGACCACGACAACGACCAGTGGCATCCATCCCTCGACCAAAAAGCGTACCGGGCGCCGGAACATGCGCAATAGGGCATCCAGGTTGGTCAGGACAAGGGTGATCCCGAAAAAGATGACGAAGAAGGCCGCGCTCTCCTCCGTGAACAGGGCGACGCACAAAGAAGCCCAAAAGAGGATCCAACGGTGCTTCATCCAGAAATACACGGCAAAGAGCATCGCGGCGATGAGGAAGGTCTCCAAGTGGAAGTCGTACCAATTTGCCCCCCAGACCGGCGTGAAAAGGAGATACGCCCAGGATAGCATCGCAGAGGACCGGGGAGTGAATCCGCGGGCCCGGGCGATGAGCCAGATCGGGTAGGCACCAAGGGCCACCACGATGCTCTGTATGACGAGCAAGGTGATGGGCGATGGATACAGCGCATAGATCGGAGCGATGAGAAGCAGGTCCGGGGCAAAGTGCTGCGCCATGTAGTTCCCGCTTGGGTTGATAAAATATTCTACGGTGTAATGGAAACCATGGCCGTTCACGAGGGAGTACATGACCTGATTGTAGATCCCGAGGTCCCAGGCGAACGTGTTGAACGTAAGGTACTTCAGAGAGGAGATCACTGAATAGAGGAAGGCGTACACCGCCATGGCAAGGACGACGTTCCGGAACCACGGGTCCCAGTGCCGGATCCGGTCCACCACCAGGCCCAGGCTCTGTCGCGGAAGCTGGACCAACTTAGTGAGAGGACCCGGTCCTGGCGTCGACGGGGACTGAACCTTCGAACCGGGGCTCAAACCTCCGACCTCACGCGACGTACAGGCTGTGGGCGTTCAATGGTCGAGGCGTGTCTCACCCCCGTTGGTGGGCGAGCATGGGGTTGAACCTTCATGAGGCACCTAACCGCTCCGCGATCACCGTGGGAAAAACGGAATCCCACCCGCACCGGCAAATGGGCAGTTCTACCCTTGGAGTCACAGAAATGTCTCCAGACATGGCTTCTACAGCTATCTCCCGGGTATTATACGGCTTGCTTTGGGAAGCGGGGGTCCCCCGTCCTGAGGTTATCGGTGGGTAGGGATGGCGCCCCTCCTTGCGGGCTACCTTTGTCTCGGATGGGGGTCCGGCATGAGTGGTCCAGTTCATCCCAATGTGGGGGACCATGGGAAAGGAAACGCGGGTCTTTCGATGAGGCGCTCGTCCGGCCGGCAGTGACTCCTCCCCGACGGGGTGTCTCGCGCCCGGTGGAGTACGGTGCCGAGTGTCGAGCCTTGTGCGATTTTTGCCAAAGAGGTTCCCACCTTGTGGAGAACCTTATTGCAAAGGTGGATCGAGGGCGATGTGGCGTATCTCCTCCTCGTTCACGAGCGTCAATCGACCCGCGGACACTACCTTGCGACCCCCGACGAACACCGTATGGACGGCGCCCTCATTCGCCGAATACACGAGGTTCGGGATGGCCTTTTCGGGTGAAGTGACCGGTGCGAGGGAGGGATGCGCCAGATCGAACAAAACGAGGTCGGCATCGGCTCCGGGGCGGATCGTACCCAAACGCCCTACCTTTCCCAGGGCACGCGCTCCCTCGAGGGTCGCCATGTCAAGAAGCGTGCCAGCGGGGAGGCTCTTCGGATCGTGCCGGGCATGCTTGTGGGCAAGGCCTGTGAGTTGCATCAACCGTAGCATCGACAGGGAATTGCTACTTGTAGAGGAGTCGGTTCCCAGGCCCACGATGCCCTTCCGTTCTCGAAGCTCGGTCACAGGAGCCAAGCCACCGCCGCCGGAAGCCAATTTCATGTTCGAAGACGGACAATGGGCAACAGCCGTTCCCCGCTTTGCCAAAAGCTCGATCTCGTTGTTCTTGAGCCAGACGGAATGGGCAGCCACCTGGTTCGGGCCAAGGAAGCCAATCTTGTCCAGCCATTCGGGCGGGCGCATCCCCGTCTTCGCCACATGACCCTCGACCTCCTTTAGCGTCTCCGAAAGGTGGTAGTGCACTATCGTCCCATGCCGTACGGCGAGTTCACGGGCGCCGAGCCAGTTCTCTTCGTTCACGACGTAGACACCTTGGGGCGCCGGCAGGGGTGTGATGCGTTCGTGCCCCTTCCAACGCTCCATGAACGCCTCGGCATTGCGAAGCGGCACACCTTTCTGGGTCGTGTACTCGGGGTCGAGGACCGCCCAACCCAGGAATCCCCGGATGCCTAGACGCTCGCAGGCCCGTGCCACACCATCCATTCCATAATACATGTCGAGGAAGGAGGTCGTCCCGCCGAGCAACATCTCTCCGATCCCAAGGAGGGCTCCGGCCTCGATGTCCTCTTCGGTCCGTCGGGCATCATAGGCGAACATCTTCTCCAGGAACTGGTCGAAGTCGAGGTCGTCTGCTACCCCTTTGAGGAGCGTGTTGGCCACATGGGTATGCAAGTTGATGAGTCCGGGCGTGACGAGGAAGGAGCGAGCATCCATCTCTTCATCCGAGCGGCCCGGTAGGTCCTCCGCAACTCCGGCGATCCGACCGTTTTCTATCCGGACATCGCCCCGAAAGACCCGCCGGTTCTCGTCTTGGGTCGCGATCAGGGCCCCGCGCAGGGTTAGGCTTGGAGTGTTCGTCACACTGGTGACTGAGTTATGGTGGGACTTAAAATCGACTCCGCTACTTCTTCCCGCTCAATGAAGACCCGGGAAGAGCTCTCGGCGGTTCATGGGTCCGCGATCTTGGCGCGACCATGGCTCACCGTGTTCCTTCCCATCAATGCTGCCCTGTCAGGCTTCTCGGTGATCCTCCCCGTACTCATCTTGTTCGCCTATGGCGGGACGGTGGTCGCAGTGGCGCTGGCGATCACCCTGTACAACATCATGGTGATCCCTGGAGCGTTCTTTTGGGGACGGGTCTGCGACGTCATGTCGAGACGGCGCCCCCTTCTGGCACTCAACTACGCTGCCGTCGGGGTCATTTTCTTGCTGTCGGGCTTGATCCATTCTCTGGATGCCCTGTTGGTACTGTACGCGATTTTCGGATGGTTTGCTCCCTCAGGGGCCGCGGCATCCAACCTGATGATCATGGAGCGATTTGACCTCCACGAACGACCCACGGCATACACATCGTTCACCGAGATGGGGGTGATCGGGGGGACCCTGGGCATCCTCGCTGGGCTCTTCTGGGTTACCCAATATCCCGGGAACCTTCCGAGCTTCCTCTACCTGGTCTCCCTGCTTGCCTTCGTGAGCCTCAGCATGCTTTTCGTCCTAGTTCCCGAGCGAAAAGGTCGGTTGGAACGGAGTGCCATTGCCCACCACCATGAGAGCTTGGATTCCCGGCTTCGTACCTTGTATCCGTTCTTCCTTGGCCTCCCCACCCGACGGTTCTGGGACCGTACCTATCATTGGCTTCGCAAGGAGGCGACCCATGATGTTCCGCTAATCTTGGCTGCTTCCTTTCTTTTCAATTTTGCCGCAAACCTCTTCAATACCTCGTATACGCCCTTTCTCGAGGTACTCGGCCTGGGTGCGGCCGGGGTCTTCATGGTCAATCTGGCCAACAATGCCGCCCAAGCCTTTTCACTACCGTTCAGTGCGCGGACATCCGAGGGTGAACTTGCCGAGCGCAGTGTAGTGACGGCCAGTTGGATGCGCGCCAGCGGGTACGCGGGCGTCTTCGTTTTTGCTGCGCTCCTGCCCCTTGGCTTGTTAAAAAGCTCCGGGCACGATCCGCTCTTTCTTCCGTTCAATGTGGTGTTCTACGGCCTTTTGGGAGTGGCGGTAGCCTTCTATACGACCTCTTCATCATTGCTCCTCTTCCGCTCACTCGAGCGCCGGAGCGCCGGAAGCTATCTCGGGATGAACAGTGCCCTCGGGGGTCTGGCCGCGATCCTGGGCTCGGGTCTCTCCGGAGTGATAACTTCGGACATCGGCTTCAGTGCTACCTTTGGGATCTCCGTTGTCGCGATGGTGCTCGCGGTACCTGTTTGGCTCCTGTCCACACGAGCGTTTCGGGCGCGCCATCTGTGAGCGGGCTTTTCCACCCGGTGAGGTCTTGGGATTTCACCTCGCGTCTCGAGCGGCTCCCCTAGGGCAAATTGGCGAAGAGGATTTATGTGAAAAGGTCTCGAGAAGGGCGATGCCGGACGAAGACCTGTTGCTCAAGGATGTGCCCGACCGAGAGTTCGGGGTCGGAGTAGTCGGGGTCTGCGACGTCTGTCACCAACGACAGGCCGTCATCATCCTGTCCCGAGAGCGATTCAAGCTCTGCGTACTCGACTTTCTGAACAAGAGCTGGATCAAGAGCGATGAGGTTCCGCGGGCCTTTACACTTCCTTTCACTTCCACAACCGATTTCATCCCGACCTCTGCCGTTCCTGGAGGTGTGCTCCACGCCATCCGCCTCCGACCCAGCAAGGCGGTCAAGCACCCGCTGATCCTCATCGCTCCCGATCCTGTCGGTGTGACCACCCAGACCATCGAGGCAGCAGTGCGCTTCGTCCGGGCAGGCTACGAGGTGATCTTTCCGGACACGGGCCGGATCCCTGGGCTATCCTTTGCGATCTCGTTCGCGATGAACCGGGGATTCCGGTTTTGGAAGGGCACCGTGCTGATGCCCACCACGCGGCGAGATCGTGTCCTCAAGGTGTTGGACGTCTGTCGACGGTATGCGCTCCAAGATGAGATGGTCGATCCCACGCGACAAGCCGTGTACGGAGCCTCGTATGGGGGCGCAGTGGCGCTCGCGTACGCCGCAGAGACTGAAGGGTTGAAGGCGGTCGCTCTGGCCTATCCGTATTCCGTGAGCCCGGTGGGTCGGCTTTCCTCGATCCAAGCTCCAGTGCACGCGGTCTACGGAACCGCGGACATGCGGGCCGGTACGTCCAGCGTTGCCTTGCAACGCAACCTGACGCGCTTCGGAGTAAAATACACCACCACGGTGCTTCGTGGGGTCGGACACAACTTTCTGGGCCGGGACGAGAAGACCTACCGAGTTCGTAGCGCGGAACGGGCCTGGAAGGACCTGCTGGGCTTCGTCCACTCCCAGTTTGAACCCCCTGTCCCCCCCAAGCCCAACCTGCCTCCCGGGCTTGAAGTGACCTTGCCGAAGGCAGTATCGCCCGTTCCCATCCATTCGTGAACGACCCGACCTACCCAACGCGCCAACGGTAGACACTAAGGGATAGCAGGATCCCGACAGTTGCTAGCACCGCAAGGAGGAGGCCGTAGAGCGCTAACTGGGCCGCGGATATGGAGATCATCCCAAGGCCGCCCTTCGCAAAAAGTGCCGCATACGTTCCGGGAAGGAAGTAGGCCACCGTCCGCAGGTAAGGGGGGAGCACTTCCACGGGGTAATAGAGCGGTGACAAGATGCCCACCGCCGTGAAGACAAAATTGCCAATCGGCCAGATTTCTCTCCGTGACGTGATCCGGCTCGAGATCGCGATGCCAATGGCCGAGAACAACAACCAGAGCACCAAAATGGAAATGACGAGGAACAGCCACCCTAATGGGGAGACGGGATAGACCAGAGCCAGCACGATCCCCAGCACCACATACGCCGGAAGGGCAGCCAAAACGTTCGAAATGGCGATGCCAAAGAGATACTGCAACTTGGTCAAGGGTGAGGCAACGAACATGTCCTGGATCGACCACTGGATACGCCAGGTGGCGGAATCTCCGAGGACCCAATTCCCGACGTTCTGGGAGATGAAGAGCATCGCCCCGACCACCTCCCCTGGAAAGGCGTATTGGGAGATGATCTTGAGGAAATAGAGGAACAAAAAAGGCACGATCACCGGTGCGGCGGCGACGGCGGGGTTGCGCGAGATCCATCGCCATCCGATGATGATGAAGGCCGGAAAGAGGTTGCCCCGCCGGGGAATGGCATACCCTGTTGCTACCGCCATTCAAGCCCCCTCCCGTGAGGTGCGGCGGGACCAGAAGACGGCGGCCACCGAAAGAAGGAGGGTCTCGATGATGAGCGCCGTGGCGGCCAGTATGACCTGCCCTCCCGAGAGTGATTCGAGACCAATGACATACATCAGCAGTGCCGCACCCGCGCTGGGGGGTAAGACAAGTGCGAGGGGAGCCAGCCAGCCGGGAAAGAGGCCCAGGGGATAGAACACCGGCGGCAGCACACCGAAGAAATTGAAGAGCAACGTCGAGTACGGCCAGATGGCACGCATGTCGCGGAAGAGCGTTGAGAGGATGTAGCCGAGGCTTGATGCGATCAGCCACACCCCGATCAGCACCAAGAGGAGCAAGCCGCCCGCAGCCAAGGAGAGAGGGTGGACCGCCTCGGTCAGCAGCCCGATGAAGACCAGGGTCGGAAGGTAGGCGGTGAGGACACCGATTCCCATTCCCAGGAAGTAGGATTCGGGACTGAGCGGGGAGGCGTGGTAGAGTTCGTTGAGCTTGTGGTCGATCCGGATGTACGCCGCCTCGTTCAGCACCCGTTCGCCGATGACGAACGCAGAGAAGACCATTGAGCCCACGAGTGCGAAGGGAAGTAGGTACGGCGGAGCCAGCAACCAAACAAAGAAGATGAAGATCACCTGCACCAGCACGGTCGATGCGATCGACAAGTACTCATGCAATTGGACACGTGCCTCGGTGGCCGCGAAGGCCCACAGGCCATGCCACGCCGGGCGAGAATCACCGAGCATCTTCCTCGATAGCCCGTCCTACAAGTTGGAGAAATGCCTCTTCCAATGTGACCGGGCCAACCGTTGGGCTGATGCCCCGGGAAAGGGCCAGATTCAAAATCTCGCTGACCCGTCGGGGCTCGGTGATCACGTGGAGCACGCCGTCTCCCGCCATGATGCGCCCGAAGCTCTCATAATCCGCTGGATGAGCTCCGGCCTCCGGCATCGTCACTCGAACGGTGCCTCCCACTCGGCGCTTGAGCTCGTCCGCCGTACCTTCGGCCACCACATGGCCATGTTCGACGATGTAGACCCGTTGGGACAAGCTCTCGGCCTCGTCTAAGTAGTGCGTAGTCAAGAGGATCGTTGAGCCCCGGTCGGTCAGCTTTCGGAGCGCAGCCCACACCCCCCTCCGGGCGAAGGGGTCCATCCCCAATGTGGGCTCGTCCAAGAAGAGTAGTGGGGCCTCCGTTGCGAGGACCGTGGCGACCATCGTCCGTTGCTGTTGGCCCCCAGAGAGAGTGACGTTCAGTTGACTGCGAATGTCAAAGATCCCCATGTCCTTGAGCGCGGACTCGGTCCGGTCCCGCGCGACATCTCGGGGGAATCCGCGGGATCGGAGATATGTGTACACTTGCTCCCACGGGGTAAGGTGGTAGAACGGATGCCCCTCCTGCGGCACCACCGCGATGAGAGGTCGGACTTCCTCGGGTCGTTTGACGGCGTCCAGGCCGAATATCTCGAGGGTTCCGGCGGTCGGGAGCAAAAGCGTGGAGGCGATCTTGAGGAAGGTGGTCTTGCCAGCTCCGTTTCGGCCCAAAAGCGCCACGCGCTCCCCTCGCTTTACGGTAAGGTCCAATCCGCGTAGAGCTTCGACAGCTGGGTGTCCCCGGGTGTGGTAGACCTTACGCATCCCATGAGCCGAGACCGCGAGGTCTGTTGTGGGTGGGTGAAGGTTGGATGACACGCCCACCTCAATCGAGATGTTCGGCATCCCGCTGAGCTGTGCTCGGTCTCAAGCTTCGGAGGAAGTACGAAAGCTCGGCGGGATCGAGGTCGAGGTTCTGGGCTAGTCGGTGCTGGAACTCCGTGAAGGTTCGCATTTCGCTGTCCTCGGTCGAGCTCACCGTCCGGAAAAGTCTTTCGACGAACGGGATCATCTCGGAAGCGGCCCGACGGCGTGACATATGGGCAAAATCACCGAGTTTTCGGGCGAGTGCTTCCCGGACCCAACGCGTCTCTCGATTACTGCTTCGGAAGGTTTGGGGGAAATCGATGGCCGGGGGGCGGTAGTTCGGACCCGGGCGACCCGCATGGAAGATCCCCACCGAAGCGCCGCCCGACATGAGCTCGCTCGCGTAGCTCCAGAGCGACCAGATCCTCCAACGGTTTGCCCGGAAGAGGAAAAGATCGGCCCGGGCGAGGGACACTTGGGCCGTCAAAAGTCCCTCCTCATCTTCGGCGAACCCTGGGATGTTCTCCTCCATCCACGGAAGGAGCTCATCCGGAGGGACATCGGCTAGCCGCTGTATCTCCGCCGAGGGCACGAACCGGCCGGTCGATAGTAGTTTTCGCGTCGCCTCGAACAGGCTGCGTTCGACCTCCCGGGAAGTCAACACCTCGCTCGCATCGTACGCTGGGGGAAGAGCCGAGAACGCCTCCAGGTCGTTCAGGGCCGCCCGAAGGTCTCCGTTCGAGCGTTGAGCGATCAGGTCAAAGGTCCGCGGCGGTACTGTCAGTCCTTCTCGTGTCGCTACTTCCTTTAGGTGGGTCTGTATCGTATTCCCGTCAACTGGGAGGAATCGGATACGAGTCAGGCTCGTCTTCGGTATCGTGGAGGCCCTGAGCACGGCATAGGCGTCGGTGGCCGTCAGGATGAGGGGCTGACGGGAAGTCTTCACGATTCGCGAAAGCTCCTCGATCGCACCCTCGTCGCCCAAACCCGAGGCCTTCTTCCGGCTCCCAAGCCAGTCGGAAATGTCCATCCCGGCGGAGCGTGGGTAGCGGGCTAATCCCGCAGGGGAAGGTTCCTTGGGAATCTCGTCGAAAGAGTCATAGGCCGACTTTCCCGATAGCTGCCATTGCCGGTTCAACTCTTCGATGCGACGGTATCTTCCCTGCAGAAACTCCCGGAAGCTCACTACGGGACGCGTCGCGCTGCTGCGCCCCTTCCGTCCTGAGCCGAGGGGCAGTGCGTCCACCTCGTCCATGAGCACGAGGCTCCGTCCTCCGCTCGAGGCTGAGAGGTAACGTCCATCGTCAGAAAAGGAATCCGTGATCGAGGCCCGTCCCGCAATCTCGGACAGCGCATCCTCGTTCCGCGCATCCGAGGCATTCATCTCCACAATGTTCCAACCCATGTCGTGGGCAAGAGCATGGGCGGCGGAAGTCTTTCCTGAACCTGTCGGGCCTTCCAGGACGGCTGCTATGACGCTCGGTCGTCCAAATGCGAGGACCATGCGTTCCCAAACGTCCGCAACCGGTTCACGGCGTCCCACTGGCCCACGACACCGTTCAGAGTGGTGGGTCTCCATCGCTCCGAGAGCGAGGGCGTGCGGCTTGGAATAGGTGGATCGAACACGGGGGACTCTCAGGGGGCTCGAGTAGATAGCTCCTATGTCCGTCGGAGCCGCCAGAGAGGTTTGAACTCTCGACCTGCTGATTACAAATCAGCTGCTCTGCCAACTGAGCTATGGCGGCGCTCCGGGCGGGGGGAACGCGTGAGGGGATTTAAGCCGAGTCTTGCATAACATGCGAACGAGATGGAAAGTCTTTAAGGTCGGGAGCGTGCTATCCTCCTCTTACCAGGAGCGAACCGTGGACGAATCAAACGAGAATGGCTCGCCAGGCCATCCCGACAACTCCACCGGCTCCGTGGCCAGCGCCTTCAACCGGATTCTGGACAAGTCCTCTGTCCTCTACAAGGGCAACCCCGAAGTGCTCCGAGAGAACTACGTCCCGGCCCGCCTCCTCCATCGTGACCGTGAGATTGAGCGGATTGTGGAGATCTTGGCGCCTGCGCTCAAGGGTGCCACCCCTTCGAACATCATGATCTACGGGAAGATTGGGACGGGGAAGACCGCGGTCATCACCCTTATTCGAAAGGACATGGAGCGCCGTCAAGGACTTCCCAAGCCCCTCACATTCATCACCGTGAACTGCGCGAACGTAGACACGCATTACGCCTTACTCCAGACGCTAGGGAATGCCGTGGCGGAACTAGAGGAGTCCCGCATACCCACCGGTTGGTCCCTTGACCGGGTGTATGTCACGATGCGTTCACTCTTCGAGAAGCGAGGAGGGACGATACTTCTCATCCTCGATGAGATTGACAAGCTCGTCAAGCGCTCCGGAGACAATGTGCTCTACACCCTCTCGCAGGTCAACTCGGACCTATCCTCCGCCAAGGTTGGGATCATAGGGATCTCGAACGACCTCAAGTTTACGGACTCCATCGATGCCCGGGTGCGCAGCCGGATGAATGAGGAGAAGATCCTTTTTCCCCCGTATGACTGGACCCAGCTCCGGGACATCCTCCGGGACCGTGTGCAGGAAGTGTTCGGTGAAGATGTCGTGGAGGCCGGGGTCATCGAACGGTGCGCCGTCTATGCGGCCCAAGAGAACGGCGATGCCCGCCGTGCTCTCGCTTTGCTTAGGGTCTCCGCTCAGATCGCGGAGCGGACCGGCTCTTCCGTCATCACCGAGGAGCATGTCCATCGAGCAAAGGCCAGCCTGGAAACGGACATCATCACCGACTGCGTACGGACTCTCCCGGTGCAATGCAAGATACTTCTATGGTCGATTGTCTCTTCGACCGAGCGGCGCCGTGTTCCGCTTCCCACAGGGGAGGTCTACGATGGGTACGCCGATCTCTGCAGCCGGATGGGGATCACCGCACTCACGACGCGCAGCATTTTCAATTACATCTCTGAGATGGAGACCCTTGGGCTTATTCACACCGAGCTTCTTTCTCGTGGACGAGGGGGACGATACCGGCAGGTCACCATTGCCGTGCCGGCACAGGAAACCCTTCACGCATTGGAGGAGGACGCCATGTTGATGCCCCTCTCAAAACAGCGGGTCCAGAACCAACGCAGCTTGTACCACTACGATGGAAATCGTTGACGTCGTTTGCTTCGGACAACGGTAGTCAGATCGATGAGCATTTCCTTGACAGAGGCCGCTGTCACATGGGGCATGACCACGAACCTGAGGCCTCGGGGCTCGCGGATCGCACTGATGTCCCAACCCCTCCGAAGCATCTCTAGTTGAACCTGTTGTGGGTTCGGGTGCTGAAGAACCACGAGGTTGAGGGATGGCTCCCGGACGGCAGGAATGCCCAAGCGCCGCCCTTCCTCGGCGATCCGGTGCGTGAGCTGAAGTGCGCGCCGCAGCTGCCGCACATAACCGGTCCGGCCCATCATGGCGATCGCAGCATACGTACTCGCCACGTTCCGCGAAGGACGAGTGCCAAAAAGACCGATGGACCTGGGGGTGCTCAGATAGGGAGAGTCGGTCATGATGCTCTGGGCTTCCTCCCAGTTCCTCAAGAGCAGCGCTCCGGAGGGGATGGGAGCCCCGCCCATCTTGTGTGGATCGACGGATAGGCTGGTCACTCCTGGGAGTTTGAAATCGAAGGGAAGGTCCGTGCCCTTGATCTCCCGGAGGAAGGGCAAAATGAATCCTCCAAATGCGGCGTCGACATGGAGCCGAACTCCGCGGGGCTCAAGCCATTCGGAAAGTTCCGGGATGGGATCGACCGCACCTAACTCCGTTGACCCGGCCATTGCGATGACGGCCGCCGTCCGAGAAGAAACCAGACGACGTACCTCTTCTACGCGCACCACCCCGTCTGGTGATGTCTTTGCCCAACGAGGCTTCAGAGACAAAAGATCGAGGGCCTTGGCGACAGAGAAGTGGGCGCTCCGGGGAACAACGACCTCGCGGAGGCCGGATACGTTGCGGGCGATCCAGAGTGCCGTAATGTTTCCCTCCGTCCCCCCCGTGACGACCGTTCCTCCAGCACCAAAGGAAGGGGCGTGAAAGAGGTCAAGGAGCCAGGCCATGAGTTCCTCTTCCAACCGTACCGTCCCTGGGCACAAGCCTGGATTCCCGGTGTTGGCGGTAGCGAACGGCTGCGCCAAGCGCTCGGCCCAAGGTAAAGGTTGAGTGCACATGCTCCCAAAGATGCGACCTTTCCGGTAGTCCCAGTCCTCTCGCAGGGCGCGTGCAAGACGGGCTTGGACGGTGCGTAGAGAGCTGGGCCGGGAGGGGAAGGCGCTCTTCCCCCCCTGTTGACCGGGCGAGACCATCCGTTACACTTCGATCTGAGCCTTCTGGAGACGGGCAGAGAAGTCAACGAAAACGGTCTTGATCTCCGTGAACTCCTCGATGGCCACGGTACCCGCCTCTCGGCCTCCGTTACCGGTGTTCTTGATCCCGCCGAAGGGAAGTTGAACTTCGGCACCGATGGTGGGCGCATTGATGTAGGTGATCCCTGCCTCCAGTCGCTCCATTGCCTGGAAGGAACGGTTCACATCCCGGGTGTAGATCGACGAGGAGAGTCCGTAGTCGACACCGTTGGCAACGCGAACCGCCTCATCGAAGTCCGCGACCTTGATCACCGAAAGCACGGGTCCAAAGATCTCCTCCAAGGTGATGCGCATCCCATGCCGGGCTTCAAAGACCGTGGGCTCGATGAAGTACCCTTTGTCAAAGGCACCTCCCTTAAGCTTCTTTCCCCCCATGATAAGCTTGGCGCCCTCGCTCTTTCCGGTCTCGATATACCCGAGTATCTTCTTCTCTTGATCCGCACTGGCGACTGGCCCCATGTCGATGCCATCATTGAGGGGATTGCCAACCTTGAACTTCGCAAGGCGCTTCAACAACATGTCGAGAAAACGATCATAAACCGATTGTTGTATCAGGAGGCGGCTGGTCGCAGTGCATCGCTGACCCGATGAGCCGAATGCCCCGAAAAGGACTCCATCTAGTGCGAGGTCTAGGTCCGCATCGTCCATCACGATCTGGGGATTCTTCCCGCCCATCTCCAAATGCACATACTTGAGGGCTTGGGCGGCCTCGGTATAGACTCCGCGTCCCGTATCGGTGCCCCCCGTAAAGCTTACCGCTCGGACCAAGGGATGGGTGGTCAATTCCTTGCCTACCGAACTTCCAGAGCCAGTGAGCAGGTTAAGAACGCCCGGTGGCAATCCCGCCTCTTCGTAGACCTTCGTAAGTTCAGCTCCGCAGCGGGATGTGTTGCTCGCAGGTTTGAATACAACAGTGTTGCCTGAAATGAGCGCGGCCGCGATCTTCCAATTGGGAATGGCCACCGGGAAGTTCCAGGGTGTGATGGCCACAACAACCCCCTTTGGTTGGCGAAGGGTAAAGCAATATTTGTTGCGCAACTCCGACGGGACGGTCTCACCGAGAAGTCGTCGTCCCTCGCCGCTCATATACTCTACGAAATCGATTGCTTCCTGGACGTCGCCCTTTCCCTCGGGAAGGATCTTACCCATCTCTTGAGTGACCAGCCGCCCCAGGTCGTTCTTGCGCTCCTTGAAGATTCGGGCTGCCTCCAAGAGGATCTGCCCCCGCTTCGGTGGAGGGGTGCGTCGCCAGCCATCGAAAGCCTGGCCGGCCGACTCGATCGCGCGTCGCGCGTCCGCCGCAGTGGCAGAGACGAAACTTCCTAATTCTTCACCTGTGGCGGGGCTCTTCGTCACAAATCGCTTGGCTCCTGGCGGGACCTCCCATTTTCCTCCGATGAAGAGACCGAACTCTTGGCTCATGGTTAGCACCGGTGGTCAGGATAACCGCCAGTAGAAAGCCTTTCCGCTTTGGCATCCGGGCAGCTTTGGGCAGGGCAAGGATTCACAACTCCCCCCTTTCGGATGGTCCCGAGTATGGTCAAACAAAGTTGGTCACCTTTTATAAGCCTTCGGCCTATTACATCTCATTGGGAGAGTGGGAGAGCGTTGTCACCCTCGTTTCGGTATTGGAGTCGTTTGTTCGCGCCGATTGTATTGATACTGCTGTTGGCCTCAGGGTTCACGGTTGGGCTAGTGGTTCCCACGAATACTGCATTGGCCAGACCTTCCGGAAATGGGCCGATTGCCGCCACGCAAGTTCAGGGTGTTAACCCTGCGGCATCCAATTCGACGAACGCCGGGATCACGATCTGCGGGCCCCAGACCCGTACGCTCACCTCAACCACCGGCTTCATCCCAGTCGCCGGCAATTTTACCGTCTGCAATAAAGCGATCGTCACGATTGAGAACGCCGATCTACTCATCGAGAGTCAAACCGGCACGAGTAATTTCCGACTGGCGGACGACCTTGCATTCCGGTTCCATCTAAATGTGTCCAACGGGGCCCAGCTCCGCCTCTTGAACGCTTCGATTAACACTTCGGTCGGGGCGGGGGGATCGTTCGCGTCCTATCCAAAGCTCAACCTGTCGGTCACAAACGGTAGTATGCTATCTGCTTCTGATGGGACCCTCGATTTCGCTGGATGGATCTACGTTGGAGGAGGCTCGGCGGGGGGCTCCACTCTCTACCTCAATTCCTCCACCATCCGCGCGAATCATGCCGTTCCGGTTGGCAACTCGAACTATAGCCAAGACAACGCTTATGCTCCCCAGATCACCGTGAATGGAGGGAGTACGGTGGTCTCCACCAATAGCACAGTCCAATCCTACTATGCCGACCCCCTGGCCCTGACCTCGACCCTCAACGAGAACTTCGTCAGTTCGGCCGTCCAGTCGCACCCCGTTGTGATTCCCGGAGTGGTAAAAGGATTCACTGTACCGAACATTCAAGCCTTGATACAGGATACTTACCCTACGTGGTCCGCCGGCATCCTCACTGGAGTGATCAACGTTACGGCCAATGGCACGTTAACTCCGACCTTCGAGACAGGGGGCCACAATTTTGTCGGAAAGACACTTGTTGTCTCCAAGGGCAACATGACCAACTTCTCCGAAATGATTCCTGGGTCTACATTTGTTCAACCGTACATGAACCCCGAGGGTCTCTCGGGCCTGCTGAACTCTATGATGCTAGGGAACACGAACGTGACTTTCACCGGAACGGGCGCCGGCAAGCTCAATTCGGTCGTCCTCTCGATGGTCCCCCTCTTTGACTTCAACATCACCTTCGCCTCCGGTTCACAGCTCTATGCGGTTGATTCGACCTTCGATGTGAACTACGCCAACTCCACTTGCGTCATTCCCGCAGACTCCAACAAGCTGTTCTTTTTGGGCGGTTCTCAAGGGGACCTGCTGAACTCGAGCTCGTATCTCACCTGGCTGAACCAGACCGTGCCTTCCTGTGGTGAGCAAGATGCCTTCGAAGTGGATGCATCCAGTTCTTACTGGGTTTATGACTGGGCCCGTGTCACGGCCCTAGGAACCACTGGAGCACCTCTCCCGGGGGCCCAAGTCCAGGCCACCTCGATGGTTTCCAATTCGACAATTTCCGCCCTTGCTAACGCTTCGTCGAACCCCAGCCTCTTCCCAGCGATCTTCCGCGCAGCCGTTGACTCTGTGGCAGCGCCGGTAGCCCAGTACGGGGTGACACAACAGAATGGACAGGCGCTGCTTGCCCTCGGAACCTCATACGTAACGCTCGGTTCTCTGCCCGATGGACTTTACGTGGGAGGGCTCTACAATGTCACCTTTAACGGCAAACTCACCTATTTGAACGGTTCTTCCGTGCAGAAAGGAAGCGGCTTTGCTCGCTCGCCACCGCTGTGCGGTTGGCCGCGGTCCAGCGCCGGGTGTGGCCTGACGATACTTGCCCCGGTTTCGCTTGAACTCTTCACAGCCAACGTTCAGGTGCAGTCCATCTCACTCGGGACCCAGGGTGTATTTGGGTGTACTTCGAGCTGTTACGTCTTCGAAGGCAATAGCGTGGACGTCAACGTTACAGTCGACGATGTCAACAACCTTATCGTAGCAGACCAGCAGGCCATCCCGGTATACGTCTACGACCTGTATGGCACTACAAACACCACCCTCGGTGAGATGCTCTACAACTTCGACATTTCGAGCCCCGCCCAACAATCCCAATCCATTTCGGTGACGATCCCGTACAGCGATTCCGGCTCTCACACGATCCAGGTCGTTGTTGACCCAATGCACGTGGCGCCAGAAAACGGCACGATTGGTAAGACGATGTCGTTGCCCTACAACGTCTACAAGGCCCCCCAGATACTACCTTCCGAGGCAGTCATTACGGTTTATGATGCATGTAACGGTCAACCTATCACCCTTGCCTTGGCCAACACCTGTAACAGGGTGAATATAGATGGGACCGTTACGAACACTGGCGATGCCGGAGTCACGGCCACCCTTTCCCTTTCTTGGAACGGCTCGACCCCGATCGGAGTTCCGGTGAGCCGCACTGTGCCGGCCGGGGGAAGTGCTACTGTGAATGGTTCCCTCTTGATCACCACGAGCACGTTCCTCGGTGCCATCCAAATGCATGTGGAGACACCGCTCTTGCCACCGATCACCTACAACCGAGTGTTCTTCAATATCTCTCAAACCGCGTCATTCGAGGATTATACCACCTTGGTCCTCAACAATCCTTCGGCAAACTTTACGCTGCAAAGTGTGGGGGCCAACGGTCAGCTTTACAGTGTGGCTGGAGCCACCTACACCAATTCGAGCGGCACGTTCAAACTCAATGCATCTGAAGTGGCCCAGAGCCCGCAATACTCACCCTTTGGGGTGGGGACCGGAATCGGTGCGACCGCAATCATGGAGAACGTCGGTGGTGCGACATCCGCAGCGAATGCAACGCTGTACCTTCAGAATAGCTCCCGATTGATCCCCGTGTCGGAGCGGACCCTCGGGGCGATTGGTTACTCCCCCACTTCCGTCGATGTTCTGATGCCTATCTGGCACATCAATTCTACCGTAATCGGAAGCAATGTCGGCCTGTACACCTTCGACCTGGTCGTCCGTTGGTCGAACACGTACATCTACGGAGTGGAGAACTTTAATTTCTCATACTCGTTTAACGTATACATACGCCCCCCATCCATCCAGCTCTCCCCTGTTAGCTTCACGCCGACGAAAGTCGATTTGTCGGCAACCTCCGTCCCAGAGCTTGTCATCCAAACGACCGCTACGCTGGTAAATCCCTACGTTGCATCCATGTATGTGTCGTACGTCGACAAGACGCTCGGTTCCAACTGTACCGTTTCGGCCGGTTCTCCTAACGTTCAGAACGGAACGTCCCCGCTGCCCTCCTTCCGAGTTCCTTTGACGTGCCTGCAACCAGGGACGTATAGTCTCGTCCTTAAGTTCACCCTCCTTGGAAACACGACTTATATCACAGCCCCCGCTCTCCAGAATGGGGTGGTAGCGTATGTCCCTGCAGTGTCCCAAGCGAGCTTCCTCCAGCAGTATTGGCTTTGGCTCGTTATCGCTGCCATCGCGGTCGTGGCCGTTGCCTTGGTGCTCTTCTTCTTCCGACGCCTGGGACGTGGGAACCTTGTCGAGTGTGGAGAATGTGGTGAATTGATCCCGGAGAGCGCTGTTGCCTGTCCCAAATGTGGAGCCGAGTTTGAGAAGGAACTCATGCGCTGCAGCCGCTGTGGTGCGTCTATCCCGTCGAACAGCTCTGTTTGCCCTGATTGCTCCGCACTTCTGGTCGGGCTCAAACCAGATCCCATGGCTGCGGATTACAACACTTTCACCCAACGGTTCCGGGTCGTGGCACAGAAGGAGTTGGCGGAGAACTACAACGAGGGGGCGTTCTGGGACTGGTGGAAACGCCAGCCAACCTATGTCCCCTTCACCACGTGGAAGCAGCAGATGGCGGTTTCCGGTGCCACAGGTGGTTCCGCTCCAGACGCCGCTGCGGCGAAGATGAAGGGCCGCAAAGGGCAGGGTGGTGCACCGCCACAGGCGCAGATGGGTCAACCAATGGCTCCCTCTCCCCCGTCTACCCAGGGCCAAAGGATGCCTCAACAACCTCCTGCCACGGAAGCTCCGCCCGCAGGCCCGACGGGTCCCGCTGGGCCTGGGATGAAAGCTTGCCCATCTTGTGGCCGGAGCATAAACGAATCGATGTTGCTCTGTCCCTTCTGCGGTGCAGTAACCCGATAGTCCGAAGATGAGAGTCCTCATCACCGGTGTCGACGGCTACTCAGGCTGGCCGCTTGCCCTTCATCTCCTGAACCGGGGGCATGACGTATCGGGTATCGACAATTTGATCACGCGCAAGCGGGTGGCGGAGGTCGGAAGTCACAGTGCCACTCCGATCGCTTCGATGCCCCGACGGGTCCAGGCCGTGCGAAAACAATTGGGGAAGACCCTTCGGTTCTATCGCGGGGACCTTTGCCACTGGGAGTTTGTCCGCAAAGTGGTGCGGAAGGAGAAGCCGGACGCCATCGTCCATCTTGGAGAACAGCGTTCCGCCCCGTATTCCATGATCGATGTGCATCATGCGGTCGAAACCCAGGTGCAGAACGTCACCAGCACGCTACACATCCTGTACGCGATACGGGAGGAGTCCCCAAAGACTCACCTCGTGAAAATGGGTACGATGGGAGAGTACGGGACTCCGAACATCGATATTGCCGAGGGATTCTTCGAAGTGGAGTACCTCGGGCGCAAGGACCGGGTCCCTTTCCCCCGCCAAGCTTCGAGTTGGTACCATTGGTCCAAGGTATTCGATACTGGGGACGTCATGCTGGCCAATCGCCTTTGGGGCATCGCTGCGACCGACGTGATGCAGGGAATTATCTACGGCACCCGAACCCCGGACATTGACCGGCCAGACTTTCTCACCCGGTTCGACTTTGATGAGGTGTGGGGCACTGCCCTCAACCGTTTCTGTGTTCAGGCTGTGCTTGGCCTTCCGCTAACACCCTATGGAAAGGGACACCAAAAACGGGGGTTCATTGCATTGGAGGATTCTATGCAGAGCCTCACACTGGCGGTGGAAAACCCGGCGACCCAAGGGGAGTACCGTGTGTTCAATCAGTTCGATGAATCCTATTCTGTGACTGAGCTCGCCAAGATGGTCGTCACGGCCACCAAGGAAGACCTTCACCGGGAAGCCGAGATCCACAATTCATACAATCCCCGGGTAGAGGCGGAGGAGCACTACTATAACCCGCACCACGAGAACCTTCTAAAACTTGGGTATCGCCACAGTCGGTCGCTGCGGCAATCACTCACGGAGATCCTGACCGACCTAGAGAAGTTCCGCTCCCGCCTTGAGTGCCGGCGGGAGGTAGTGATGCCGCGGATGGACTTCCGTACCCCCGATAATCGAAAGCCGCTTCACATACCTCGAAAGTAACTCTAACAGTACACTAACCGCGCGGAATGGCGATCGTGCGTCCTCGGTCGAACTTGAACGGTGGAGTTGCGTCTTCGGGAAGGAATCTTCGCCACCACAGCCTCCCCCTCACGCTAGGATGACTTGCGCCAGATTCAGCCACAAGAATAGTTAGGCTCCTTTCATTCCATCAAATCCAGCTTTAGACGTGGTCTACCACTGTGGTTCGCTCCCCTCCCCCCAGAGTCTTCGCTCCCCATCAGTACGCCTTACTCGGGGTACGAGCCAAGAAATGAATATGATGAACAGCCTCCGGCCTACACCCACGAACGTGAATGCGGAGGCGCGGGCGGCGGCCACCAATCGGGAAGGGGGCCAACCGGAACCCATAGAGATGAAGTAGACCCCAAGATAATGCGGTCCCGGGATATCTTGAAGGAGCAAACGATTGCCCTGGGAATATCCCAAATGCTCGCTTCTCGGCAAAGTTGTCGCTCTTACCCTAGCTTCTTTATATGGAGAAGCGCGCTTCCCGCTCGCTATGATCGACCATCTGAACGCATTCGCACTCACTGTGCGCGATGTCAAGAAGTGCGCCGAATTCTACCGGGATATGGTGGGCCTAAAGGTCGACATGATGGATGAGGAGGAAGCGTACCTGTCATTCCCCAAGAAGGGGTCTCCGGTATTAGCGATCATTGGGGCGAAGGGATTGGCGAAGGAACTCCCGCCCGAACGAATCCGAGCGGACCAAAGTCCGCTGGTGCGGAACTATTTCGCTGTATTTCTGGAAGACGCGGACCGGGAGTACGAAACACTGCGGGCAAAGGGAGTCAAGTTCCTGCAACCCCCCGCCACCCGTCCAAATGGTCAGCGCTTCGCGTTCTTTGAGGATCCGGAAGGGAATCTCTGGGAGATCTCGCACTTCCCGAAGGAGTGAACGCATGGGCCGGAAGACCAAAATGGTAGACGAGATCGAGCTGGCGCGGGCGTGGGTGGATTGGTTGGTCAACACCCGGCGGGACTACCTCGACTCTCTGCTTCGGCTGCCCCGGAAGGAGCGCCTTCGCGACCGGGGCGCCTCGTTTCCGTCGATGCAGGATATCTTCCTCCATATCCTCGACAACAACGCTTGGTGGTTCGACAGCGTGCCGAACGGGCGCCAGGAAACACATCGCGAAATCAAGGGGTCCCTGAGCGACGCCGAGATACGGCGGCAGGCTCGTCGGGTGGCTCAATCGAGTCGTCGTCTCGCTAGGTCCTTGACCCCGACCCGCTTGAATCAACGCTACGTCATCCGTGGCACCCAAGGCAATGGTAAGCCGTTCGAGATGCAGATGAACCTTCGCACGATCATCTGGCACGTGGTCGAGGAGGAACTCCAGCACCGCGGGGAGCTCAACGCACTGTTCTGGCAGCAGGACGTGGACGCCCCGACACGCGCCTGGTTCAGTAGTGCTCTGGCCGGCTGAGGCTTGGGTGCCTGATCCAGCGGGTGTGAACCCGTTGAACCCACCCTTAACCCCATAGACCCGGATTAGGGACCTGACGGACCCGGGCCTCCATCAAAGGGCGACCGCGGGTCCCTTACTCCCACTCGATCGTCGCGGGGGGTTTGTCCGTGATATCGTAGACCACCCGGTTGATCTTACCCGAAAGCTCGCGCGTGATCCGCTCCGACATCTCTCGCAAGAGCCAAGCAGGTGGATTGGAGGCTGTCGCCGACATGGCATCGGTCGATTCGACCAACCGTACGGCAATGGTGTTCGCGTAGGTTCGGTTGTCCCCGATCACGCCCGTGCTTTGCACGGGGAGAAGCACCGCGAAATACTGCCAGGGAGCCGAGAGCTTGCCTTGCGCCACGGCCCGCTCGACCATCTCTTCGACGACAGCCGTCGCCTTTCGGAGGGTTTCCACACGGTCCACCGTCACTTCGCCAAGGACACGGACGGCGAGGCCCGGTCCCGGAAACGGTTGCCGGTGCGAATCCGGGATACCCAACTGCGCAGCAATCGCGCGGACCTCATCCTTGTAAAGATCGCGCAGCGGCTCGACCACCTTGAGCCGCATGTCCTTCGGCAACCCCCCCACATTGTGGTGCTTTTTGATTGTGTCCCGCATACCACCTCCGCTCTCGATCCAGTCAGGGGCAATGGTCCCCTGAACGAGGTGGGTGGCGCCGGTACGGGCCGACTCCTTTTCGAAGACTCGGATGAAGGCCTCGCCGATCCGACTGCGCTTTTCCTCTGGGTCGACCACCCCTTTCAGAGTTTGGAAGAACTCTTCTCGGGCATCGATGAGCTCAAGAGAAAGTCCCGAACGCCGGACCGTATCGAGCACCTTCTCCGCCTCCCCTTGGCGAAGAAGGCCTGTGTCCACAAACAAGGGACGTAGCCGTTGGCCAACGACACGGGCCACGAGCAACGCCGCGACCGTGCTATCGATACCCCCTGAAACGGCGGCGATGGCCCGGGTATCCCCAGGGAGCTCGGATTCTATCGCCCGCTCTATGTCTTGAATACGTGTTGCAGCGTCTTTCAATTGAATGCCTCGATCGTCCCATTGTCGACATCCCTTTGCCAACGGGCTGCCGGAAGAGCTTGGATGGTCGAAAGAGATGCCTGTGGGATCTCCTTGGTCCGGAGAAGGAGGTTCCTGGCCGCGTCAGCCCACTGAAACGTCTCAGGAGCGAAATCGGACAAGGGAGCCAAAGAAAGCGGTTGTTCGAGCGGGAGCCAACCGGACAGGTACGAATCCTTTCTTCGTCCACTTGCCAGGACGGCCGTGAGTCCGTGGTTCACCGTGAACAGCCCAATCTCGGGGCAGTAAAGCTTTGCACTGGTCTCTACCGATACTCGGTGATAACATTCCCAACGATTCTGTGTCGGCGCCGTTCGGACCGAAGGGCCGTACGCCGATCGGATTGAGGACGCGGCATGCTCTAGGGCAACGGATGGGTTACTCGGGCTGCCAAGGTGAGGACCGAGGGCGGCCATGCAGACCCTCGCCGTGATCACACGATCGGAGTGAGGGATACATGGGGCGCACCCCGTTGCTCATCGATCCCGATAGCGTAAATTAGTGTCCTTGGCCGGATACCATAGATGCATGGAGAATCATCGATGTTCACTACCCGGAAGTATGTATCCATCATGTTGATGATCTCCGAGGTCACCATAAGACCAGGCTTGAGCAGTCCGATCCCGAGGTTGCCCATGATCTTAGTCCGCTGGACGGCTTGAAAGAGCCCTGTAATGGCCATGTTGTCCCCCTGTTGATACTCGAGGGTATCGAACGCCGTGTACTCGATGTAAGGGTTCTTGTCCTGGCCGCCACGCACGGCCCGCTCAATCTCTTCGTAGGCCCGTTGGGCATCTGCGCTGCTCCTTATCCGCCCGAAGGGAAGGATGTACGGCGAGGTCTGCTCTGTCGCTGTGTAATCGATGATCCTCACCCGGGAGTCAAAGATGTTCGATGGCAGGTGTTGTGTGATGAGTTCCTTGAGCCGATCGGGATACTCCCCACCGGCGAGGACGCCCATCATCCCCCGACCCTGGGCCAGGAAGTTCAGGAAGGTGGGTATGAACAGATGGTAGTAATCATCGATCGAGACGTTGATGTCAATGTCAAAGGCGTTGTACGAGCCCCGCTTGTAACCCCCACCCATGAGCGCATCGATGTCGGGTACACCGCTCGAAAAGTGCGTAGGAGAGTCGGGGATTGCCTGCCACTGGCGGGATGAACCGGCGTGACCATTGTTGCTGGCCCGGGAATGCAGTCCACCTAACGCTCGGAACCTCCCTTGCGATAGGGTGGCGGCATACCGGGGTTTGGAAATGTTCGTCGCCCGGAGCTTGTCGAAACGCACGTGACGGATCCGGCGCTCGTCCACCTCTTCCCGGCTGAGAGAGACCAAACCGTCCACCAAGTATTCTATCCCGCCGGCTTCTGCCTTCTCCAGGACGAGAATGACGTTGGTATTGGAGTTTTCCACCAGGTCCTTTTGAAGGCACATGACAAACTCCTCCATCTCGAGGCCGTAGCGGTGCGTGATGCCCTCAAGGGAATCGACCACGAGGAGTGACTTCTCAGGAAGCACTTTCTCGATCCGGTCGTAGACGTGTTCCACTTCCGGCATCCGGGTGTGCTGCATCAGAGCAGTCAGCCGGGCGCGGTCCACCTTCGTTGGGCGCTCGCCTTCACCGCCTATGCTCTTCAAGAAGTCCCGAGCTCCCGAGACCTTGGCTTTCTGGTCAGGTGAAGGTTCCTGAGAGGAGCGAGCCGAGTCCCGCCCAACAAGCATATCGAGAAGGATCTTACCGGAGTCGAAAATTCGGGTGCGCATCTCGGTCTGTTTGAGCCAGGGGAACTGGTGATATAGTGCGTCATCGGAGACTCGGGTAGAAAGATAGAAGCTCTGCCCCTTCTTCCCGACCTTCTCGAGGACCTCGAGACAAAATGTGGTCTTTCCGGTACCTGCCCCTCCCTTGACGATAAGACTCCTGCCGCCTGCCCCTCCTAAGAATGATATCAGCTCCGGAGGTATCGCCGTTTGAACCACACCCGACTCCATCGTAGGATCTCCCTCGGCTCCTGCCATACTTTCGCCTTATATTAAACCGCCGCTCTCGCTCCGCTCATCTTCTCCGAAGCCAAGGAACGGGCTACAGTGAGCGCCGACTCTAGGAGGGACTCAGGATTCCCTTGGGCGGGCCCGGACGCGCGTGCCGCTGAGGCATTGCCCCCTCCCTTTCCCGGCCAGATCCTAAGCACCCCATCCAAAAGGTCCCTCGCTGAGAATCGGTCGGGAGACCCTGAAGCGAAGAAAAGGGTCCAGCGGTCACCCTCGATGGCCGCAAGGAGCACGATGGTGCCCGGACGGGAGGAAAGCAATCGGGCCAGGTCCTGAAGCTGGCTGACGGCCACTGGGGTAACGGACCAGATCGCACGGATCGAATTGCCAAGGTCGATAGCGTGAGACGGGTCAGTCTCTAACCTGCGGGCGAGGTCGGCCAGTTCCCGAGAAGAATTCTTCCGGGTTGCCCTCTCATCCAGCCGCTTCTTCTCGAGAAGCTCATCGACAGCACGCGGAATGTTGGTTATCGGCTGCGCAAGCTTCACGGAGAGCCCGTGTAGGATCTCCGCCTGCTCATCTACGATATCGAGCGCGCGTTCGCCAGCAGCAAAATGCAAGCGGACCATGCCGTCCTGTATCCGCTCTGTCGAAAGTACCCGTAGGTACCCGGCTTCGGAGGTATGCGTACAATGGGTGCCTCCGCAGGCTTCGACATCGAAGCCGTCGATCTCCACGATGCGTAGCTCCTTGCCAGGTACCGCACCTCCCTGGTAGATAGAGAACCCGAATCTGTTCTCGGCCTCGGACCGAGGCAGGAAGTAGCTCTTCACTGGCCGATCTTCCCGGATGACCTGGTTGGCCAGACGTTCAACGTTACGGAGTTCGGTCGGGGTAAGGCTCCGAAAATGTGTCACATCGAGCCGCGCCTCCTCCATTCCCTTGAAGGCCCCGGCCTGCCACACGTGAGGGCCTAGCAGTCTTCGGAGCGCTCCGTTTAGAATGTGCGTGGCCGTGTGATGTTGCATCAGTTGCTGCCGTCGGGCGCCCAGTATCTCACATGGCACGGTCTCTCCTGTCTTCTGGGCAAAGCGGTGACCCGGGGCTACTCGGTGATAAACCCACGGGCCTTTGCGAACTACTTCTGATATTGGAACGCCTGCGATCTTTCCGGTATCGGTGATCTGACCCCCCCCGGTGGGGTAAAAGTACGTCGATTCGAGCACCACCCAAGACTCGAAGGCCCAGACGATCTTTGCGGAAAAGGACAGTGTGTAAGGGTCCGTATGGTAGAGTACTCGGGTCGGGGGCAAGTCGCTGGGCATATCTGGTGGAGAAGTGTCCTCAGCCGGTGCGCCTGGCTTTTCGGTGGATTCCGTTCCCTCCTGGTGTAATTTGGCTGCCAAGGCGAAGAAGTCGGGAGGGCTGAGCCCCGTCATTCCCAGCTCTTCCTCCACGATGTCCGGGGTGATCCCACGGGAGTCATAGAGGGTGAGCAGTTCCGGGACACTGATCTTTCGACCTTCTTGGTCGAGCTTCTCCTTGAGCTTTCGAATGTGGGAACGCCCGCGCTCTAGGGTCTCGGAAAACCGTTGTTCCTCGATCTCCACGATCTGCCGAAGGGTCCGATCACTGAGGTCGAGGCCTGGAAGGGTCCGGGAGAGATGACGTCGGACCTGCTCCATGACGTCGATCAATCCGATTCCGTTGGGGTATCGGGCTAGGATCCGAAGCATTCGGCGAAGAAGCATTCTGGCAAGGTAACCGGCATGTACATTGGACGGGACGACCCCGTCAGTGAGCATTAAGACGAAGCTTCGAGAGTGGTCGACTAGGACGGCCAGGTCCTTGGGCGCGATCGTAGAAGGCAGGTCACGGAACACTTCACCGAAAACCGCATCGTAAATGGTGGGCGTGCCTTGGGAGATCCATGTGAATCTTTCGAGCCCATATCCCGTGTCCACGATACGGAGTGGTAAGGGGCGGACGACCCCTCCTTTGTTGGTATACTGCATGAAGACCAAGGTGGCAACCTCAAGCCCGGACAAGCCAACCGAAAGGGACGGGCCCATATCCCCACCGCCTTCCCATTCCTCTTCTTTGTAGCTCACAATCGTACCGTCCACTCCAAGCTCGGAGGTGAGGAACTCGTGACAGAGTTCCACGGTTCGGTCTTTGAAGTAGATTTCTCGACCGGGGTAATTGAAGCAGTGATGGGCCATCATTTCGAAACTGGTGAGGTGGCGTTGGGTAACTCCAACTTCGGTAACGTCAGTGAATCGGAGACAGGGCTGCGAGATCACGAGGGGGTTTGCGGGGGGCTCAACAGCCCCGGAGGTCACCCAGGGCTGAAAATCGTAGATAGACGCCTGTACGAAGAACACGTCGTCCCTCCACCTCGGAACCACAGGGTAGCGAGCGATCCGGGTATGTCCGCGTTGTTCGAAGTAGTGAAGGTAGAGCTCTCGAAACTGATCCGCGGAATAACTTTTCTGGATAGGACTGTTTCCGGGGAAGGAATACGGAGTGCACGGGGTCTCAGAACAGAGCTCGCGGGGTCTCTCGGACCAGAACGCGCTCCCGCAACCCCGGCAGGTTTGCCGCACGAACCCTTTCTGCCGAAAGAATTCGTTCTGGTACTCCTTTTCATCCATAGTTGGGAGGGGACCGACAATCGTTCCACACAAAGCTTTTATGGATTCGGGTCCCTTTCGAACCTGCGCGGAGTCGTCCATGAGAACCTACGTCAAGATGTATTTCAGCAGTGAAGGAGCCGGGCCGCTCGATATGGTTGAAGATCTGAAGAAGATGGGGTTCCGCACCGAGGTGGGTGACTACGATTTCTCGGTCGCTTGGGAGACACCGGAACAGTATGGGGCCATCATTCGTAAGTTGCATAGCGCGCTTGCCGGGACCCGGGTTCGATACACCATCATGACCCGGGACTAGAGCCCCCGAGGATTTCGTCGCCTTACTAACGCTCCCCTTTCGAACCCCCGACGTCCCTGCGTTGCTTCGGGGCTGGTTCCGGTAGAAAAGACAGTAGCGTGAGATAGGACATTCTCCGCATCGGGGACCGATTGGACGGCAGATGTTCTGCCCGTGCTGGACAAGGAGGGGGTTCACCTTCTTCCATAGGGGTTTCGGCACGATGGCCATTAACGCCATCTCGGTCTCTTCAGGGGTCCGGGTCCGGACCACCCCAAGACGGTTCGATATTCGGTGGACATGAGTGTCCACAGGCAGGGCGTCCCCATCAAACCCGTAGACGATTACACAGCCTGCCGTCTTACGCCCGACCATGGGCAGTCCTAGAAGCGTGTCCATCTCACGGGGAACCTCCCCATGGTATCTCTCCAGTAGGATTCGACATATCTTCGAAATGGCCTCAGCCTTCGGCCGAGGGAAGCCCACGCGATGGATGATCCTCTCGATCTCGCCCACGCTCAATTTCGAAAGTTCCTCTGGTGTCGGGTGGGGGTTCAGCAGTTCGTCTGCGACACCATACGTGACCTGGTCTTGAGTGCGCTGCGAGAGGATCGTGCTAACGAGCACCTGAAACGGGTCAGGGTGTCGCGCATTCAAGTGGGGTACCTTCCATTTCCCGACAGAATATCGTCGTTCCAGAATATTGAGAACCCTACCCCAAGGGAGCCGGGTACCGGGCGGGCGAGCCAATCGTAAGGCCCGTTCAGGCAAGGTCGGGATCGGGGTGGCCTTCAATCGGGGAATATCATCCCCATTCCAGAAGCGGCCCGATCTTCCTCCTCCCGGATCTGGGCGTACACTTTCTCCGCATCGGCCCCGGTCAGCTTCTTTCCGATGGGAGGGACCATCGTGTCCGCCCGGGCCATCGCTTCGTCCGCTCCGTTCATGTAAAGGTAATAATCTCCAGCCTTGCCACCGTAGAGGGAGGCCTCCTTGAATATTCGCGTTTGGCGCCATAGAACATTGTCTTGCAATACCAGTTCAAGCGCCTCTTTCTTCTCGGCTGGGAGTTCAAATATCCGCCAGGCCATGACTCGACAGAAGACCAAGAGTATTTCCGTCTTTCACCTGAATTGGACGTTTGCGCCGCACCGGGCTACCCAGAATACCGATAAAGACCCGAACCCCGCGGAAAGCCGCTTCGAGAAGTACGGAGTCATGGGAGACTTCGGATCTCAAGGGCGGATGGCGCAAGCTCGAGCTCGTAGGAAAGCGGACTGACGGTCCGCCCGCTCATGAAAGGGCGACCGGGACTTCCCTTGACGGATGGACACTGCATCCGGAAGAAAGAGAATTGCCCCCGCCGGCAAATCGCTATCCGAGCGTGCACGGGAAAGCCAAACTCCGCAGGATTTATAGTGTGAAACCTATGCGGTGACATGTCGACCACAAGTAACGAAGTCTCCGGTTCGGCGGTGCCGATCACGGTAGCGTACGGTGATGGGATAGGCCCCGAGATCATGGATGCCACCCTTCGCATCCTAAACGCGGGGGGGGCGCGCCTAGCTCCGGAAGTGATCCAGATAGGCAGGGCGGTCTACGATAGAGGAATCACCGCCGGCATTGAACCCGTAGCCTGGGAGTCGCTTCGAAGAACCAAGGTATTCCTGAAAGCCCCCGTGACCACTCCGGAAGGCGGTGGGTTCAAGAGCCTCAATGTGACCGTCCGAAAAACGTTGGGGCTCTTCGCGAACGTTCGGCCGTGCCTTTCCTATGAGCCGTTCATCGCTACAAAGCATCCCGGAATGGACATGGTTATCGTCCGTGAGAACGAAGAAGACCTCTATGGCGGAATAGAGCATCGCCAAACAGATGAAGTGACCCAGTGCCTCAAGCTGATTTCAAGACCCGGTACAGAGCGAGTGGTCCGATACGCCTTCGAATACGCCCGTCGCTACGGCCGTCGCAAGGTAACGTGTTTTACCAAGGACAACATCATGAAACAAACCGATGGCTTGTTCCACCAGGTGTTTGATGAGGTGGCGATCGAGTATCCCGACCTGACCAGTGAGCACATGATCGTCGACATTGGTGCGGCAAAGATGGCGAATACCCCGGAACAGTTCGACGTACTGGTTCTCCCGAACCTTTACGGGGACATTTTGTCCGATGTGGCCGCTCAAATCGCGGGCTCTGTCGGTCTAGTGGGCAGCGAGAACATAGGAAGTGAAGTGGCGATGTTTGAAGCGATCCACGGGTCCGCTCCCAAACGCGCGGGACAAAATATGGCGAACCCATCCGGATTGCTCTTGGCTGGGGTGCGTATGCTTGTTCACATTGGCCAGGGGGATGTGGCGACCCGAGTTCAGAACGCTTGGTTACGAACCATCGAAGATGGAGTACACACGTACGACATCTACGATCCCTCCCGTTCAAAAGCCAAAGTCAGCACAAGCGAGTTTGCGAACGCGGTGATCGAACGTCTTGGAACGAAACCGCAGGTGTTGAAGGAGGTAAGCTACCCGGTGCACAGTCCCCCAATTGTTGCTAAACCCCGAGAACGCCCGCGCGCACACAAGGAACTCGTGGGCGTGGATGTCTTTGTCGAGTGGCTTGGCTCCCCAGAGGCCTTGGGCAAGGACCTTGAGAAATTGTCCTCTCCTGAACTCCGCCTTGTGATGATCACAAATCGAGGGACAAAAGTCTATCCCGGCGGGATATCTGAGACCTTCTGTGTTGACCACTGGCGTTGCCGCTTCCAAAATCCCAACGGCATTGGAAAAGTCACTCATGAAGAGATCATCGCACTTGAATCCCGGCTTGTGACGGCAGGGTTGCCTCCCATAAAGACCGAAGGGCTTTTCACTTTCGATGGTAAACCGGGATTTTCCTTAGGACAGGGCCAATGACTCTCCACTGAGGGCTAGGGGCTGTTTATGCGCAAATCCAAGGAGGCACGACTCCGACGTCGTCGGACCCGCATATTTCGCCTTTCTGGAGGAAAGGATGACCAAAGGGCGCTAGCCTATGCATCCACAGTCCTAAGGAAGGGAGGCCTTGTTGTATTTCCCACGGAGACCGTGTACGGGCTCGGGGCCAATGCCCTTTCCGAAAGGGCCGTACGTGATATCTTTCGCGTCAAGGGTAGACCTTCCGACAATCCCTTGATAGTTCATCTGTCCTCCGTCGACGATCTTCCCCTCGTGGCCCAACAGGTGCCTGCCTTGGCCAAGCGCTTGGCCGCTAATTTTTGGCCGGGGCCATTGACCTTGGTGTTGCCGGCGAGATCCGATGTCCCTAAGGTGACGACCGCGGGTATGGACAGCGTGGCGGTGCGCGTTCCAAACCATCCCATTGCCCGTCAGCTGATTGCGGGGGCGGGGGTTCCTGTCGCCGCTCCCAGTGCGAACCTCTCAAGCCGGCCCAGCCTCACCTCCCCGGCTTACTTGTTGCAAGAACTATCTGGCAAGGTGGACGTCCTTCTCCTTGCCGGAAACTCGCCGATTGGGGTTGAGTCGACGGTCATAGATGTCCGAACCTCCCCGCCCGTGGTACTGCGCCCCGGGGGACTTTCCGTTGAACGAATTCGGAAGGTCGCCCCGTCGATCGTGTTACCTACATTTTTCAGAGAAAATTCCGCGACGGACACCAACCCGCCCCGGTCTCCCGGATTGCGCCATCGGCACTATGCTCCCAAGGCGAGGGTGACGCTCTACGTTGGTCCCCCTTCTTTGGTCTGGGAGGCGATGCGTCTGCGCCGGAGTGCATTGCGCCAGCTGCACATATCCTTGGCGCTCTTAGTGAGCTGGGAGTCCCCGTTGAAAGGGGAGGGGGTATGGAAATTCGGCTCGCGATATACTCCCAGTACTGTGGCTTCTCGTCTTTTTCGTGTTCTGAGAGATGCCGACGCTTCGGGTGTCCAAGAGATGCTGGTCGAGGGGATACCCATCCGCGGCTTAGGTCTCGCCGTCATGGACCGCCTAGTGCGCGCTGCCGATGGACGCGTAATCCATGTCCGCGGCAGAAAACGGAGGACGGGGCGCGGGGACCAAGGTTTGGCTCAAGAACCGAAATTTTCGGATGGGTCGTTGCCATAGAGGGCGTTTACGACCTGAGCCGACCTTTTCCTCAGGGTCTTTAGGCCCTCAGCGGTAAGGTTAACGTGCCCCATCTTGCGGCCGGGGCGCGTCTCTTGCTTCCCGTAGGAGTACGAGTGCGTCTCTGGGATCGAGAGTACGGCCTCCTGAAGGTGACGATCGACATTCAAACCGACGGCATTGACGATGCCACTAGGTCGGAAGAGCTCGGGTGAAGTCACGGGAAGGTCCGTGATAACGCGGATGTGTTGTTCAAACTGGGATATGGAGGAACCGTGCAAAGTGTGATGGCCCGAGTTATGCACTCGAGGCGCAAATTCATTCACGATGGCTTTCCCGTTGACGATAAAGAATTCGACGGCCATCACCCCTACGTAACCCAACGAGTCCATCAACCGAGAGGTTATCCGCTTCATGCCGTAATCTTCACAGGGTGCCTCATTTGAGAACAGGATACCATTCAGGTTCTTGTTCAGTGAGGGCGGGTGAAAGAGCTTCACTCCGTCTCGATCCCGGGACGCGATGATCGATGCCTCTGTCTCGAACTCAATGAATTCTTCCACCACGTAGCCCGGGGCAGTAAGTGCTTCCGTGGGCAACCTCCCGGTCTCGCCGATGTAGTACTGCCCCTTTCCGTCGTATCCCCCCTTCGAAGCTTTGATCACTGAACGACCGAAAGCCTTTGCCATTTTGATTGCCTCCGCACCTTCCCGGGCGACACTGAACTTGGCAACCGGGAACCCGTGTTCCGCCAAGAAACTCTTCTCTAGCGAGCGGTCGACTTTCAGTGAAAGAGCGTCCATGGAAGGGAGGAGTTTTCCCTGCTCTTGGGCGTACTCGAATATCGAGGGGTTCGTGTGTTCGAATTCTGGGGTCACCACATCACACTTATCAACAAACCTCCGATAATCCCTTAAAGAAAAATTTCCGTCCGCTACCTTGGATGCCGGTCCTGGATTCTCACTAAGAACAAGGTATTGGTGCTGCAGCTTCCTCCCTTCGGTGATCATCATCCACCCGAGCTGTCCAGCACCAATGATCCCTACTTTCATTTTGGAATCTCCCAATGCATGGGTCCCTTCACAGATCTTGCATTAAAGGGTAAGCTGTACCAGGGGCATGAATTTGGCGGACCTTTTCGGTGAGGATGAAAAGTACGGGCTGCGTACCCTTTCCGACCAGGAGATTTGACAGGGTACTCACCTTACTAATCTAAACTGGCTTTCAATGTATTTGCCGTCTGGTCCGCCATGTACTTTTCCATCTTTCCCGCCAGTACAGGGTCACTAAGACCAAGTATTCGCACGGCCAAGAGAGCGGCATTGGCAGCATTGCCGATGGCAACAGTCGCCACCGGTACCCCGAGCGGCATCTGCACGATGGACAACAGAGAATCGATGCCCGAAAGGTGTTTGCTCGGAACAGGGACACCGATGACTGGGAGGGTTGTCATTGAGGCGACCATACCCGGAAGGTGGGCGGCCCCACCGGCACCGGCGATAATGACCTCAATGCCACGTTTGGCAGCGTTCCTTGAAAATTCGAAGAGTCGTTCCGGAGTTCGGTGCGCAGACACCACCAGAGCCTCCGTCTCCACTCCAAAGTCTTTCAGGAGAGAAACAGCGCTCGACATGCAATCATAATCGTTCTTGCTTCCCATTACCACGCTGACCCGCGGCATCGAATCGACCGAAGCGAGGGGGGGTATTAGCTTGTTAGTATCGCTATCCGGGGAGTGTAGGTCCCTTCCCATCTTTCGCGCCGCGACCGGCCGTCCTTATGCTTTCGGACAGCCTTACCGGATCTCTTTCCGGACTGAGACAACGGTTCCCGATGCAAATGATGGCGAAAGCGTCAGCGCTGTCCTGGGAGAGAGATGCTTCGGACTCTGGCGGCAACGTCATCCCATCGAATGCTCGACCATCCAAAACTACTTTTCGAGGATGAAACGTTTCGAGAGCGGAGCGGAGTAGCTCCTGGGACCTTGCACGGTCCCCAACGATCGTGACCTTGACGGGCTCGATTGTGTGCAAATGAGCGGCAAGTGCCATGCTTGAGGCAAAGAAACCGGTCCCCTCCAGATGTGGAATCGCGGCTGTGAAGAGCTTCCATGCCCGATCGGTAGCCCCGGTCTCTCCCGACAGGTCCGCGAACCTTTCCCACGCCAGAGCCACGGCAGCATTGGGTGAGAGAAGGGGTGTATCCTCCAGTGGAAAGCGTTGTTGCCCTGCGCTTGAGGGGATATGTCCATCAAACACATCGGGAGCAATATCCGAGAGCAAACCCGATGAATCGGTGAATTTGGTGGAGATGAATTCAAGCAGGCTGTGGGCACTGTCCAGAAGTGACTTTTTTCCCGTCACTTCTGCCAGATCGAGAAGACCCCAGGCAATCGATGCCTGATCCTCCAGGATTCCCCATCCGCGCGGGTCGCCATCCCGGCTGACCTCATGGGGAACCCCACGTTGGGCTATCTTTGGAGAGATGAACAGGCCCACAGCTGCTTCCGCAGCCTGCACGAGCTCAGTGTCTCCGAGCACTCTTCCCGCGAGCGCCAGTGCCCCTGCTAGATAGCCATTCACACTGGCATATCGGGTAACATCGACGGCAGGCACTTTACGGGAAGCGCGTAGGCCCCGCATCTTCTGCAGGGCCGAACCGAGGAGCCTTCCCACTTCTTCTTCTGAAAGCCCCATCGCTTCAGCGATCTCTTTGTTTGAAAAGAGCCGATAGAGCACGTTCTGGTCGGGGTCATGAGGCATGGTCCCGTCGGTGTCGATGCCGAAACGGTGCTGGACCACGCGAAGTTCTTCTCGCGTGAGATGCTCAGCAAGCTCCCGTCGGGTCCACGTGAAGTAACTGCCATCGTCTCCCGGAAAGCGATCTGCGTCCTGGCTCGAGGCCAATCCTGGATGGGAATCCGAGAGCACTTCCCGGCAAAATCCGACGATGCCGCGTACCACCAATAGAGCTTCCTCATCGTGCGAGACGGCGTGGAGCTCGAGGAAATTCCTAAGAAGGAAGGCCTGGTCGATGGCAAGCTTCTCAAAGTGAGGAATGTGCCACGCTGCGTCCACGGAGTACCGGTGGAACCCCCCACCGAGCTGGTCGTGGACGCCCCCGTCGGCCATGTGCTTCAAGGTTTCCCAAGCGATACGACCTAACCGCTCGTTGTGTTGACTGTGCTCCAGAGCGAACGCAAGCGAGACCGAAAACGGGTGAGGGAACTTCGGAGCCAGGCCGAATCCCCCATGGAGTTCGTCAAAATTGGTCTCGATAGAATCCGATACACTGCCGAGGAACTTCCGTTGTGCCTCCCCATCCGACGATAAGGGCACTTTCGGTTCACCCGTGCCTAGGCGATACGTGTCGAGGCCTCCGGTTTTGGACCGCGTGCGCCATTGATTCGCCGTGTCCCGGAGTACCCGACGCAGACCAGGGCGCCCTCCCCCATCTTTGGCCGGGAAGTAGGTACCGCCCGTGATGAGGTCCCCTTCCGGAGTCAGGATCGCCGTGAGAGGCCATCCTCCCTCTCCCGTGACAGAGCCGACAAGCGACTGGTACCGACGGTCGATCTCTGGGTTCCGGTCGCGGTCGACCTTAATCGGCACGTAGAACTCTTCCACCAGGCGAATGACCTCATCGTCGGAGTAGGTGGTCTCCTCCATGACATGACACCAGTGACACCAGGTTGCCCCGATATCGAGGAGAACGGGCCGTCCTAGTTTCCGGGAGAGGGCGAAAGCCTCCTCACCCCATGGGCGCCAATGGATCTCTCGCTTCGCCTCTGCCATGACCATCGTCCTTGGGTTACTGCAATCCCCATTTAGGCTGTTTGTGGCTGCAAGAGGAAGGAGCGATGGGGGGGTGGTAGCCCTCTTTCAATGGCGCAAGGGCCCGGAATCCAATCGTTCGGCCCGTTGTCTCCAGGTGGCTTCGGCCTTCCTTCGGGAAGCCATGGCTTCGGCCTCGGGGACGATCTTCCAGCGGAAGACCTTGATGGGGCCTGCCCCGATGTCCTGTTCGGAACGTACACGACTTAGTGTCTCCCGTACGGGGCGGATTTGGGACCCGAACACGGTCTCCGCTTCGAGAAGGAATTCATAGTAGTAGTCGCCGGGGGGCAATTTCGGCAGGACCTTGACGTCAGAGCCAGTGAACTCCTCAGCCTGGATGACCCAAGCCTCCCCGGCATCTAAAGCGCCGCGCTCTTCCACTCCCGACCACGTCGTCGGCCCGACAGCTTCGTCGCGCGACTCCGTGAGGACCGTACCCACCGGATAGGCAAAGGTCGTGACGATGACATTCCGCGCAGTACCCGGACCCAGGTTCTTTACCGTGACCACACCACCAAAGTCCGTCGGCTTGGCCCGGGGGTGCGTGGACTCCATCAGCACCAACTGGAGGTTCGGGGTCCGACTTCGGTGCTCCTTGAGCGCTTCATGCGTTGCCGTTGCGGCCGTAGCGATCGCCACGCCAAGGGTACCGATGGCGATCCACGTGGAGGAGTTTACCTGAGGAAAGGTCCCTTCATACTCCATGAGCGCGAGGACAGCACCCGTCACCACGCCGATCAGGAAAACGGATACGGTTAGTACCATGAGCTCGATAACCAGGATGCCGTTCCTACTCCCCCGGGGTTTCCGGGTATAATCGAACGGATTCCTGTCCCCCTGTTTCCCCATCGCTGAGAAATTAGAAGAACCCACCGGGACGCATGGTCGGAGCGGCGACCACATTATGATCCTCAGGACGGGAGCGTCGTAACCGTTCGACCCCCGGCATCACCAGGAAGTTCTGGTCGCCCCGCAGGTCAGCGACTTTGGCATTCAACACAAGAAAGCACGCGGTCGAGTTGATGATAACGTCCGCGGCATCCGGGGGTCGTTGCTGCAGCATGAGCACCGTAGAATCTTCCACGGTCGCGAAGAGGTGATTGTTGATGCTCGTAGGGTTCGTCACACTGACGTGCCCGCCCTCGTCCGTATCGGCGTCCAAAAGGATTCCATAGAAATTGCCGAGGAAATGACCAAGCATCAACCGATTTCCGCCCGTGAAGCTCCCTTGCGGGCTTGAATTGCTCCGGGTCCGGAGACCGACACCGTTCGACGTGAACGCATTGACGAGGATGAGATTGTCGATGCAGGCCGCATGGGCATCCTCTTCGTCGAAACCGTCAAGGAAGATCCCATAACGCGTGAAGAACCGCACCATGCCGATATCGATCCGACCGCCGTCCAGTTGTTTCACATGGAGCCCCGTGGTGCCACGGCTTGAATACTTGGGGAGTGCCGGACCCCGGTTGCCCACGAACGGCCCGTCCAAAACCCGGATGGAGAGGGTGGACCCTCCGATGATGATGTCCCCGAGCTCCTTGTAGTCGTGACCGATCAGGAACCCATCCCCCTCCTGCATGGCCACGGTGATATGGTCGGCCTCGAACAATAGTCCGGGCCAGATGGGGATCCGAACAGTGTCATGGATGGCCACGTCCCCGACGACCCGGATGCGGCCCCCTTCAGCCGTCCGGTTGTTCCCCTTGCGGTGGGAATAGAGCCAGTCGACGGCCTCTTGGATCCCCGAGGTCTTGGTACCAGGAGTATCGACGCCAAAGGGGGCTTCGTTGTTCATCTTAGAGGACTGATGGTTGAGAAGTCCTCTTCCTGAGACCAAGACTTCACCAGTTCGGGACACGAACGGCACTGGGGGGACGGTTCCGGTTGCCATCAATCATTCCCCCCTAGGCAACAAGGGTTCCGTCCATGAGAACAGTCTGCTTGGCACAGAGCCCGAGAAAGCCGTAGACTTTTGGTGCAAAGGACCCATGTGCGCTGCTGATCGCATATCCAGGAAAGGGATAGTTCTTGCGCTTGCCATTCTAAGGCCGTGAAATACGTTCCGGAGCCCGGGGCCGGGAGGCCGGACTGGCCGAATCCAGCAACTTGCGAATACGGTCCCGGATGCGGGCGGCCTCCTCAAAATCGAGTTCCTCGGCCGCGAGACGCATCTCCTCTTCGAGATTCGCTACGAGCAGGGGCAGCTTGTCCTTCCAGTACTTGCCCAGATGCGAGACCGAGAGTTCCCCGGAGGCGGACCCCAAGTTCTCGGCCAGTAGACCGCGGACCTCCTTCATCACCGTAGCGGGAACGATCCCATGGGCCGAGTTGTACTCGATCTGCTTCTGACGTCTTCGCGCCATCTCCCGGATGGCCCGTTCCATAGAACCGGTCTGCCGGTCCGCGTAGAGTATCACCTTCCCGTCTACGTTCCGGGAAGCCCGGCCAGCGGTTTGAATGATGGAGGTCTCGGAGCGCAGGTATCCTTCCTTGTCGGCATCGAGGATGGCCACGAGTCCCACTTCGGGGAGGTCCAGCCCCTCTCGGAGGAGGTTGACCCCGACAAGGACATCGAACACCCCAAGGCGCAGGTCGCGGATCACCTCGATCCGCTTGAGGGTCTCCACCTCGGAATGAAGGTAACGAACTTTCAGATCCTTGGACGCCAGATGATCGGCCAAGTCTTCCGCTGTCACCTTAGTCAGGGTGGTGACGAGCGCTCGTTCCCCATGACTCACCTTCTGGCGGATCTCTTCGATCAGGTCGTTCACGTGTCCCTTTAACGGTCGTACCTCGATGGGGGGGTCCACGAGCCCCGTAGGTCGGATGACCTGCTCTACGATCGTCCGGCTCAGCTTGAGTTCGAGCGGGCCCGGGGTGGCCGACACGAAAATGGCCTGAGGCGTGTGAGCTAGGAACTCCTTCCATTTCAACGGACGGTTGTCGCGGCACGATGGCAGCCGCCACCCGAAGTCGACGAGGTTGTTCTTCCGGGTCCGGTCACCTTCGTACATTCCCCGGAGCTGCGGAAGCGTGACATGAGACTCGTCCACGAACGTCAGGCGGTCTTCGGGAAAGAAATCGAGAAGGGTAAAGGGGGGCTCACCGGGAGACCGTCCGGAGAAGAATCGAGAGTAGTTCTCGATGCCACTGCAGTACCCGGTTTCCCGAATCATGTCGATATCATATTCGGTACGGGTCTTGAGGCGTTGGGCCTCGAGGGGTTTGTTCTGGTCCACCAGTTCCTTCACCCGCGCGCCCAACTCCGTACGGATCTCGGCGATGATGCTCTCCAGCTTCTCGGATGCCGTCACGAAATGGGTTGCCGGGAAAAGAGCGATCGCCGTCAATGGGCGAAGTTCCTCGCGCGTGGTGGGGTCCACTTCATGGAGCGTCTCGAGCACGTTTCCTGCGAACGTCGCCCGGTACATCCGGGAGACCGTGTCCATGATCTCCAAGGTAGAGCCGAGCACTCGAAAGCGGCCCCGGTCCAGTTCGACATCATTGCGTTCGTAACGCATGGAAACCAGTTTGGCCAGCAATTCGCGCCGAGGGAGGGCATCTCCGGTATGCAGCTCCAAGATGCTCGAGCGGTATTCCTCCGGGGAACCAAGCCCGTAGATGCAACTGACCGAGGCGACGACAATCACATCCCTCCGAGTCAAGAGCGCCTGTGTCGCTCGGTGCCGCAGTTGGTCAATCTCCGCGTTGACCGAGGCGTCCTTCTCGATGTAAAGGTCCGAGGCAGGAACATATGCCTCTGGCTGGTAGTAGTCATAGTAGCTGACGAAGTACTCCACGGCGTTCTGGGGGAAGAGGGCACGGAACTCGCTCGTGAGTTGCGCGGCCAAGGTCTTGTTAGGGGAAATGACAAGTGCCGGCCGATCCAGCGCAGCAATGATGTTCGCCATTGTGAATGTCTTGCCAGAACCGGTTACCCCGAGGAGGGTTTGATATGGCTCCCCCCTCTTCACCCCGGAGACCAATTCCCGTATCGCCTCGGGCTGGTCTCCGCGCGGGGACATGGTCTTGTCAAGTTCGAATGCGACCATGCAGGGGAAACCTCAACTCATGATATATAGACGTCTCAGGGTTTGCGCTCCGGCGTTCGCATTATTCATGACGTAGATTTGATCCAGGTCGCCGAACTCGGTCCCGGAAACCTTTCATACCATCTTTCTGACCCAGTCCGCGGCCAATATCCCGTATGCTCCCTCAGGTCAGATGCGCCCGATAGAAGGAAGCTCTACGTGGTGCACTGTGACGATCAGCCCTGCCAGTACCTTCACCTTTCATCCCTTCCGGAGCATGACCTGACTTGGTGTTATCTCCCCAGAGGACCGGAAACAGTCCATCCTCCAATGGACTACCTGCCTCATGTGCGGCATGTAGTTTCGGACGACGCAGGATTGAGGGAGTTCCTAATCCGACGCCCAGAGCTCACGTGGGACTACACAGGGATCGTGATGTAGGTCCCCCGGGAGGGCTTCCACTCTTAGGCTATCGGTGATGCACTCCGTCTCGTTCCCGAGGATGTCGAGGACCTCACCCGATTCACCTTGCCGGCGCCTCTTCCGCGCTCAAGGGACGGCTTTGCCCGTTCGGTGGCGAAGAACCGGACGTTCCGTTCAGTGGCAAATGGTGTATGGATTACGTAGGGGAAGGCGAATTGCATCCGTATCGTCCACCAATGCATCTGGGTGGGTCTCGGAAAGTGTGTGCTCACCGGTGTGGAGACCTTGGAAGGGTACCTTCATCAAGGCTAGCCACGCAGGTGACTTCCGCTTTTCTCCGGGAAAAGTTCCGGCAGGTGCATAAGGATGGGCTCTTTTTAGAACAATCCAATCCAGCCACGATCATATTGTACCGCTCGTTGGGATTCTTCCCGGGGGAAAGGGCCGTTATACTCGATTACGGCACGGGCCTCGGACCATAGCTCCGAGGTAGTCCGGATTGGTTCTCGACCGACCGTACGATAGAATGGTTCGGGAGGAATAGATAAGAAGGGAAATCGCATCCCGACGTCCATGCAGAACCTGAGCCGTGCGGATTTCTCGGAAGATCGACTTCTTCGGGACGGGCAATGGATCGTTGCATTCGGGGCGGAGTGGTGTCCCTATTGCCGGGATTTCCGACGACGATACGAGAAGCAAGAGGGAACGCTCGAAGGCACAACGGCATGGGCAGATGTGTCTGATACAGATGACCCCTTGTGGAATGCCTTCCATCTGGATGTGATACCTACGGTCGTCGTGTTTCGAGATGGCGGGGTCTTTTGGCGCCGGGATGGCGCCAGTTTGAAGGGACTTTCAGATAAGGACATTGAAGATCTGAGGAAGGCGATCCAGTAGGCTTTGAAGACGTGGGGAGCCTAGCGTTTACCACCGAAATCCGCGCTCCTCCGGAGAAGGTCTTTGCCTTTGTCTCCAATGGGGAGAATGCCCCCCGCTGGCATCGTTCGATAAAGGTCGGGCGTCATCTCACCCCCACGCCGATCCGGGTAGGGACCTTGCTTGAGGTCCATGCCCATCTCGGTCGGAAGGATTTCGGCTGGGTCCAAGAGGTGACAGAGTGGGCTCCTCCACACCGCTTCACGGACCGGATGGTGACCGGACGGCGAGCAGAAGGGAAAGAGCTTCCCCTGCCGCCTTTCCGCGAGTTTGAAGACCATTGCGAAATCGAGCCTAGAGGGGCGTTCAGTGGAATGCGGTTCAGGCTGCACTATGTGCTCCCATATGGTCCACTCGGTAGTTTGATCGATTGGCTTTTCCTGCGCTCCCGGGTGCGGAGGGAAACCCAGGAGTCTTTGCTTGAGCTCAAGAAGTTACTCGAGTCGGACGGCCGATGAACCCTCTTGAAAAGATCGCAGACACCCTGATCCCTCCGGGGGGGTTCGTCCCATCGGGTGCGATGGACGAAGGGGTACCACAGGAAATAGAACGCCTTCTCTTGGAGGCAGACCCTATCTCGAGGTCGCTCGTACACGGAGCCGTCTGGGCCGTCGACCTTTCCGCCTTCTTTTCGTCGCATGGCGCGCGCTTGAGCTCCTTGCCGGCCCGCGCGGCTGAGGAGCACTTGACGTCGATGGGGGCACAGGGGGGGATTCCGGGGGCCCTTGTCCAACTTCTTCGCCATCTCATTGAGGGGGCCTACACTTCTCGGGATTCGGTGCGGTCCGCTCTGGGGATCCGCGGGCCTCCGCTGTCTGACCTGGGACCCCCCGCTCCCCGCCTGCCTACCCAGTCCATAGGGGAAGTCAGCGTCGCCGCCAATCGTGATTGCGACGTCTGTATCATCGGAAGTGGTGCGGGCGGGGCTCCGGCAGCCAAGGTTCTGGCAGCATCGGGCCTCCGAGTGCTTATCTTAGAGGAAGGAAACCCGTACAACCGAGCGGATTTCCGTGGACCTCCGTTAGCCAGAATGGCAAGGCACTACCGGGGGGCGGGTTTGCTGACCACCCTCGGTCGACCGGTGGTGTCCGTGGTGGAAGCGAGCGCGGTCGGTGGCACCACGGTTTTCAATTCCGGAAGCTGTTTTCGACCTCCAGACACCGTGGTGCGCCGTTGGGCTTCGGATCTTGCATTGCATTCCTTCTCTCCGGAACGATTGGCCCCGTTTTTCGAGCGGGCCGAGAAGACGTTGGGAGTCGGGATCCCGACTTGGGATATCTTGGGGGGGAACGCCCGGGCCATGAAGAAAGGGGCCGATGCGTTAGGCGTGAGGGAACATGGTGTCATCCCGCGTCCCGCCCCGGGGTGTCGTGGGTCGGATGAATGCGTGATCGGTTGTCCAAGGGATGCCAAGCGAAGCATGGCGCTATCGTACCTTCCAGAGGCCCTCGCACGGGGTGCCCGGATCATTTCGGGTTGTCGTGTCCGAAACGTTCGCCCTATCCGGGAAGGCAAGTTCCGTTGGGAAGTACGAGCGCGCTTTGGAGGAGGTAAGGGGGAATCCTCCCCGGGCGCGAACGTGGCCGTCCGGGCTCGATGGCTTGTGGTGGCGGGTGGTGCCTTACACACACCGACTCTACTCTCCGGGCGCGGACTTCGGCGCTCCCGCTCCCATTGCGGCCGACATCTCCGTATCCATCCTTCGTTTGAGGTGGCGGGGGAAATGTCGGAAGAGGTCCATGGGTGGGAAGGGGTGCTCCAGTCCTACTTCATACGGGGGGATGACCCCAAGATCCTGCTAGAGGCCACCTTTCAGCCTCGAGGGATACTCAGTACGGCCGGTCTCACTCCGCGAATCGGGCGGGAGTACAAGGATTATCTCTCCTTGCTTCATCGATGGGCGATCGTCGGCGGTATGGTGAGCGAGGATTCAGAGGGCCAGCTCATAACGGAGACTTCCGGGCACCCTTGGATATCCTATAGCTTAAACCCCGGGGACATCGAGCGTATACGGGAGGCCATGGCGCTCTCGGCCCGGGTCCTTTTGGCTGCCGGAGCCCGGCATGTCTTCCTTCCCATTGGGGCGGGCCGGTCCATTGACCGTCCGGGTGACATCGCCGGTTTCGAGGCCGACCCCCTTCCCCGAGAAAGCCTTCACTTGTTCGCGTTCCACCCGCTCGGAACGGCACGAATGGCGGGGGAGGCGGAGTTAGGCATGACCGATGACCGGGGTCTCGTATGGGGAGAGGATGGACTCGCGGTGTCGGATGCGAGCATGCTGCCCGGCTCTCCACAAGTCAACCCTATGATCAGTATCATTGGCCTAGCGGAGCGCAATGCGGAACTCTGGGCGAAGGAGTGGACCCCGTGACAGACGAAGTAACGAGGGCGTCGGGAATAGGCTGGTTCCCGATCTGCCGTACCTCATCCCTGCTGCTATATGCCCTGGGGACCATTTTCCTTCTCTTCGGGTTCTTGTATGTGGTCTATCCGATGTCCGCCGCCCAGACCATCGGGCAGTTGGGAGCGAACTTAGGACTGCCACAACCCCCCTCGGACCACTTGGAGGATTCCTTTGGCGGCTGGCTTATCTTCACCTTAGCCTATATGATCGGGGCGGCCGCCTGTTCCTTTGCGGCGGGGCGGGAGCCTACCGAACCTGCACCGTATCTCAATATCCTGCTAGTACTGAAGATCACTTCCAGCCTGACCGGTCTTACGTTCTTCCTGACCCAGGACCACTATGCGTTCTATCTTGCGACCTTCCTTGTGGACGGCTTGCTTGCGTTCCTGATTTTTGGCATCCGCCGTCACATGGGGGCCGAAGTGGAAACGTTAAAACGTACTGGAAGTGCCCTGAGGGGAACGTCAACCGGTGAAAAATGACCCTTCCAGTGCCGATCGTGGAGCTGTTTGTCTTCCTTGCCGCGATGCTTGCCCTCGGGTTCGCCGGATATGAGACCTACCGGGTCTTTCAAGAAGACGAGGGAACCGACCGGATGCGGGAAATCTCAAAGGCCATCCGGGAGGGTGCCGAAGCCTTCCTGGCCCGAGAATACAAGACAGTCGCAGTGGTCGGTGCCATCATAGCGGTACTGATCCTGGGGGGGCTCTACGAGTACGGGGCATCCCACGGGGACACTTTCTTCAGCGCTCACATGGCTCTCGGCTTTGTTGCCGGGGCGATCGGGAGCGCCTTAGCAGGCTACCTCGGAATGTATGTTAGTGTCCGGGCGAATGTTCGAACAGCGAACGTGGCTCGGGAACAGGGCAAGTTCGACGAGGGGTCCGTCAAAGGATCTTCCGAAGAAGCTCGCAAAACGGCCCATGAGCGGGGGCTCGACGCCGCCATGCGGTTTGCCTTCATGAGCGGTTCCGTGACTGGTCTTTCCGTTGCAGGATTCGCCTTACTAGGACTGATTGGGTTCTACATAGGCTTCCAGGGAAACATACTGGAGATGGCGGGCTTTATCTTTGGCGCCTCGCTGATGAGCCTCTTCGCCCGGGTCGGTGGGGGAATCTACACCAAGGGAGCGGATGTGGGAGCAGACCTTGTCGGCAAGGTCGAGGCAG
Organism: Thermoplasmata archaeon; assembly: GCA_021796385.1. Taxonomy (GTDB): domain Archaea; phylum Thermoplasmatota; class Thermoplasmata; order Lutacidiplasmatales; family UBA184; genus JAJYEA01. Next base: position 31,594 of record JAJYXQ010000043.1, on the reverse strand, counting down.
GGATCCCTGAAGATGACCCGCGGAACCCGGCCGTCATCGCGGACAACGTGGGGGACAATGTCGGGGATTGCGCCGGAATGGCCGCCGACCTGTTCGAGACCTATGTGGTCACCGCGGTCTCGACGATGCTTCTTGCCTTCTTTTTGAAGGACGTCACAAGCTACCTTCCCTGGGCCATACTTTTCCCGCTGATCGTTTCGGCCTGGTCCATCGTTGCGACCATAGTGGCCTTCCCCTTCGTGCGCATGAGTCAGGGGGGCTCTATCATGGGTGCCCTGTACAAGGGACTCATTGCGACTGTAGTGGTCGGAGTGATCGGCCTTGCAATCCTCTCATACATATTCATGGCCCCCGAATGGGGAGCGGTCTTCGTAGCGAGCACCACCGGCCTTATCGTGATGCTCGTCATCGTGTTCTCAACGGACTTCTACACGAGCACTGGCCGGCGCCCCGTGAACACCATCGCGGAGTCGGCCCAGCGTGGGGCGGGACCCGTGGTGATCCAAGGCATGAGTGTAGGGCTCGAAGCCGTCCTGATACCTGCCCTGGCAATCGTCGGTGGTATCATCGCCGCTTATGGGGTCATGTATCTCTATGCACCTACGGCCGCTGGTGCCGGAGACTTTGGTCTCTATGGGATCGGACTTGCGGCCGCATCGATGCTCTCAGCCACAGGAATGATCATCTCCATCGATGCCTTCGGGCCGATTACCGACAATGCCGGAGGGATTGCAGAGATGTCCGCGTTGCCCAAGGAGGCCCGTGAGATCACCGACCCGCTGGACGCCGTCGGGAACACCACGAAAGCCGTGACGAAGGGGTACGCCGTGGGATCCGCCGCGTTGGCCGCCCTCGTGCTCTTTGCTGCCTACTATCAGGCGGCATTCCCGGCTGCGGGAGCCACCCAATTGGAACAACTGGCGGTGAACCAGCCCCTCGTGATCATCGGACTCATCATTGGTGCGATGTTGCCCTTCTTCTTCACCGCATTTCTGATGCGCGCGGTCGGGACAGCCGCCCAGGCCGTCGTGGAAGAGGTCCGTCGGCAGTTCCGCACGATCAAGGGGATCATGGACGGGTCGGGGCGTCCCGAGTACGGCCCTTGTGTAGACATTGTCACCCGCACTGCGATCAACGAACTCGTGGCCCCCGCGATCATCGCAGTGGTGACTCCGTTGGCCGTGGGCTTTCTACTCGGACCGGTTGCGGTGAGCGGTCTCTTGTTCGGTGTCATCCTTTCGGGACTCCCGCTCGCCATCTTCATGACCGTGGGTGGGGGCGCTTGGGACAATGGGAAGAAGTGGATCGAACAGGGTCACTATGGAGGCAAGGGTTCGGACGCCCACAAGGCCGCGGTCGTTGGTGATACTGTTGGTGATGCGACAAAGGACACGGCAGGACCAGCCATCAACCCTCTCATCAAGGTGGTCAATACCATCAGCATCCTCTTCGTTTACCTCGTAGTGTCGAACAATCTGGTCGGATACCTCGCAACCCTGCATCCCTAACCTTGGGTGCGTGACATGGACACGGGCCAATGTGTCGTCCGTCGTAAGGATCCGTGAAGCTTCAACCTTGAATCGAGCGGGAGTTCCCTGAGTACCTCGAAAGAGCGCGCCGGCGTACAGCCGAGCGATCAAACCCCTCTCACCGTCAGATCAGTCCATGGAGACATCCGAACGCATGTACGTCCGGGTTGCCAGGTAGAGGAGCACAAGGGTACTGGAAGCCAGGACAATAAAGTAGCTGAGGTCTACGCTTCCTAGCGTGCCGAAGTAGGAGGACCTCACTATGTCCGCCACGTATGTGAGGGGGTTGACATCGAAAAGGGCTTGGATAAGGGTTGGGAGCTTGGGGCTGAAGGGGTAAAAGACTGTGCTGGCAAAATTGACCACGAATATGATGAGGACTTGGATGCTATTGTAGGCATTGCTCGACTTCACAAGGGCGGCGATGATGAGCATGATGGACCCGAAAAGCAGGGACCCAACGGTAAGCACCCCTAAGATGATCAGGAATCCTGTCAATGTCACGGGAACGGATCCAAGCAGACCGAGGGCGACCAAGAGCATGATGATGGCCCCGAAGAGTCCAAGGATGACCGATGTGAGCATGATCCCGAGGAGGTATTCGAGCCGGGTGAACGGCCCCAAAAGGAGCTGGGCCAGCATACCCCATCGGCGATCGGACCAAAGAATGCTTCCCCCTACCGTACCCGCCATGACCACTTGAAAGGCCATGATGCCGGGTGTGAGAAAGGCAAGGTAGGACGCATTTCCCGTCCCACCCCCGGCAAAGGAGGAGAAACCGAACCCGAAGAAGACGAGGTAAAGTGCGGGTAGGCCGATAAGGATGACCAAGGAGCCGGGATCCGTGTTGACCCGGAAGTTACGGTATATCAACCGGAACAGGTTAGGCAGCGCCATCATTCTCCGGGGGGTGGGTGACTGTTTTGAGGAACACGTCTTCCAGTGTGTTCTTGCGGACGTTGAGCCATTCGATCTGGGCTCCCTGAGCGGAGGCCAACTCCGTGATATGCCCTAATGCCCCCCGCACGTCGGAGGTCAAAATGAGCCCGGATCCCCCCTCGCGTCGGACGGATGCTTGGTCGGAGAGGCGGTGCCTAAGGGCCTCGAAGTACGCTTCGGCGTCGGATAGTGCGACGGTGACCTCGATAGTACGCTTTCCGCCGTAGCGACGTTTGAGGTTCTCGAGGGTATCATTGACTAGGATCCGCCCCGAATCGATCACGGCGACCCGATCGCAAAGATAGTCTGCCTCCTCCAGATTGTGGGTGGTGAAAAGGACGGTGAGCCCCCCACGGACCTGTTCTCGGATCGAATCGAGGAGCTTGCGGCGCATGATCACATCCAATCCCACGGTCGGTTCGTCCAGGAAAAGAATGTCCATATCGTGCATGAACTCCCGGGCCACCTGTACGCGTCGCTTCTGACCGCCAGAGAGATCGAACGAGCGTTCCTTCCGGATATCCTCGATCTCGAAGCGATGGAGGAGCTCCTCGCGCCTTTGCTGACGAAGACCCTTGGGGACACCCCAGAGCACGCCGTAGATATCCAAGTTTCCCTCGACCGAGGTGAAATCAAATGATTCGCCCTGTTGCACGACCCCAATCCGGCTCCGGATCTCTTTGCCGCGGTGGACCGGATCCATCCCGAGGATCTGGAGCTCGCCAGAAGAGGCCCGGATCAAGGTCGTCATAACCTTGATGAGCGTGGTCTTGCCTGCTCCATTCTTGCCCAAGAGGCCGAACACCTCCCCTTTGTGGACTGAGAGGTCCACACCGTTCAGCGCAAACCGCTTCCCGTCATACGACTGACGAAGGCCCCGCGCAACGATGACTTCCTGCGGCATGATTCTTGGTCCGTAATGACCGTGATGGATTCAGGAGTTCTCGTCTTAGAAAAGGTGCGCGTTGCGCTTGGGGAAATCGGGGACCCTGAACCGCGCATTATATACGGGGACCTGTGTTTGACGGATGATGGAGCTTTCTCGAGACTTGGAGGCGGCCCTCGGAGGCGCCAAAGGTCCCCGGTACGCCGAACTGTTGCGCATTCTGGTCGCCTTGGGGGAGTTGAATGACGCTCCCCGGCTTATCCCGGTTTGGTCGGTCCAGCTTTCCGGCATCTCCTTCAAGACCATGGGGACACCGGGCACGGAGTTCCTTGAGGACGCCGCACGAGAAGTTCGTTTTTCTGTGCCGACAACCATCAACCCGGCCGGGTACGACGTAGGCGGCCCCGGGATCGTGCCTGCGAGCGAGGATTTCAAAGAGAAGCAACAGCGGATCGTGCGCTCGCTCCTCGCCATGGGTGCGATATCCACCTTTTCTTGCACCCCTTACACAACCCAGTATTCGCCTCCTCCCGGAGCCCACCTCGCCTGGGCCGAGAGCTCGGCGGTCATTTATTCAAACAGCGTGATCGGTGCCTTTTCCAACCGAGAGGGAGCGCCGAGCGCGCTTGCAAGTGCGGTTACCGGGTTTACTCCGGAGTACGGACTCCACTTGCCTGAGGGCCGCAGAGCGCAGGCGGTCATCAATGTGGAATCGAGCAAAGACCTCCACTACTCCAGCCTCGGAGGCTACCTGGGGAAATTGCTCGGGAGCCGTATCCCATTCATCCGGGGTATTCACCCCGATGTCGACGACCTGAAAGCCATGGGCTCGGCCATGAGTGCCTGGGGATCTGTCCCCATGTTCCACGTAGAGGGTGTTACGCACGAAGCCGAAAGACAGGTGCTGTCGGGGTTGGAGACCTACCATGTTGGACCCGAAGAGATCACTCAGTTCGAACGAACCTTGGGATTGGATGGGGATGAGCCCAGTCTGATCGCCATCGGCTGTCCCCACGCTACTGCTGGAGAGTTACGGTATCTCGCACGCGTGATCCGAGAAAAGAGGGGGGGAAAAATCAAACCGCGGATCGAGGTATGGGTGTGCACGAACCGTCAGGTGATCCAGGAGAACCCGGACACGGTGGCATTTCTTACGGCTGCAGGAGTGAAGGTCATACAAGACACTTGCATGGTCGTCGCCCCGATCGGCACGAGCTACCCCGTGATCGCCGTCAACTCAGCCAAGGCGGCCTTCTATGCTTCCAAACGTTCGTTCAGCGGGCAAAAGGTCCTTTACGCCACGACGGAGGAGCTCATCGACCGATGGGCTTAGGGCGACCGCTCTTCTCCGGATTTTCCCGTCAACACTGCGAGATGCCTATACCTGCGGTCGGCCAAGTAATCCGACCGATTGCGCCGTACACTTTGCGCAGTGAACGTTGTGGGGGCCACATGCGTTACGCATTGTGTGAAACCCGGGATCCAGCTTTATCGGTTCTCTTTCGCAAATCGGTCTGGACCGTGTTTGTTGAGGGGTCAATCTCAGATAAATCGACCTTTTCTTGGGTCCTAAAGGGTCCGATAGATTCAAAGACTGAGTAAGCGTGCTGTACACCTGGATGGCGACCCTTCCCCAAGCGTCTCGAGCGAAGAAACAACCGCCTATCCGGGAATGGCGTGCCCCTTCACGGTCCGCTAAGATCCGTCCAAAATCCACTGTTCCCGAGTTCTCTCGCAAGACCTTGTCAAAACGCATTCGGCGGGCACGGAGACGCAGCATGACCCGTACCGACATCTACCGCCCTCGACTGGCCTTCCTTTTACTCCTTTCTGCAGCCACGATCCTGACCATCTTGGGACTGTCTGTTCTCATTTTGGACCCTACGGCGGTCGAAGGGGCACTGCTTCTACCCATAGGAACGTTCCTTGTGATTGGAGTTCTGCTCTGGTTCCTTCCGCTCATACGGTTTGTGCTTGGAGGCAATTCTGTCGCAGCCAAGGACCGTCAGGTTGTTCGGGAACAGGAGCCGCGCTTGGATAACCCTACTAAGTCTCGTTCCATCCCCAGCCGGACCCAGGAACTTCTGGAAGGGTTTGAATCGAGTGCCCCCCTTCTCTTCTTCGGGGTCGCTGCCATCGTTATCTCGATACTTTTCTGGGGCAGCTACGACCGCATCGGAGACCGATACTACCCCTTGTGGGTTGTGTTCCTGCTTGTGGGGGGAATTGCGACAGTAGGGGGAACATTGGCGGCCCTTGTTCCGGAAGGTGAGGAAGATGGGATCCCCGAAAGCACCCCAGATTACGTAGTGCTAGAGCGTGAGAAGTGGGTGGCAACCCAAACCCAACTTCGGAACATGAAGGCTCTGGTTGCGAGGATACCCTCCGCCGATCTTGTCAAGGCGACCCTCAGACCTGAAGCCGAGATTCGGGGACGGGAACCCAGTCTCAAAGACATTGCGGACTACACCGATCTCACCGGTGCCAAGCTCGAAGCCCTTCGACTGGCGTTGGCGCGGCAGGTCGATGGAAAATCCGCTGCGGAGATGGGGGGTGTCCCGCTTTCTGAGAAACCGGTAGACCGTTCCTCGATATCACCGGGAACCCGACCGCTAGCGACCCCCCAAGCCTCCAGTCCCTCGCCCGACCCATCGCTATTGACGAACGCACCAAACCCGATGGACCGACGGGCAGCACAAACCATTGGAGCGTCCTATGGGATGCAGTTCCTCTCCCCCAAAGATGGGATTGGGCCCTGGGAGTCGACCGCGTTCCGCACTGCGATGAGCACAGGTGCACTACGGAACGAAGGAGAATCGGGTCGGGATTACGCCCTCCGGGGTGCGCTGGAATCGGCTCGACTTGCAGGGAAAACCCCTGATCCCGCGATCTTGGTCGTAGCCCTCCGGCGGACGCTCGAGCAGTCCCGTCTCCAGATTGGTGAGAAAAAGTTCCCTGAGTTCCTTCGTTCTCTTGAATCCGAATGCAAACGACTCGATGAGCGGCTCAAAGTTCCCCGAAATGCGGGGGAACCTTTGGACGAGTACCTTGCCCGAGTGAATGGTGTCTATTCGACCCTCGAACGTACCGCCGTAGCGGCGCCGGACCAAAAGAACACGATGGCCGGATTCCAGTGGGCGCTCGCCCTGTTCCGAGGTTTTCTCGAAAGTTCAATCGGCCCGCAACGGACCGCCCAATTGGTGGACTCCCTTGCCGAAGAGGCCGCCTCCGGAAGTGTCTTCCGGAGTACGACCGAGGACGCAGGCGACGAGATGGCAACGTACGCACGTCTCGTGAGGAATGCTCTGAGTGCCCTCAGCCCGGGCACGATCCCTCCGGAAGAATTGGGACGTATCCTTCGGGAGTTTGACGCCTTGGTCACAGACCTGAAGGGGTCGGATGATGCGAGCTCCGGAAGTTCTATCCCGGCAGCCATTCCACCCAAGGAGAGCGTGGCGAGGGTCAACCAGATCTTCGAAGCAGTTATCGGCCGAGCCACGACCCGTCCATTACCACGAAGGGAGGTTCCCGAGCCCCAGGAACCGGTGCAGACCCCTCCGTCCGTGCCCGGAGCCAGCGCTCCTTCCCCTACGAGTTCCGACGGGGCTCCGAGGGCGGCGTCTCCCTCCACGGCACCCTCGACAAAACCTGCGATGAGCCAGGTGGACTGGGAAGCATCGGCCTTTCGGGCGGCCTATGCAACGGGGGTGATCCGCCAACAGAATGAGCCCGCGAAGGAATACATCCAAAGGGCCCAATTGGAACATCCTTCCGGCGCCTCCTCACCTCCTGTTTCCCTTCAGATGGCCAAAGCCGTCTCGGCGAGCCTCATGGAGGCACATCGCGGGCTGAGCGAGCGGGAAATGTCCGCTCTCTCTAAGACCTTGGAGGAAACGAGCCGGAAGTGGTCGCAGGATGTGAACGTACCATGGAATCCCGGAGAACCCCTAATCGATTACGCGGTTCGAGTGAGGGGGGTCCTGGAGGCACTTGACCGGACAGCCGTCGACTCTTCCCCGCGACGCGGGACGGCCGGTCTCCAGTGGGCCCTCACGCTTTTCAAAGGGTTCCTCGAAGGCTATCTCGGCAAGACGGGCATGGAGTCGGTCATCCATGACGTAGAATCCACCGCCGCCCTTGCTGAGGGAGGAAAGTCCCGGGATGGATCCGAGGAGCCCGGAGATGAGCTCGCCACGTATGCCCAACTCGTGCGCAATTCGCTCCGTAGCCTTCCCAGCCAAGGGTACGACGCCTCTACCGTGAATGAGACCCTTGCCGAGTTCGATACGTTTGTCAACGACATTCGCTCGGGTCCTACGCGGCTGTCTGCCGGGACTTCCCGGACCCCTCAAACCGGTCCGAGACCCGAGGACATCCACCGGATGTTCATCAAAGTCATGACCCAGGTGCCGGAACGCCCGAAGAAGGACCGGGCGAGCGAGAACCCTCCGCCGAAAAAAGACGATACTGGTTAGGCGGCCGAGAAACGGCTCTTGTCTTCGGATCCGGCACTCGCAATGCCTTGGTCTCCGACATTGACCCGGATGAGCCCGGTCGACTCGGGATGGTTCCGGACTTTTTCGATGGCGATGGCGTACTGAAACTTGGTCGCACGCTCTTCTACCTCAAGGTTCAGGAGGACATCGGCGATGGTTCCGAGCGTACCAGTAATGCGATGGTCGTGGATGTCAGGGGTCAACGTCATCAGTGCACGACCTCCGACCCGCTGTGCGCGGTATCGGATCTGGCGAACCATCGATATGACATCGCTGGTCTCGGCCTGCTCAAGGAAGAAGTCCAACGAATCCACCACGAGCCGGAACGGCTTGTCGAGGGTGGCGAGATCGTTGATCATCCGGGTGACGAAATTGACGCGCTTACCCTGTATCCCCTTCATCGTGAACTGGGAGATGTCCTCCGGGGAAATCCCCATTTCTCGAAACCGGCTCACCTCGAGGTTCCGGGAAAGGACTTGGTCGTAGTACTCTTCGAGGATGTTGACCAGGTTCAGATTCTCCCTCCACCCAAAATTGCGGAGTGCGCTGAGGATGTCCTCGGTCCGCTCCATTGTGGTGTAGTAATAGACCGGCATCCGTTCCGGAGCGAAGCTGGCAAACTGTTTGGCCAAGAGCTCGATCCCGCTCCCTGGCGCCCCGGTCACGATACCTGCCCAACCTTTCGGTAGGACACCACCAAGCTCATCGTCGACCTCCGGGATTCCGAAGATCGCCTCCTTGGAAGACTTCTCCGTCATGGCTGCCCACCTCCTTCAAGGGTCACATTTGCGTCGGAGATGAGCGAAAGGACGTTCGACAGTTCTGGTGCCGTCTCTTCGATCACGGTGAACAGGATCGTCGTGGCTCCGATGGATTTCAACTTGTTGACCAAGATGTGGAGGAACTCCTGGAGGATCGGGACGTTGTTGTGGATGGCGAGGGAACTAATGGAGTCCAGAACCACGATCTTGCGCTCGCTGGTGCTCCGGCGAAGGAGGTACTCTACCCGGAGCATGATGGTCTCGAGCATCGTTGGACTTTCGACATAGGTGGTGTTCGGGGCCCGCTGGGCCTTGTCCACCATCATGTAGCTCGTGACGTCGATGAAGGAGACGTTCTTGGTCGGGATGTCGACCGAGCCTAAAATGTCGATCAAGAGCGCGGCCGGATTAGTTACCGAGAGGTAGACCACGTAGCCCTTGACCTCCATCGCGTATTCTCGGAGCACCGCCGAAAGGGCCGCAAAATAACTGTCCGTGTACGTCGCCCCTTTGAGGCGAACTAGGACCGCGGAGCTATGGGGCATGCTCCGCAGACCTTCGGCGAGCTGTGATGCGGAGGATGATTCAGCCATTCCCGGTGCTAGTCCGCCCACCCCCTTTAAGGAACGGTGCCAAGAAGATGCCCAGCGGGGTGATCTCGATCACGTACTGGGCCCGGCTATGCGTCGCACCCCGAACCTTGATAATCTGCAGGGTTCGAAGAAGATCCCCCTGACGCTGGATGTTGCCGAGCAATATGACCCCATCGGCAATGTTCTCCTCCACGCCATAAAGAGAGTAACGGTCCGCTTGGGGGCCAATCTCGCTGACAAGCAACGTCGTGCAGTCGATATCTGAGAGCGACTTACCCAACTTCAAGATGAAATCTCGGATCTTCTCCTCGTGGCGTATCCGGAAACAGACCGAAGTGACCGAGTCCAGGACCAGTCGCTGAATCTTCAATGTGTTCGCCAGATCAACAATCGCTGTAATCAAGAGGTCAATATCCTCGGGGGTGAGTTCTTGTTTGGAGAGGCCTAGCTTCTCGTAGAGGATCGGAACGTCGATAAAGACCAGTTTCCCGTCATCCAAGATCTTTCGGTCGAAGAACTCAAAGGTAGCCAGATTCTGCACAATCCGGTCGGATGCTTCCGTGACCGAAAGGAACATGGATCGCTCCCCGGCGTTTGCTCCTCGGACAAGGTACTCGAGACCCAGCGTGGTCTTTCCCGTCCCACAGCTCCCCGTGAGCAAAATCGTGGAACCCCGAGGAAACCCTCCATCCAAGATGTTGTCTAGGCCCTCGATACCCGTAGGGCACCGGGGCAAGTCTAAATGGGGGGAATCTGCATTCACGGGGACGGATACGTCAATCAAGTTAAAAGATTATTCCGGTCTTTCCTCTACTTCATTTTTCAAAATGCGGAGCTTCCAGAGAGGATAGCGCCCGATGGTATCGGTTCAGCGCTTCAGAAAGCATCTCCGGAGATGGAGACGTGCCCGGGAACTTCCCAAGCCCTTGAGTTGAAAGCACCCACCAGCGAATTTTGCCAGATCGAAGTGTCCGAATCAGTACCCCATTGTGAACTAGGAATCGGCCGAAACTCCGCGTAAGCTCTTCGTTCCCTTGGAAAAGGACGCGGACCAAGGATACGCTAACCTGGAACTCGTGTTCTGCTCCCATGGCTGTGGCCCCTGCGAAGAGTGTCAGCAGGATGTCCTTGAATGGGGTTTCCGAGGAAGGAGGATGCGTGGGCCCAACGCTGGTAATTGCCCGGTGTGGGGGTTGTTGCCTAGCCCAGAACGGACGAGACTGGTCGACAAGACGCACATAACGGCCTTCCAGAGCACTCTGACCGAGCGATGCCGAAGGCGTTCTCATGCGGAACCGTCGGATGTACGAGGACTTTCCTAAAAACGCGAACGCCTCACCCCGGGCCAATGTCATTGGTGAGTCCTCGGGAGGCAGTCCGAGCTCGTCCCGAGCAAACCGAGCATCCGACGGGGACCCACGGAAGAGGATGACGTCCTTCGCGTTTGTGACCAACGCCTCTCGCAACCCTTCCGGCAAAGCGGCGATCGACTGTGTAGCCGCCCAGATGTGCACTCCGTACTCCCGACCTTGTCGGAGCATGTCGGCAAGAGATTCATTTGCGTAGTCCTGTATCTCATGCAAGATACGTTTTAATACACCCCTGTCATGAGGTCAAACATGCCCCGAAGACTTTCCGACGGCCAGGAGATACGGTCGTTCCTACAGGACCCAGACATCAACCGGTGGTACCAGAACATGGGGCGGGGTTCCATGACCACCGCGGATTCTTCTGCCCGGAGCCTCAGGCACTTTTGCTTGGCCTCGAAAAATGACCCCAAATCATTGTTGAAGCTGGATGAGGATCGAATCCATGCACTCATTCTTGATTACATTTCGAGCGAGCAGAATCGGGGAATCGCGGGGTCGACCACCCGCACGAGGATCGCAGCCGTAAAATCATGGCTTTCGTTCCATGGCATCCGGGTGACCCGATCCATCAAGATCAAGGGAGCCCAGTTCAACCCATCCATCGCCGAGGAGCGCACCCCGACACAAGATGAATTGAGACATATCTTCCACACGTGCAAACCCCGGGCACGGGTGGCCGCCGCCCTCATGGCTTTCTCCGGGCTCAGACCCGAGGTCATTGCTCACTATCGAGGGGAAGATGGTCTTCGTGTAGGTGATATCACCGACCTTGAGATCCAAGGCACCAACATTGGATTCACCCACGTTCCCGCCTTAGTGCTCGTACGCCCCGAGCTTTCGAAGGCACGACATCGCTATTTCACGTTCCTCGGTGAAGAGGGATGCGAGTACCTAAAGGAGTACCTCGAGGCTCGAGTGAGAAGAGGTGAGATTCTCACCCCTCGGAGCGGCATCATCCGACCCGAAGCCGGAGATGAGACGCTTAGGGGAAAACAACCCTTCATGTGGACCTTCAATGTCAGCGCGCTCATTCGACACGGCATGCGTGAGGCAGGTCTATCCTGGCGACCCTACGTCCTCCGTGCCTACTTCGACACCCAGTTGCTCCTTGCCGAGAGCAAAGGAAAGGTGGCCCACGATTACCGGGTCTTCTGGATGGGGCATAAGGGGTCCATGGAAGCACGATACACCACGAACAAGGGCCGCCTTCCCAAGGAACTCATCGAAGACATGAGACAGTCTTACTCTCGGTGCGAGCCCTTCCTGTCCACGATTCCCACCAAGGGAGCGCAGGACACTCAGGCCAACATTGCGAAGGTCATGCTCCTTGGGCTTGGATATTCTGACGAGGATCTGGCCGACAAGGACCTCCTCGATCCGCAAGTGTTCCAACAATTGGTCAAAGACAAGATGACCAGCGCAGCCCCACGGCAGAAGCAAAAGCTCGTGGAGGCGTCGGAGCTACCCCAGTACCTCGACGAAGGATGGACGGTCGTGACGGCCCTCAATGGGCATCAGGTCGTGCTGAACCCGCCGGGGCAGTAACCCCGTGGAGAGAACGAATACAGACCAGACCTAACCTTACCGAGTCCCCCCGTGTCGAGCCTGCGAACCGTAAAAGCATCGAAAGGATATTCGAAGGGCGAGCCCTATCGAGGCATGGTTGAAGTCGGACCCGCTTTAAGCCGCCTCTTCATTCGGATGGTCTTGCCCAGCAATCCCACCTTCGCTAGGTCCCCAGCTCGCCTTGCTATCTCCAACTGCTCTTCGAGGAAAGGGGAAGTGTCAGGGTCCAGTGCGAGGTCCATTTCCTCTAAGAGACTGTCCAGCGTCTTCAACCGACGAGCTATCAAGGATACGCGCCCCCTTGGGTCTCCCAGGCGTCGCCAGAGAACTTCTTGGAGGTCTTCCATTTTGTGTCCATCTTCGGAAATGAAATCCCTGACCTCGCCGTCTAGCTGATAGTAGCTGAACATCGCCGCCTCCAGGCTCGTGCGGACGGTCGCGAGTGTTTCGTTCAATTGCGCGAGCTTCTCCCGGATCGGGTCGAGGAAGTCCCCGGCTTCAGCAATGTGCGCCTCGATGGTCGAAAGGTCCAGATCCACCTCCGACTGATTCACAAAGTCCCTGACCTTCTTCTTCACCTCGGAAGGAAGGGAGTCCCACCACTTTCGCTCGTCGCCAACAGGAGAATCCATCGTTTCACTCCTCGCTACGAAGAAGGCGATACCAACCGGGAAGCTTGAGGAGATACTCCTCCACAGGAAGGTTCTCTGGCTCACCGGAGAGAAGGATGCGGAGAGGGTGATCGGGAAGTAGCTTATCCGCAACGGTCTTCAACGGGCGAAGGCTCACCACGAGCTCGGGCTTGGATTGGGGCAAGGCGGTGACGGCCGCCACATCGGCCGATAGGTTGGAATCGTCTTGGGAATAGTCAACGAGGGCGGTCCTACGGTGTTCCTGAGGCTTCTCTTGGACGAGGGCAACGGCGGACATGCCCGAGTTCGAGACGGAAGGGTATTTGAGGGTACGTGAGATTTCTCACAGTGGGCGGTGACGCTCGAATCGAGTGTCTATTAAAGAGCCACAATTAAGTGAATGTTTGCTCCTACTTGAACGATCATGGAAAAGAACGACGCATTCACTGCGGACTTGAAGGCTTACCCAAAATGCATAGCAAGGTATGACTGCATCATGGAGAAGTACTACGAACGCCCGTCCGCTATCATTTCGGCCGAGTGCATGCGGGTCGAAGGACATCTTGCCCTTGGCACACCTCACTCCTGGCGTGTGACACGTTCAGGAGTTACCAAGGGACCCGAGTCGAAGCACCAACTCGCCAAAAGGGCCTATCGCTGGCGAGAATCGATCCTCGAACGAGATCAACACAGGTGCCAAGCATGCGGGGACACCAAGGGTCTCTTCGAGGTGGACCATCTTATCGAGCTGCAGCTTGGCAACATTAACGAAATGTGGAACCTCTGGACCCTTTGCCGGTCTTGCCATTCTGTGAAAAGTGGCTTTGATATGTTGGGGGGGGGAGACCGGAAGTATCGATACCCCCCACATTCGCGAAGCTGATATCAATCGGGTTCATATGCTATTGAAATCGACTAGACAAGAGAAATGCGAAGTTCGTTTTGAGCGATGTGATACACATGACCGTAACCATCTGATATTATTGCCGCCACGAAAGGACACAACTTGAACTTGACGCTTAACCCATCCCCTTTCTTCAGAACTGCTGGGTTTCATGCCAGGCATGAGCTTGTTGCTGACGGCAAAGACCCCAACACCCCTACGGAGCAACTTGGGTGGGGCGTCGCTGACGGGAATGGGAAAAGTAAGCTGCGAGCGAACTCTGGATTCTCCATAATCTCTGCAAACCAGGCAGAAAACATCATACCCTTTCTCACCATCTCCCCACTACACCGGTGGGTTTGATGGTCGACACCGAAATCGTTGACAGCTTAGGCGATGAGTTCGAGGAAGAAATACTGTTCGACTACTCGATAACGGCTTATGGTGCCGACTACACCGTCGACAGCCTTGTCAAGCGTCTCAAAGCCGGAGACATCTCCCTGCCAGATTTCCAAAGAGGGTACGTCTGGACCTACAGCCAAGCATGCAGGTTCATCGAATCTCTCCTCTTGGGATTGCCGGTCCCCGGCATCTTCCTTTCAAAGGAAGAATCGACCCAGAAACTCCTAGTAATTGACGGAAACCAACGATTGCGCACTCTTCAGTTCTTCTTCGATGGAGTCTTTGAACCTTCTAAGAAGGCGTTTGAGCTAAGAGGGGTCGTAAGCCGATTCAAGGACATGACGTACAAAACCCTCCCCGATGAAGCTCGAAGGAGGCTAGACGATTCAATCCTCCATGCGACAATCGTTAGGCAGGACGAGCCCGAAGACGAGAACAGCAGTACCTTCCTCATTTTCGAGCGACTTAACACCGGCGGAACCGATCTCCAATCCCAAGAGATTCGAAGCGCCATTTACCATGGAGAATTCAAGGAATTGTTAAAGGAACTGAATCGGAACAAAGATTGGCGCGCGATATACGGTGACACGAGTTCTAGAATGCGAGACCAAGAACTCCTTCTCCGGTTCCTGTCCATGTTCTATTATCGCACGAAATACGAAAGCCCCATGAAGAAGTTCCTTAACCGGTACATGTCCAAAAACCGGCGTCTTGTGCTGCAATCTGCGGACGAACTCACCTCGACGTTTTCGAAGACCATCCATACCATTCACGACACGATTGGAGTGAGGGCCTTCCGTCCGCAAGGGGTGTTGAACGCGGCTGTCTTTGATTCGGTCATGGTGGGGGTAGCTGAGAGGCTCAAGAGGGGCCCCCTCTCTAACCCTACCTCCCTCTCACAGGCATATGACAGTCTTCTCTTGAATCCGGACTTTATCCAAGCATCTGGAAAGGCAACGGCAAGAGAGGCTCAGCTCGCTGCGCGCATGAAGCTCGCAGTCGATGCTTTCATGAATGTACCATGACCAATCTGGGATACTATGACTTCGAGATTAAGCGGCGACAACAGCGAATCGATCGCCTATTCGAGAAGATACGGATCACCGACGACCCTGAGATGCAGTCCCATTGGACACGTTACCTTTGCATCCTGATTTCTGGTTTTCTCGAAACCTCATTACGCACGATCTACGCTGGCTACGCCTCCAACAAGGCCGCCCCCACGGTATCGAATTACGTTGGCAGCCAACTGGAGTACTTTCAAAATCCAAACATGCAGAAGATACTTGAACTTGCGGGAGCATTTAGCCCAAAATGGCAGGCAGAACTGAATTGCTTGGATGACCGCGTGAAGGAGGCTGTCAACAGCATTGTCAATAATCGGAACAGCATATCGCACGGTTCCGATGTAGGCATCTCCTATGGTCGTCTCAAAGATTACTACAACGGCGCCCTTGAACTCATTGACAAGATTCAGTCGCTTTGCGCATAGAGTCTTTAGAAGACTCCCCTATCCCTAAATGTCCCCTTTAGGTAGGGCTAAAAATGTCCAACTCTCCAGTGGTCCCGCTACAAATCGTTTTGGCGCGGATTACTTCGAGTCGAACCCTCCAAGACATCCATGATATTTTTGAACGTTGCCATCACTTGCTCCACTTCATCCTTGCCTAACGCAACATCCCTCTCGATTATTCCGCCCTTGTTGGGTACATCTCTGTACGCCAGCGTGAGCATCCCATCCGATCCAATACCGAGATAATGGAATCCCGTAGTGGGTCTATCGATTCGTTTGTCCAGGTGCTCAAGATGGTCTCGAGCTAGTTTTCCCATTTCGAGCAGGCGCTTAATTCGAGAATATATCCTGAGAATCTCGCTGTCATCCTGTTCGTTAACAAAGACTTTGAGATACTTATGCATCTTGTCCCAGCAGATAAGATAGAAATGCAAGTCAATCTGGTTTCTGCACCACACCTGTAGGTTTCCCATATCCTTACGGGAAGAGTCCGCATTCTCGGCCATGCGATTCCATTGAGTAATGGTGCCGTTCAAATAGAGCCTGAAGAGAATCCAGGCTGCTCTCGCTTTCTGCGATTTGAACTTCCAACCCTCCGCCAAACTTCCGCTAGGGTAGAAGTAGTCATCAATTCTCGGAAACTGAATGTTGTTGAGTTCCTCCATCACCCGCATCACCTCAATTCCTGCCTCGTCGTAACGGCTCTCTGCACCGCCGACAGCGCCGTCTTCGGGAGCCCCAGCTCCCTCAGGACCTCCGCCACGGCCCGACCCATCTGGGCGGTGTAGTCGCGCAGCCAGACCACCTGGTTCTCCGTCTCCTGCTTCTTGGTGGAGACCCGCGCGTAGATTGCCACGCGGGGCGGGCCCGGCTTCAGCTTGTCGCCGCTCACGAAGCCGGGGAGGTTCCCCGCCTTGCTTTGCGCTTCGAGTGAACTCTTCCCTGGTCCCGACTGGCCGGCTGCGCCGTTGTCGGGGTCGGGCTCAGGTGCGCACGCGGGGTGGTAGAACTTGTTCGTGGCCGGGTCGTGGGTCCGGCGGGAGGAGGAGGGGATCTTCTTCCCGCACCCGGCGCACGGGGAGGGCCAGCGGCCGCGGGGGAACCACGCCAATGGGCTCATCGGCTATCCCTTGCTCTGGAGGGATTTTTTCTTTCCGTCATCCCCCGACGCCGGCTTCTTCATGCGGCTCTGAAGGTCATTGGCAATGAGCGCAAACTGCTCAGCGGCCGCCTGCAGATCCTCGGCGATCTCGGCGGCAATGACATGGGGCTCGGGGAGGTTGGCCGAATCCTCCAGACTATCGTCCTTGAGCCACAGCAGGTCGAGACTCACCTTGTCCCGCTGTAGGAGCTCCTCATAGTCGTAGGCACGCCACCTCCCCTGTGGGTTTGCCTTCGGGTCGTAGGTGGACTTCCGCTCGTGCCGGTTCTTCGGGTTGTAGCAGGCTACGAACTCGTCCAGGTCCTCCCGCTTCAGGGGATTCGTGCGGAGAGTGAAGTGCTGGTTCGTTCGCAAATCGTAGACCCACAACTTCTGGGTCCAGGGCTTTGCGCTCCCGGGCTTCTTGTCGAAGAAGAGGACGTTGGCCTTCACACCCTGGGCGTAGAAGATGCCCGTGGGGAGACGCAGGAGGGTGTGGACCTCGCACGTCTCGAGGAGCTTCCTGCGGATGGTCTCCCCCGCCCCTCCCTCGAAGAGGACATTGTCGGGAACCACGACGGCCGCCCTTCCGTTGACCTTGAGGAGGGTCTTGACGTGCTGGACGAAGTTCAACTGCTTGTTGCTCGTCTCCGCCCAGAAGTCATCGCGGACGACTGTGAGCGACTGCTTCTCTTCTTCCCCTTCCTGGTTGACGATCATGACCGAGGACTTCCGACCGAAGGGGGGGTTCGTGAGGACCATGTCGAAGCGGTCCCCGGGGTCGGCGCGTAAGCTGTCGTCGGTCTTCACGGGTGGGACGGACTCGTCGTCCTGAGGTCCGATACCATGTAAGAGGAGGTTCATCGCGCAGAGGCGCGTCACGGCGTCCACGATCTCGACACCATGAAGGGCCTGGAGCTTCAGGTGCTTCTTCTGCGTCTTGTCGAGGTTCGGGTTCGTGCGGACGATGTAGTCGTGGGCGGCGAGGAGGAAGCCGCCCGTCCCGCACGCAGGGTCGCAGGCGGTCTCTCCCGGCGCCGGCCGCATGACATCCACGATGGCTCGGATGAGGGGCCGTGGGGTGAAGTACTGGCCGGCCCCTCCCTTCACATCCTCGGCGTTCTTCTGGAGGAGTCCCTCGTAGGCATCTCCCTTGACGTCGGCGTCAAGGGACATCCACTGTTCGCGGTCGATGAGGTCCTTGATGAGGCGTTCGAGCTTGGCGGGATCCTGGACCTTGTTCTGGGCCTTGCGGAAGATGATTCCCAGCATCCCCTTCTCCTTCCCGAGGGACTCCAGGATGTGCCGGTAGTGGGTCTCAAGGTCGTCGCCGGAGCGCTTGAGGAGGCTCGGCCAGGCGAACTGTTCCGGGATGGGGGAAGCACGGCTCCACGGCGGTTGCGTCTGTTCGTGAGCCATCTTGAGGAAGAGGAGGTAGGTCAGTTGTTCGAGGTAGTCCCCGTAGGATAGGCCGTCGTCACGCAGGACGTTGCAGTAGTTCCACAACTTCTGGATGATCTGTTGGGAGTGGTTGGTTGCCATCAGTCACCCTTTGGGCGAAGATAGCAAAACGACTGCGGTGGGCGCTCCAAGCCGCAGCTTTCCTTCAGGGTCATTGGATGTCCATAGCGCCGCACCTTTCCCACCTTGATGGCATATCCTACTTGCCGGTCTTCGAAGTACGAGTCGAAGAGTCTCCGCTGCACGGCAGCTCCACTTGAAGTTACAGCCCAGAGCTTGCGCGGCTCCATCGCTAGGATCTTCTCCACGGAGAACTCGCCGACCACGCGCTGCACAGGACTGGAGGCATAGACCAAGATTCGGGTGACGTCATCGCGAGCAAATAAGCGGCGCCGAAGCTCATAGGTCTTCCTCCCTTCTAGAATGGCCTCCGCGAACTCGGGCCTAATCGATAACAACGCGCTTGTTGGCATTAGACACCTCTAGCAACTTTCTAAACGATTCAATCGACATGAATTCGATGCCTCGTGGGGCATCGGTGATGATGCCCGCCTCCTTCAACTTCACGAGGTTTGGCCGAGTAGGAAGTGAATAGGCGTAGAGAAAGTTGACGATGAATGGACGAGAACTTGGATTGTGATCCCACTGGGCCGTAAGTTCCGCGTCTGTGAATACGCTACGTTTCCGACAGACTTTGATGAACTCGTCCTTGGTATGGAAGCCTTCGACTACCTCTTGGACGATTCCGAGAGTAGTCGCCACCGAAGTGTAGTGGGCAGGACCATTGCCTGATCTTGTGCGGTAGAATACGATGATGTCCCCGGGTCGCAGTCCCCGCTCAATGGAACGCGAGACGTAGACTTTACTGATCGCGTTACGGTTGGGCTTGCTCTCGACGAAATCCGCCGGCGACTCGGTGTCCAGGATGGAGTCGGGAAGGAGCTCGGTATGATAAGCCGGGTAGATCGGCACGATGAATTGTCTCGTCTGTGTCGAGATGTAAGGGTAGCTCCTCCGTGGGTTTGCCGCATCGAAGGCAGGGCGGAAGTTACGAAGCCAAACTTGCTCCACCCCGTCGAGTGTGGTCTTCGTGCCGTGCAAAATGAACCCCCATTCCCCCAGGAGACCGAGCAATCGCTCTTGTTCCGTGGACTTGCCGAACGCGGTCACGTAGATTTCGTCCACACCGTAGAGGAGAGAGTTATCGAATACGATCTTGAGGAGACGCTCGCCAAGTTTGTAGCCATTGGCTGTGACCTTGAACGTGCCAATCTTGAGACGGTTTGCCTTTCCGAAGGGAGGAGAGATGTCCGAGTAGTTCTCTTCCACACCCTCGCGCTTGACGAAGAGGAATGCGACTATGTCTCCTCCAACGTCGGTACAGCAATAGGCGACCTCGTCGGCTTTCCTGTTGAACCACTTGTCGAAGTCCTTGTACTCACTGCGGAACGAGTCGAAGAACTTGTCACGGAGGTTGACCGCGCCAAAGTGGGTCTTCCTGACGGAAAGGACCCGATAGTCCGCGAGCGGGGGGTTCTCGGCATTGACCTTCTCCAAGAAGGAATCGATTGTGAATACCGACGCGGAGAGACCGACCGACCGTGCCTTCGCATGGATTCCCCGGTCTTCAGTGATGAGGGCGTCAACGCGGCCGGCCGCGACCTCGCGCAGTAGTGCGGTGTCAATCCGGTCATTATCGGTACGGTCTCCGACTCCGAGAGGCGCAGTCTCAGAAGTTACAGGGGCGAGCGTCTTCAGGACATGGTAGCTGTCCAGCTTGACCTTGAAAGCGTGGACCACTCCGGGGACCGCGTGTCGTGCAATCTCCTCAATGGAGGCAGGGTGGACGCATTTCTCTGCATGGATGGAGTCCAGAGCCCGGAACAAGGTTCCAATGTCTTCTCGGTCAACCCGGTCCGCCTCGCGATGGATTAGGATGTTAGTATCGAGCAGGACCCGCATAGCTACCGCCTCCGAGGGGCAGACCTGGAGCGTTCGGCCTTGATGCGCTCGAGGAGCGCGCTCGCTGGTTCGTCACTAGGTTCCTGCCGCACGAGGTGGCCCGAGTAAGCGGCTTCAAGGATCGACTTGCGGAGATGGTTTGCTCGGTCGAGGGACTTGCGAACCTCGACTGAGGCTTCGTCGGAAATTGACAGAATGCGCTCAACCTCGGTAACGATATCAAGTTGGGTCTGGAGCGGGGGAAGGCGGATTGGCAAGGCGGCAAGAGACGTGCGGTTGATGGACGCCATGTTGGTCGTATGCTTTCCCTCGTCCCAAAAATACCCCTGCGCCACGGAGTTGCCATAGTAAGAAATGAACTTCGAGAAGGCCATGCAAGAGTTGACTCTCGCTCGAAACACGTGGTTCTGATGGATGCACTCCGGTAACTGGTCTTCCCAGATCCAGCCACGACCGAGTTTGTCGCGATCTCCTCCTTCATTGAATAAGACGTCGCCCCTGACGAGTCGAAGACGACCAATTTCCTCCTCCGTCGCTGGAATGGACTTCATCTCGGAGAGGTCGAGACGACCGCGCTGAACATTCGCAACTCGGAGGTATGGCACGGGTCGAACTCGCTCTCCCTGACCACGCTTCTTCCCAAGAGTAATGCCACCCTGAATTTCCGCTATCTCTCCAAGAGTTGTGGTGCTCGCCCGCGAAAAGATCAGACGCCCTTCGCAAGCCTCTTTCAGCACATTATCTCGGTACCGGGCAAGGTTCGCCCATGCCCGCTCCAACCCCGCGACCGCCTCATCCAGCCTGGCGAAGTTGGCTTCGATGGCCTCCACGATGCGGTGCTGCTCGGGGAGGGGAGCTATCCTCACATCTTGGTCGTAGACTATGTCGCGATTCAACCCCGGAATGGCTGTTGACGTGTTATGTTGGCCTAGAGCCATGAACCGTAATTGGTGTGTCAGGAATTTTGGATCGAGTGGACCGAAATCATCGACATAGTACGTGGTGTCAATGGGCCAACATGGGCCGGCTGAAAAGTGAGTCGCACCAACCGTGCCCTTCCGGCCTACCACAATAGTCGGACCGCTTGTCCATGCCACAGTATGAGTTCCCACCACACCGCTCGAGCCGAAAACGGGAATCGGTCCCTCCTCGCGACTGTGTTCGGGCAAACTCTTACCGTACTTGAACTCGAGAACGACTCTTAGCGGAGTTGAAACCCAACCCGGGGGCAACAGTGTAATCACTCTGCCAGCACCTCGTTCAGTTCCGTGATGACCTTCGTGAGGTCCTTCCCGAACACCACACTCGCCCTCCCGAGCCCTCCCTTCTGACTGAAGGGCGCGTACTCGAACGCTTCGGCGTCAATCGCGAGGCTACCCGCTATGTGGTCCCGCATCAGCTCCAGCCACTCCCGTTGCTCCGGCGTGAACTTCCGTCCCCCCCCCTCCTGCCCCCTGATCCAGTCCTCGAACCGTTCCTTGACATGCTCCGGGAACGGCTCCAGGACTTCCTCCTGCTTCAGGGCGAACCGCACGAGGCTCACGATGTCCGTCAGGAGCCGCCTCTGGCTTGCGCCTTTCACCTTGTCCCTCTCCAGCGTTTCGTAGGCCCGCCAGAGCACCTCCGGCGTCCACTGCCGCGGCGGTGCGCCGATCGCATCGGCGAGGGCCTTCACATCCTCGAAGGTGAGGCGCTTCGCGTGGGGCTTCGCGTAGAGGACCTGGAGGGCGGTGATCTCGTCCTTGTGCTCCCGGATGAACTCTTCGAAGTCCTTGACAACGGTCTTTGCGCGTGCCTTCGCATCGGCCGAGAAGCCGGCCTCGATGAGATGGTCCTGACTCACATTGTCGATGACCTGCTCGGCCCGCTTCTTGACCTCAAGTATCTTTTCCCGGAGGGCAGGGTTCGCGGCCAGTGGCGTGAGCGCTACCCGTAAGAGCTCCTCCTTCGCTTCCTTCACGGCCTCGGGCGGCGGCGTGGTCCCGGCGGGAAGCTTCAGCTTCGCCCGGGCCGCCTCAATGTGGGAGTCCGGGTCCAGGGCCTTCACGATGCCGCCCGTGATCTCCTTGAGGCTGGGACCCCCGCTCGCCTCTCGGATAGCTCCCCTCTGCTCCTCCGACAGCCTCCGGTCGAGGCGGGAGAGCTTACCTGCGAGGGTACCCGCAAGGGTCTCCCCTGCCGCCCCGAACCCGACCTGTTTGAGGACCTTCTCAAGGCTTGCCGTGGGCTCACGGTCCAGCGAGAACGTGTCGCTGAGCTCGCTCTCGCAGGCCCCGACACAATCCACGATGACAAAGCGGTCTTTCACGGTGGCATCTTCTCCGGAGACCGCCCGGAGGTCGGAGGGGCTGATGACGCGGACCCCGCGCCCCTTCATCTGCTCGAAGAAGGTGCGGGATTTCACCGCACGCAGGAACATCACGATCTCAAGGGGTCGGATGTCCGTCCCCGTGGCGATCATGTCCACGGTCACGGCGATACGCGGATTGAAGCTGTTCCGGAAGGCCTGGATGAGGTCCTCGGGCTTGGCACCCGTGGTCTTGTACGTGATCTTCTGGCAGAACTCGTTTCCCTTGCCGAACTCCTCCCGGACGATCTCGACGATGTCCTCGGCGTGGGAGTCGTCCTTGGCATAGATGAGGGTCTTCGGGACCTCGGCGCGCCCCGGGAATATCTCGGTGGGGAGCCGCTCCTTGAATGTGCGGACCACCCGACGGATCTGGTCCTTGGCGACAACATCCCGGTCCAAGCTGTCGGCACCGTAGGTAAGGGGTTCGTCGAGACGCTGGAGGGTGACCGCCCGGGTCTCCCGGTTGCGCTTGTCGACCCACAAGCCCGCCTGGATGATGCTACCCTTCTTGGTGATCTCGGTGAGGATGCGGTAGACGTCAAAATCCACGTTCACGCCGTCAGCGACCGCTTGCTCGTGGTTGTATTCCATGACGAGGTTCTGGTTGAAGAACCCGAAGGTCTGCTTGCCGGGAGTCGCCGTGAGCCCGATAAGGAAGGCATCGTAATATTCGAGGACCTGGCGCCAGAGCGTGTAGATGGATCGGTGACACTCGTCAATGAAGACGACATCGAAGAGTTCGGGCGGGACGTTCGGGTTGTACTGGATGGGCACGGGCTCATTCAGGAGCCCCGCTCCCGTGCTGAACTGAGAGCCTTCCTCCAGGGCAGGGTCGAGCTCCGGGTCTCCCCGGAGAATGGAGTAGAGCCGCTGGATCGTGGTGATGACCACCCGAGCGACGGGGTCGATCTTGTTGGACGTGAGGAGCTGCACATTGTAAAGCTCGGTGAACTTCCGGCCATCGTCGGGGGTGACGTACTGCTGGAACTCCTTCAGCGCCTGCCGACCGAGGTTGGCCCGGTCCACGAGGAAGAGGACGCGCCTTGCGTCCGCGAACTTCACGAGGCGGTAGGCTGCCGTAATGGCGGTGAAGGTCTTGCCGCTCCCAGTGGCCATCTGGATCAGGGATCGGGGGCGGTCCTCAGCCAGCGACTTTTCGAGGTTCTCGACCGCCCGGGTCTGGGCCGGCCACAATCCAGTGGTGACGAGCGGGGGCATGTGACGGACCCGTCCCCGGAGCGCGGAAGGGCGGTCCGACCCGGGCAAACGGCCCGCGGTGAGCCACTCCCGGAACGTCTCGGGGCGGTGGAAGGAATAGACCCGACGGCTTCGCGCCTCCGGATCGAGGAGGTTCGTGAAACGGGTCTCCACCCCGGTGCTCTGGTAGAGGAACGGGAGCGGGCGCACCGGCGCCGGGACCTCGTCTGGGAGACCGGTCGAGTACTTCCCGGTCTGGACCTCGACCCCCGTGAGGGTGCTCCCTTCCGGCTTGGCCTCGATGACCCCGACCGCCCGGCCGTCGACGTAGAGCAGGTAATCGGCGAAGCCGTGCCCGGACTTCAACGGGAACTCCCGGATGGCCACCCCCGGTCCCGCATGAAGATTCGTCTCTGAGACGGTCTGAACCTTCCATCCGGAGCCGATAAGCATCTTGTCGATCTGCTTGCGGGCTTCCTCTTCCGGTGTCAAGCTCGATGCCACTCCGTGCTATCCCGAAGGAACGGGCGCATAAGAAACCAGCCCGCCCACGCGGGTCGTGCCTCTACACCGGCGCTCGAATCTCGACCTTGCCCTCGCACCAATCTGTGCGGTCGCTCGTCCACACAGCGAGTCGGGGAGCGAAAGCCTTGCGGCAATCATTGTCTGGCAAACGAGCTCCTCGCACTGGTCGCAAATCTCCATGATCTCCTTGACTCCGGGCCACCCAAGGGCATCCCTGAGAAGCGTCTCGAACTCCGCATCCGCTCCGGTCATCTACTTACTCCCGCGGGAGAGCGTGCCCGTGCTCAGGGTGGCTCCACAGATCGAAGAACATGGTTCGGTTGTCTCTCCTTCGCTCGCGCCTTGTCTCTGTTGTAAGTTCGAACCCCATCCGTTGATAGAAACCCACGGAACGGGAAGTGGCTTGGAGGGTGAGTAGGCGGGCAGCAATGCCGGTCTCCATGACCATCCCTGCAATG
The DNA here is from genome assembly GCA_021796385.1 of Thermoplasmata archaeon. Classification (GTDB taxonomy): domain Archaea; phylum Thermoplasmatota; class Thermoplasmata; order Lutacidiplasmatales; family UBA184; genus JAJYEA01. The sequence goes on along the minus strand of JAJYXQ010000043.1, from coordinate 6,930 downwards.
TAGTGGAGTAGGTGCGTCCCTATGTCCCGACCCCAGTACCGCTTGTCCACGGCCAAGCGTCCGATCTTGACGCTAGGGATGCTCTCCAACTGGATGCCCGACAACGGCTTGAACGTCTTGACAGTCCTGAGATACTCGACGCGGAGTGTGTCAGTGCACACGGTGAAGTAAGCGATGAGCCGACCCTCACTCTGGAGGTACACAAGGTAGGTGTACCCCAGACCCTCGGCCTCATAGCGTGAAACCTGGTCTTTGGTGAGGAACTCGTTCAGGTCACGGTCGTCGCAATCAAAGGACTCCACGTCCCGCGTTGGCCGGAATGGTTCAATCCTGAGAGAACTGAAAGGGATGGGGGGCTCCCCCTCCTCGCTCGGCCCTCGGGAACCGGAGGGCCCCATGCCGAGAAGTCCTCAGTCGCCCTTGGTGCGAGGGTGAAGAGTCCGGTAAACCTCGCGAGAGCCCTTCCAGCGCCCGCGCTGGTCGTCACTGAGCTTGAATGTCTCCAGCTTCTTGAGGAACTCCTTGGCTTCCTTCCCCTTCAGGGCTGGAGTCGGTTTCGGATATCCCATCTCTTGCCTCGCAACAACCAATCGCATCTGAGGATTAAACGTTGGCTGCCTCCTTCAACGTCACGACGATTGGTGGATACGGCCTCTACCCTCTCTCCCTGCCACCGCGGCTCGATGTGAGAGCGAGCCTCCGCGAGCGACCCATCATGCCTGCGCCCGGCAGGGCGCAAGGCGGCGTGACGAACGGGGCCCGGGCGGAGCAGCGGCGTGCGGGCCTGGCCACCGACCGGGAGGGTGTCGGGAGGGAAGGTTGCGGGCCGGTGCGTCAGTGCCGCGTTTCGAACGCTCTTCGATGGAGTGCGTCGAGACGTGGGTCCGTGGGATACTGCGAGAGTTCGCTCCGCCGTACCCACGCGAACTCGACGTGCTCTTTCGGGTTCACTCGCGGTGCCCTCAATGCCCTCAGGGAACAGTGGAAATCAATCTCGACCGTCGGCACGGTTCCTTGATGGCCCGATGGGTAGGCATAGCTCCAAACATGGAACGGTTGCTCCACCCTGACTGTGAGACCCGTCTCCTCCCGCACCTCGCGGCGGAGTGCGACCTCCAGCGACTCCCCAGTCTCTACATGGCCTCCAGGTATCTCCCAGACCCCGGGAAAGGCACCCTCCGAACTGCGGCGCAGTAGGAGTAGCCTGCCGCGGCGCACGATCGCTGCCCCAACGCAGACCTCGGCCTTCAGATTCGCGGGCATGGAGATGGCCTATATTCCCACCGGCTCTTTAGGATTAGGGGTGAGCACATTATTCGGGTGGCCACTGCTCGTCCTGCACCCTCCGGGGCGCAAGGCTGCGAGACGGACGGGGCCTGCCACCGACAGAAAAGTATAGGGAGGGGGCCGGGGGAAATCAAAGAGAGGAGCGGAACTCTTGAAGAACTGGAAGGCTTACACGTTCTCATGAAAAACTCTGACAAGAAGGTGTGGAAAGCATTCCGCACTACAGCGTAACGGAGGTGACAAGCTTGCCGTATCCCCGATTCCCAAAGTGTTTCCTTAGCGGGAGTTTCTCCCAAGAAGACAAAACAGTTTTCGAGTGGTTCAGAAAGATCGCCGAGGCAGTCGAGCTGGAAGTCATCACCGGAGAGGAGCCATCGGTATCGCCCCTTGCAGAGACGGTCAAGTCACTTATACGCGACAGTGATGGATTCATTGCCCTCCTCACTCGAAGAGACAAGATTGAGGGTTCAGCCGAATGGCGACCCCCAACTTGGGTTGAACAGGAGATAGCGCTTGCGTACTCGATGAACAAGCCCATGACCGTCTTTGTTGAGAAGGGAGTGAAAGTGGAGGGGTTGGACCCGCACGTAGCGAAATATGAACGCTTTGCGCGCGAAGATCTTAGCGCAGCTGCGCCTACTGCAGTGAGGTATCTCACAGAACTGAAAAATCGTCTCTCTCCCCCTCCTGAATCTGTAGATGACATTGCCACGTTAAGGGCCCTTTTCGTCGAGATTCTTACGATCTATCAGAGACTACAAGCTGTTAGTCAGGAGTCTAACGTGTTCTATCTGGATCTTGCTTACCTCACCGCGAGAGCCTCGGGTCGTCTGTACACACTGACTGACCAGTTACAACAAGCCGTGTCAGATGCTTATGGAGCGGCCGAATCAGTCAGGTCCTTGGTCGACCGAATCGAAGTGGAAAGGGGGGACAAGAGTTGGCATTTAGACGACAAACCCCATCCTCCATTACCCCCCCAGCACCCGCTCATTTTGGAACTGGCTACAACCAAGGAAGCTTCGCTACGCACAATCCGCAAGTCGATTTATCTGATGTTAAAATACGCATATCCGGAAAAGTGGGAGGAATTCAGACTACGATTTGAGACCCTTCCTGACAGCCCAGAAAAGTCAGAATGGAAAGAGCTGACGAATACAGAGAAGTAACACCAAGAACGGGGCCTCCCCGGCCTGTCCCCGGCTCAGGGGGTCGCCATCACCCCCTCTTCCTCCGACAGGAGGAGCGCCCGGGCGGCCATGCGCTCGAAGGCGCGTTCCCGGTCCGGCGCCACGTGCACCTCGTGCGTCAAAACGTCGGTCGCGAGGTTGTATGCCTCCCATCGGCTCGCCTGCCCCCAGAGCGTCGAGCCGAAGTACTCCGGCAACTTCTCCCCGATGGCCCGCGCGTGCCTCCGCGGGATCCCTGCGCTCTCCAAGGCGGGCACCACGTCCACGATGTCCATGCGCTCCCGCATGCTCTCCCCGTAGAGGTCGAGCGCCCCAGAGAAGTGATCCAGAGCCTCGTGGATGCCCCGCTCCAGCTGGGCGAGGAGGTCCTCCGGGTCCGACAGGTGGAGCTCGCGGAACTCAAGGAAGCTCCGGGCCCCGGCGTAGAGTTGGTTCGTGCAGCAGGCTCGCACGGCGAAGGCCTCCATGCGCACCGCCCACGCCCCATCCAGGCTGTTCAGGATGCGGAGCCCGGGGAAGAAGGTCTCCCCCTCCCCGAGGCTGAACTTCTGGCCGACCACAAGCTTGACCTCCATCCTCCGCCCGCCCTGGTAGAGCGTGATGCTCTCGGGGGTGAAGGCCGCGGCCCGGGCCCCGAAGGCCTCGGGGTCGGGTCGGCCTAGGGACGCGCCCACCTGGTGCACCGCCTCCGCTATCGCGCGGTGCTGCACCAGACCGTAGCGGTCCGAGACGACGGAGACCACGCCACCCGACACGGTGTCGCGGACGCCCCGGTACGCGCCCAGCTCCTTCCCGTCCGGCCCGAAGACCGGCACCAGCTCGTAGAGCGGGACCTCCTCCGGGGAACGGAGGACCAGGGAGGCGCTCATGCGCTCACCTCCCCGGCGTTGGCCTCGACCCGCGTGTGCAGGTTCCGTAGCGCCTGTACCTGGGCCTCCAGCTCACTGTAGACGAGCGCCGCCACCCTCTGCGCGAGGGCCTGCGCGTCCTCCCCGTCCTTCGCGTAGTCGGCCACCCCGGCCTTCACGCTCTCGAAACTCCCCAGGTTGTAGGTCACCTGTAGGAGGGACCAAGCGCGTTCCTCCCCGGTCCTCACGATGGACACGGCCACGGTCGGAGCCGGGTCCTTGGTCGGCGCGGGCGGGCTCGTCGGTGCGGGCGGGACGGGTGCCGGGGACGGTGCGGGCTTCGTCTCGTTCGTCTGGATCGGCGTCTCCGACACGCGCTTACCCCGCAGCTGCTCAGACGTCTGGCCGTTGGCGCATACCGGGCGGTTCTTCCCCTCCCGGTTTACGAAGGCGATCTCCTCCCCCACGTGGAACGGGGTCTGGCACAGGGCACACGTCCCGGCACTGCGGGCGTAGCTGCTCATGCGCTCACCCCGGTTGCCGAGGGCGGGGAGGTCACGACACGGTCTCGGCCTTCGAAAGACACCCCGTGGCACCCCACGAGGACACTGGGTCGTTCGGCGATACAGGCGCTCTCTCCTTGGCTTACTACGTTTTCCGACATAGTGAACGGGTCACAGCCGTAAGCGGTGGGACAGGGGGCACCGGCGAAGCGGTGGGGGGCCCCCGAACCGCGGCCCCCCATCATGCCTCCGGCGTCCCGAGGCCGCCCCGCCCCCCGACAGGCCGATATGGGGGCGGTATCCGCAAAGCGGGACCAGCCCCCTTTACGAGACTGGAGGGGAGCGGTGCCCGGGCGGTCGAGGGAGAGGCTTGATGAAGGGGGTGAGGCGCAAAGCCCCTATGTCGGAAAACGGACCCGGAAAGGAGAGAGCGCACCCCGAGCCGGACGACCCGCACCCCCGAGTGGGGGGCACCGCTTTGGAAAGTTGCCCAGGCCCCCACACGGGGGCCGGTCGAGCGGAGCGAGAGGGCGGGGGAAGCGGATCACCTGAGTTCGACGTGATGGATCGTTCTCCGCCCTGAGCGGCATAGGCCTGAAAACGACGCGCGCATCGCCGGTGTTCGCAAGTGCAATATTATGAACTCGTAAGCAATGGTCTATTGAGGTTTCAGCCTGGGCACGGCATTCTCGTGATCTCTCACTTGGAATGCTTGGTTTGGCCCATGTGATTCCCGGGGTGAAATTACCTTTTCACGTCGAACTCGGAAGAACGCCGAGTGGAGCCTCTCAGAAGCGATGGGCTATCTCAAAACCTTGGCGTGGTTGAGGTTCGGGACCGAGAAATCTGTACGAGAGTAGTGCACCGGGCCAAAGGTCGAGCAGATTCCCTCCGTCCTTGAAGCTACCAGCTACCTACCCGTAGTGTGGGTCGATCGGAATATAGGTCAGAGTACGGACCCGCCAGTGACCGCTATGCCCCCAGTCGAGAAGGCTACAACTGAGTCTCCGGAGCCAATCAGGCTTGGACCGAGATAGATCAACATGAAGTAGTCTCCGCTGAGATTACCTATGGGTAGCGACTGTCCGGCTGCCGGCGTCCAAGCCGAGGTCGATCCGTTGAATCCTGCAATCGGAGTTCTCTCGTTGCTACTCCAAAGCACGATGACCCACCTAAGTGATGACGCTTTCGTGCCGTTCATTAAGGATATCGCAAGCCCGAACATTTGGGTGGTAAGCGCGCTTGATGCCTGGATAGAAGTAAAGTTGATAGCCTTGCACTGGGTCGTGTTACTACATGGGAGACCTCCACCCCAATGTGGAGAAAGGCTCTCAATCACTACCCCTGAACTCTCACCAAAACTGATGGTGTATGGAGAAATATGTGCACATCCTTGAGAAACCGGGCATAAGTAACCCGAATCGAAATAGTAGTAGACTCCGAGAGCCAATACACTCGCCAGCACCGCCACGACTGCAACGGTGAGAATATGTACAGAGTTCCACCAGATTGGGGGAGGTGTCGGGGAGTTTTCGATGGATGATGAACTCTCTAATTTTGGCATCACTCAAAACATAACAAATGTGCAAATAGCGCTATTCAGGACATGCTACCTTAGTCGCTCTGATTTCCAATAACCGTCAGACCACCCCGACCACCTCTGCCGAAGGTGGGCTCACCGAGGCCATCCATTCCGATGGCTCTTCTCTCGGCTGGAGCGCACGGGGTCTCCGCCCCTCCCGAGGAAGGGCGCGGACCCGACGATGAACTTCCTCGGAGTCCTGTCCCACGAAGGCCTCCCACAGGTTTACTCCCGGCAGCACAAGGTCCCAGAACCACGGGCATTTCATGTTCGCCCAGAACGCCAGGAGCGAACCCAACCGTCCAATCTCCACCCCAGTATTCTCCCTCCCGGTCCGGTGTTGCACCGCTCTCTGGTCCGCCCACCACGCTATCCGCTGGAAGTACACGTCCCCGTCCACACTCATGATCTTCGTGTACACCATCGTGGACATCACGCTCGCATTCCCCAGCCAGCCCTGAAGGACGGTTAGGGTTGGTCACTCCTTCTTTCTGAGCCCGGGGGAGGAGTGCTTCCCTGCCCCGGTCTTCTCAGAAGCTGCTACTGCCTCGGAGGGGGCGGGGGTTGCTGGGGATAACCTTGGTACGCTCCCGGTGGTGGAGGTGGGGGGGGCTGGGGGTAACCTTGGTACCCTCCCGGTGGTGGAAGGGCCATTTTTGCCTTCCTTCGGCGTGAAAGTGCGATTACCACGACGACCACGACCACGGCGGCAACTGCAATCAGAAGGATGTAGCCGTCATACCCTGGGAGCCCAAGGAACCCCGTGGCCGGGCCTGCTGAGATGATGGATATGGTTCCTTGGTAAGTGTTGCCAACATACACATACCCATTGCCACTGTCATATGCCACGCCCTCAGGAATACCCCCGACCGGGATGGTAGCTACCACAATGTTGCTCGCATCCGAGATCACGCTCACACTGTTCGAGCCCCCGTTCGCGACGAACACCTCCCCCTCCCCGCCGTCATACGCCACGCCAGTAGGGTAGGTCCCGACCGGGATGGTGGCGACCACCGTGTTGCTCGCGTCCGAGATCACGCTCACATTGTTCGAGACCTCATTGGTGACGAACACCTCCCCCTTCCCGCTGTCATACGCCACACCCTGAGGTTCGGCACCGACCGGGATGGTGGCGACTACTTTGTTGCTAGCATCCGAGATTACGCTCACATTGTTCGAGACCTCATTGGTGACGAACACCTCCCCCTTCCCGCTGTCATACCCCACACCCACAGGATACAACCCGACCGGGATGGTGGCGACCACGGTGTTGCTCGCGTCCGAGATCACGCTCACATTACCAGAGTTATAGTTGGTGACGAACACCTCCCCGACCCCGCCGTCATATGCTACACCTTGGGGGCCGGCCTCGCTACAATTTGTGGGGAGGGCGTTTCCAGAATAGAGGTGGTTGGTGCAAAGGTCGAGGGTGTAGACCACGGAAGGGGCTGTGGAGGAGATTCGTGATGGTGCCCCCGGAGAGGAGATGGCCCGTACGTCTGTCGTGACTCCACGAGAGG
>JAJYXQ010000006.1 GCA_021796385.1 Thermoplasmata archaeon | reverse complement strand
AGGCCCGTGTCCCATCGAAGTGGGAAAGATCGATCGCGAACCTAAAGGACGTGGCGCGCTCCGAGCAGGGCAACACCATGGAGCCGATCCTTGCGGCGTTGCGGGCGAAGGCCACGCTCGGGGAGATCGTCCAAGCCCTCGAGGAGGTCTACGGGCGCTACCGCGAGACCTCGATGTTCTGAGGATCTGCGAAAAATGCCGACCCGCCAGGCCGGGAGACTTTCTCCGGCTCTCGCCGTGGATGGTGTCCTCATCTTTCGGGGAAAGGTGCTGTTAGTCCGGCGCGACCGACCCCCGTTTGAGGGTTCGTGGGCCTTGCCAGGGGGGTTTGTGGAGCTCGGGGAGCCCGCGGAACGCGCGGTCCTCCGAGAACTGCGAGAGGAGACCGGGATGCGTGCCGAGGTCGATCGCCTTGTCGGATTCTATTCGGACCCCGGACGGGACCCGAGGGGGCATGTGGCGAGCGCGGTCTATCTCCTGCGGGGCGCCAGGGGCACTCCCCGCGGGGGGGATGATGCTCGAGAGGCGGCATGGTGGCCGATCGACCGGAGACCCTCGCTTGCGTTCGACCACGAACGCATCCTCGACGAGGCGATCGCGCTATGGCACTCCCACCGGAGGAGGACGCCCGGAACCCGGCGACCCCGGTGACTTGGACTTCCGATGGGCGACCGGATGTACCGCGACCCCCTGATCGAAACGTCCCATCTCGGTTGAACCGAGAAGTGCCCGTCCCACCGCCAAGAGTCGATCTTGTGGGTCGACCACAAGGACGTATTCCCCGGGATGGACCCCTGGAGAGGCGCGGAGCACGTGTTGGGAGAAGAGCGAGCGGCCCGATTCGACGAAGGGAGTTGCATCGACCGAAGCCACGACCCGGTGGGACCCGAGGGGGAGGACCGGATGCAGGAACTCCCCTCCTTGAAAGGTGGGATGGGGGAGGCCGTCGTTGCCGACCACGAAGAGAGCAACGCCGTCTGCCCGGATCTCGCGCAGACGGCCCGATGCACGGGAATGCCTCAGGTCGAAGCCCCGTTTCGCTAAGGCGATACTGGCCGATGAACCCCAGACCCAGCGTACGATGGCGAGGGCATGGGCCTTGGGATCCGAAGGGGGCACCGATCCGGCGGTGCCCGGGGGATCCCAGAGAGCCCCTCGGTCGGCCGGGGCAAACTCCTCGGGGGTGACCAAGCTACCGACCGGATAGATCTCCCGAAGTTCCCCGGGGACCGCTCCGAGGGGGGAGTTCACGACCCCCGAAGACACCACTCCCGGACCTTCTTCGGCGGCAAATTCCTTGAGATGCTGTTGGAACTGGACGACTGCAGGCAAGCGAAGAGAAAGGGGACCTCGGAGGAATAGATGACGGCGACTGGGGGGTTCGGTGGGCAAGAAGGTCTCGGGATGGTCCAAGAGCTCGCGGTAGGCCGCCAAGAGGGCCGGGTGCCCTGCGGCCCGCATTTCGACTAGGTCCCATATCTCTCCATCCCGGATCGCCTGGCGGACCCGGGCGATCTCCAAGAGACACTGGGAGAGGTTGTGCAGGGCCACGTGCTTTTCCCGTTCCGGACCCGGCAGTTCGGAAACCTGAGTAAGGGGAAGGCGATCGCACAGGGAGCAGCCGCAGAAGCCCTCCCGCACTTCCGAAAGGGGGAGCGTCCCGGTCGGGAACATGAGCGAAGAGCGCACAGCGAACTTGTGGTAGGAAGCCGTGTCGAAGATGTCGGCACCTAAAAGCGCACCCATGGCAAAGAGCATCGGGTGCCCGAGGCCATAGAGGTGGAGGGGCCGTTCGGGAGGGAGGTGCGGGCGCAACTGGCACAGCATTCGGAACAGGGCGGCGAACCGATACCGGTCCATGAGGGGGACGATGCCTCCTACGGCCAGTATGTCGGCGAACCTTGCCGTGAGCTCTGCGGAACGGCGCCGTAGGTCATCGTGGAGACCCCCTTGGATGGGGACTGCCAGGATTCGGTCCCCCCGGAGCTGTCGAGCGATGGCGACCCGGCGAGCGGTCTCCTCGACACCCTGCTCAGCCTCCCGGAACGGGGTCTGGGGTTCTACAAAGAGGTCGAGCGGGGTGGCGACATCCGTTCCAATCTCATTTTGGAACTCGAGGATCTGCTCCGGGGTCACTTCGACACCCCCATAGACGTGCTGCTGGAAAGCGCCCGAGTCCGTGACCACGGTGCCAGGGAAACCGAGCAGGGCGTGGATGCCCTGGCTCCGGGCTCGGTCGAAAAGGGCTTCCTGACGGCGAAGTATGTAACTTGAGGTCATGACCGCCTCTACGTGGAATCGTTCTCGGATCTCGGCGGTCGGGATAAGTTGACGGGCGGGGTCCGGGTGGAGCACGGGAAGGAGGACCGGGGTACGCACGGTGCCGTGCGGTGTCTTCAACGTACCCAAGCGGGCAAGACCATCCCGATCCAGAAGCTCGAACACATGGGACATAGCAAGCGAAGGTTGTGAGACGTTGGAATGCAGTCGCGGATGGCTATGAAGGCTCCTGCCTCGATGGTAGCGGGATCGCGAATTCTGGAACGCCGCGAGACATCGAAACGTGAGCACCTTGAGACATGAACAAGGGTCACCCACAGTGATTGCGTACCCTTTGAGTCCCTCCTGCGAGGTTTCCTTCCATCCCGTCGAGCCGATAAGGCAGGGGAAACCGCACGTCAATACATTTCCACACCGGAGAGTTCGGCGAGGGCACCCTAGTCAGCGAGGCTTCCAAGCGAGGGGTTTCGTGTGGTGGAAGGTCAGGTATGTTGGGGAGTTGGGCTAAAAGTTCGAACCCTCGCTTTACATCCTCGGAGCCGATCTTCCACCATGGCACTTGGGTTCGGGCTCGTTCTATCGGGCAATCGCCATGGTCCTTTCGGCTCTTAGATGCGAAAAAGGGGCGAGTTTGCGCCCTCATGTGGGGGAGAGGTCTCTGCGCTTCAAGGGGGGACTAGTCGCCCCTTTGACCAAATTGGAATTGACCAGCTTGGATGACATCGAAGGGATTCCCATCGGGGTCGGAGAGCGTGACGAAGTCCCGACCTATCCTTTCGGGTTCCACCATCGTTGCGCCCACCCGCGGAAGTCGTTGGACCTCACCTCTCCAATCGCTCGA
>JAJYXQ010000072.1 GCA_021796385.1 Thermoplasmata archaeon | reverse complement strand
GGCGATGGCTGCTTCTTCACGAGTTCCGCCAGGGTCTTTTCGTCCTTGGCCAGTTGCTCTCGGGTGCGGCTTAGGAATTGCTGGAGGTTCTTGTCCACTTCCTCATACTGCGTGATGACGTCCGAGGCCCACTTCTGGAATGCGTCCTCCCGCGCGGCGATGGCATGCTCTCGGGTCTGCAACTGGGCTTCCCGTTCGGTCAGGTCCTGGGTCTGACGGGATATCCACTCCTGCCAAGCCGCGACATTGCTCGACACTTGCTCGTTCTCCCCCAAGGAGGAACCCTCGGGGGAAGGTTCGGCCTCCTCGACCTCGGTGCCGGCCTCCCCTTCCCCCGGATAGGGCTCTTCGGGTTCCAAGGGGACCTCGCCAGCCTGTTCGGGTAGCGATGATGCCTCGCCGTCCGATGGTTCGGATGGTGCGTTCGCTTCTTCCCCTTCGACGGGGGCTGATCCGGCAGACTCCACTTCCTCCCCGGTACGTTGGGCCAGTTCGCCGAACGTGGGAGGGGCTTCCTCCGGAGGTGAAGCGATCTCGGCGGCCGGAGACTCGGCCACGGGTGCGGGTGGCTCTTCCTTTGCGGGCGGCACCACCGGGACTTCTGGAGTGGGGGCGGGCACCGCGGATTCAGGGGCGGGAACTGGCGTTGCCGGGACAGGTACGGTGACCGGCGGGGAAGGGGGCGTTTCGGGTGGCGGAGGGGCTGCCGGCGTGGGTGCCGTCGAGGGCTGGTTCGGAGCGGCAGCACTTTCCGGCGCGGGAGCAGTAGCTGGTGCGGCAACCGGCGGAGTGGCTGGGGGCGGAGCCGCAACAGAGTTGGGGGCAGGTGAGGGTGAGGGAGGAGGCGGATTGGCCGGAGGAGCTGGGGGCGGGTGTAACAGGTTCTGACTGACCTCGGTCATCCGGACGGAAAAGGTCTCCGGACCCGTCCACTCGACCTTCAAGAGCTTCCGCTCCTCCAACTGGAGCAGGGTATCCCGGACCCGATTGAACGTCACGCCATGGAAGCGGGACTTTAGGTTACGAATGTAGGCTTCCCGGGAGACGGCTAGCTTCCCCCCCCGCGATGCCTCGTCGGTGAAAAGCAACAGGTCTTGGAAGAGGTTGAAGACCACCGGTTGAGTTGTGCCGATCGGTTGTGTCAAACTTTCCTCTCCTCCGCAATGGAAAGACATGCTTCGCAAGGCACATATCTTTTGCCAACCCGATCGGAGAGATGCGAAGGATGGACCGCACCATCCTCCCCGAACCAATTTGGAGGAGTTCTATGTGCCTCAAGTTGCATCTCCCACGGCGCACGGGGGCCCCCGTTCTTCGACCCGCTCCGCCACCCGTTCGGGCTGGTGGACGTACCCTCGCCACCGGTGTGGATCCGGGGCCCCGTTTCGAATAATGGCCCATGTGCGAGCGACCACGTTCTTGGCGGCATTCAGGTTCCTGTCGAGCCGCAGACCTCTCGGGCCGCCATAACGTCAGGTTTGACTTCCATTCCCCCATGGAAGGGGCGGGCCTCCCGGCTCACAGACCTTAAGATAGAGCACCCCTGATGAGGTTCATGCCCAACCCAGCACGGAAACAGTCGCGACCAGGGTCTCGGCCGGGTGGCATTGCTGGGCGCCGGGAAGGGACGCGGGCCCAGGAGATCCTCGACACCGCGTTCCATCAGGCCACCCGGATCTCCTCTTCAGGAAGGACGCGGGAGGATCGGGGCCGCTCGCTCACCCTTCGCAAGATCACACGCTCGAGCAGCGTACTCCTGCGTCATCTGTCCCGCCGGCGAGCGCCTTTCCGCAAGCTCGACGAGTTCGCCCCGTTCACCCGCTCCCTGTTGTCAGCCCGGCTCGGAGAAGGGACACTGGAGCGGAGCCTGAAGAGGCTCCGGGTGGCCGAGGAGCGGTTGCTCCGTTTCCGCGCCGAGGAGGAACGGAGGATCCCTGGACTCTCGGACCCGGAGGACCTCCGAAAATCCCTCAAGCGGTTCTACGGCCGCGCCGCCAGCGTGATCCACGAGATCGAGGAGGATCTGGTGACGATCGAGAAGGCCCAGCGGGTCCTCCGCCGGAGCCCAGCCCTCGATCCGGCATCGTCCACGGTCGTGGTCACGGGCTTCCCGAATGTGGGAAAGTCTTCGCTCATTGCCCTCCTCACGTCAGCCAATCCCAAGGTAGCGTCGTACCCGTTCACCACGCTCTCGGCGGTCGTGGGGCACGCGACCCTGAACCGCCTCGGTCCCACCCAGATGGTCGACACCCCTGGCCTTCTGGAACGGGAGGGAAAGCCCGCCCGGGGGATCACGGCGGTCCAAGCAGAACGGGAAGCCCTGGCGGCGATCGCCTCCACCCAGGGCCCGATCATCTATCTTCTGGACCCCAGCGAGACCTGCGGATGGAACCTCGAAGCCCAGACCCAGTTGCTCTCGAGCCTGCAACAACGGTATCCGCAACGGGAATTCATACCAGTGGAGAACAAGACCGATCTCGTGCGGACCGAAACGCCCAACCTCAAGATATCCTGCCGGACCGAAGAAGGGATCCCCGAGCTCCGGAAGTTGCTCGGCGAGATCCTGTCCCGCAACATCCCGACCTGGGAAGACCTCTACAACGCTACGCCTGCATGAACCGGATGAACTCTTCCTTCGTCCGGGGTTGGAGAACATAGTTGGACATCCGCTCGTAACCGATGGTCGAGGTCGGGGTACGACCATAGTCGTGACCGGGAAGCACGACGAGCCCGTCATCGAGCTTCAGGACCTTGCCGAACAAACTGTCGTAGAGGTCCCCCGGACTTCCTCCGGGCAGGTCGGTCCGCCCACACTCCCCCACGAAGAGAGTGTCGCCCGTTGCCACATTACCGGAGAAGACGTACAGCACACTGTCGGGGGTGTGCCCAGGGGTGTGGACCACACGCACCGAAGTCCCGGCAGCGGAGAGCTCGCTGCCGTCTTCGAGCGACACGTCTTGGCCCAGCCGGGCACTCTGATAGGCGGCGACCCGAGCTCCCGTGCGCGCTTTCACATCCCCGTTCCCCGCCACATGGTCGGGATGGCTGTGCGTGTTCAAGATGAACCGGACCTGGAGGCGATGGGCGTCGATGTATTCGAGCACCGGTTCGATCCCAAACGAGGGATCGATGACGAAGGCTTCGCCTCCTTCCGCGGCCGCCACCACATACGTGAAGTTCTGGTACGGTCCTATCTGGAACTGCTTCAGGATCATGGCGTTCGCTCCCAGAACCTCGCTCCCGACCCCCAAGCGATGCCGCCGCTATAAAGCCGCCCCTCGTGAGACCGATCGATAACCGACCCTAAGGGGTGGAAGGCGTTCCAGGCTTCCGAAACTCGATGACGTAGTGGTGCGCTCCAAAGTTCCACACGCGCTCACGCACAAGACCGCCCGCCACGATCCGCTCTGTAGCTTCGGTTTCGTTGAGACGGATATGCAGGGGTGGCCCACCGGGGGTCTCCACCTTCTTCCAGTCGGTGTTCACGAGCCGGCCGCCCGGCTTCAGGAGCCGGATCGCCTCGGCCAGCGTAGCGGGAGGGATATCGTGGAGGACGTTCGCCAAGAGCACGATGTCGGCCACCGAGGAATCGAGTGGGATCCGATCCACCTTCGAGTGCACCGGCACGAGGTTATCCAGGGCGTGTTCGATCTTTCGTTCTCTCAAAAGCTCCACAAGCTCTTCGGATATGTCGATCGCATAGACCGTCCCGGAGCCTGCGAGAAGGGTGGCCGCCGGTATTGCAAAGAACCCCGTGCCTGCCCCCACATCGGCCACGATGTCTCGCGGACGGAGCCCCACTTCGCGCCAGAAGGACTGCGGGTCCTGTAGCCGTCGCCGATCCGCGCTATCAAGGTTTGCCAGACCCTCCTCCCGTGTCCACCGACGTCCGTGCATACTGGTTGCCTCACCGACGGGAAAGCATCACTGAGATAGCGATTTCGAAGGGGGTGGGGGGACCCTTTTCTTGGCCCGCCATAGGGAAAACCCGCCGCGGAATGCGTTGTCGTTGCTGCCCTTGCGGCACCCGGGCGGCAACCGGTCCAAGCGCTTCACATTGCCCCCACCGATCACGATGTAATCCGGTTCGAGGGCGGACCGGAGAGCCCTTACCACTCGGACCACCTCTTTCCGCCAGGCCTTCTTTCCCAGGCGCTTATACCCTCGGAGACCGAGGAAGTCCTCGTAGGTCTTCCCCTTTTTGTAGGGAAGGTGGCCGAGCTCCATCGGTTCGAGCTCCCCGTCGGCGATCATGGCGGAGCCGAGCCCGGTACCCAAACCGAGGAAGAGCATCTTGCCACCCTCGTAGCTCCCTAAGGCTTGCATGGCGGCATCGTTCACGAGGCGCACCGGGTGACGGAAGGCTCGGGCGAAGTCGAACCCCACCCACCCCTTTCCAAGGTTCGCCGGTTCCCGGACCGGCCGTCCGTTCAGCACGGGTCCGGGATATCCGATGGAGACCACGTCGTATCGCCACCGCGCGGTCTTGCCCCGCACCGCTCGGACCATGTCCCGTGCCGTCATCTTCGGACCGGAGAGGATCTTGACCTCCTCCTCCCGGTCGGAGGAACGCACCTTGACGTGGGTCCCCCCAACATCGATCACCAGCACACGTCGAGAGCGGGCTTTGGGGCTCTTCATGGGTGCTCAGAAACATCCCCGCCCGCAGGGCGTGGATCAAGGTACTGGGCTGCGGCGGTGTCCAGGTACCACCGGGTCTCAACGACCCCGTGGACCATGCTTGCCGGCAGCTCGGGCGTGCCCGTCGGCATTGAGCGGAAGATCTGCCCGACCACATGAGCTTTCTCCGGACCGGTCACCAGGAACCAGACACGTCGCGCGGCACGAAGGACGGGCAATGTTAGCGAGACCCGGGGTACATGCGGGGCATCCGGAGAGTTTGCGACGCTGACAACCGCCCGTTGGGCCTCTCGCAGTTCCACTGACCGAGGGAAGAGCGAAGCGGTGTGCCCGTCACATCCCACGCCGAGAAGGACGAGATCGAACACGGGGAGGCCCACCCCGGTCACCGACCGGATCTCCTCGGCATATCGTCGGGCTGCCTCCTCGGACCCAAGTTCCCCCTGGATCCGGTGCACACGCTCCGCCGGAAGGGAGAGGGGGGCGAGGAGTTCCACCTTCGCCATCGCATAGTTACTGGCGGGATCGTCCGGAGGAACGCACCGCTCATCTCCCCAGAAGACCTCGGTCCGTCCCCAGTCAACATCCTCCCGGTGCCTTCGTGCGATCTCGGAATAGAAGGAGCGGGGCGTGGAACCCCCCGCGAGCACGAAGAGGAATCGCCCTCGCTCCTCGACCGCGGCCTTCGATACCGCCACGAATCCCTTCCCCAGCTCGGGCAGAAGGGAAGGGAAGTCCCGGGCAACGCGAACCTGTGGGTTCACTCTTCGCTCCACTCGTGCCCCGTCTCCTCGACCAGCTTCGCCGCGGAGGGTGGGCCGAGGGTTCCGGCGGGATAGACCGTGACGGAACCTCGAGACCGCAACACTGGATCGAAGAGACGCCAGGACTCCTCGACCTCGTCTGCGCGGACGAAAAGGGTCTGGTCCCCGCGCAAGACATCGAGGAGCAGTGTCTCATAGGCATCGGCGACCGGACCGAACACCTCGGCGTAGCGGAAATGCATCTTGTGCGTCTGCGTTCGGTTCGCATGCCCTGGCACCTTGATCTCGAAGGCGAGGTCGAATCCCTCCTCAGGCTGAAGGATTATCGTCACCCGGTCCGGGTTGCGCTCGTAAATGGTCTCGCTCCGGAAGAAGGAGATGGGAGGGGCTCGGAACGTGACCACGATCCGGGTGGATTTGGCCGGCATGCGCTTTCCCGTGCGCAAGAAGAACGGCACCCCATGCCAGCGCCAGTTCGACACCCGCAACCGGAGGGCCACGAACGTCTCCGTGGTCGAACCGGATGCGACCCCGGGTTCGGCCCGATAGGCCGGTACTTTCTTTCCGCCGCTCTCGCCTTCGCCGTACTGGCCGAAGACCACATCCGATGGCTGGATGGGCTCGATCGAGCGCAGCACCTTCACCTTCTCGTCCCGCACCGCATTGTCCCCGAACGTCGGGGGCACCTCCATCGCGATCAGGGTGAGGAGCTGGGTCAGGTGGTTCTGCACCATGTCGCGCAACGCCCCCGTGGCATCGTAGTACTCCGCCCGGCCCTCCACTCCAAGCGACTCCGCCACGGTGATCTGCACGTGCTCCACGAACCGCTGGTTCCATAGCGACTCGATGAACATGTTGGCGAAGCGGAACACGAGCAGGTTCTGGACCGTCTCCTTTCCGAGGTAGTGGTCGATCCGGTACACCTGTTTTTCCTCGAAATGCCGGTGGACCGTGGCGTTGAGCGCTTGGGCGGAGGCTAGATCCGTACCGAACGGTTTCTCGATCACGAGGCGGGTCCACCCCGGCCCCTCGGCGAGCCCGGCCTTCCCGAGGCCCTCTACGACGGAGGGAAAGGCCTCCGAAGGGAGGGCCAGGTAAAGGACACGATTGCCGTCGAGTCCCCACTCCCGCTCCACCGCAAGGATGCGGTCCCGCAGGGCCATCCACCCGGAGGAGGTCGACTCGTCCAATTGATGGTACCGGAGATGATCGCGGCACCAGGCCACTAGGGTGGACGGGTCCCCGCGGGGCTCGCGCTGAAGGTTCTCCTCGGCGAACGAGCAGAACGCCGCATCAGCCCAGGGCTTCCGTGCCACCCCGAGCACATGAAGGCCGCCCGGAATCTTTCCCTCGGTGTCGATCGCGTGCAGGACGGGGAGCAGTTTCCGCCCCATGAGGTCCCCGGTCGCCCCAAAGACCACGAAGAGCGGGCTTCCGGCGACCGGGACGCTCACGGAGGGTCCTCCCGCCGGATGGCGTGGCCGCCGAACTTGTTGCGCATCATGGCGAGGATCTTGTCCGAAAACGGGTCCGTCTCCCGGGAACGGATCCGGGCTTCCAAGGCCAGGGCGATCACCGGCGTCGGCACATTGAGGTCGAGACCTTCCATCACGGTCCATCGTCCCTCCCCGGAATCGACCACATAGGGTTGCACCCCTTTGAGCGTCGGGTTTTCGCGCAGGATCTCTTCGGTCAGGTCGAGGAGCCAGGACCGGACCACACTGCCGTAACGCCAGATGCCGGCCACTTGGGCAAGGTCGATGGCGAACTCCTTCTTCGCCTCCATCACCTGGAACCCCTCGGCATAGGCCTCCATGAGGCCGTACTCGATCCCGTTGTGGACCATCTTGACGAAGTGCCCGGCCCCGACGGGGCCGACGCGGCCCCAACCCTGCTCCTTCCCCGGAGCCAGGGTCTCGAGGGCTGGACGGATGCGCTCCACCGCAGACGCATCGCCACCGACCATCATGCTGTACCCTTCGCTCAGACCCCAGATCCCACCGCTCGTGCCCACGTCGATGTAGCCTAAACCAGCCTTCGAAACCTCGGCGGCGCGACGCAGGGTGTCCCGGTAGTAGGAGTTCCCCCCATCCACGATGAGATCCCCCGGCGAAAGGAGGGGGCGGAGCTCCCCGAGGACGGCGTCCACCGTCGCCCCGGCCGGCACCATCAGCCAGACCACCCGCGGAGGCTTCAGTTGTTCGCAGAGCGTAACCAAGGAGTGCGCACCCACCATCCCCTTGACCACGAATTCCTCCACAGTGGCCGGGGTACGGGCGAAGCCTACCACCCGATGCCCCCCCCTGACCAGTCGTTCGACCATGTATCCGCCCATCTTTCCCAGTCCGATCATTCCTAACTCCATGGTTCTGCTCCTATTCTCCACTGATCCCGAACTCCTGAAGGACCTTCCCGAGTCGGGAAGGATCCGTGAGATGAACGGCAGGGATCCCAAGGACCGTGGCGGCCGCCACGTTCTCCTCCCGGTCGTCAATGAAGAGGCATGCATCGGGCGATCGCCGGGTAATCCCGAGCACGAGCCGGTACGCTCGGGGTTCCGGCTTCCGGAGCCCGGTGTAACAGGAAGAGAAGAAGAGCGAGAAGATCGCATCGAGACCGAACTGGCGGATCCGCATCTCGTTCAGCTCCAAGCTCTCGTTGCTGAGGGCGGCCATCGGGACGATCTTTCCTTGGGCGAGCCTGCGCGTCAGGGAGAGGGCCGGCTCGATGGGTCGGGATTGGGAGAACATGAAGGCCTCGAAATCCTTCCGAGGAAAGTCCGGAGGGACCTCCCCTAAGGTTGCGTTGAGGTACTCCTCGAGGGATAAACCTCCCCTCTCGAATCGGTCGACGAGTGATGCGTGGCGTCTCTCGTACCGGGACGAATCGAGTCCAAAACGGCGGCATCCCTCGGCCCGGGAGTCCCGGTCCCATCCGTTCGATACCAGCACTCCGCCAATGTCTAGGAGCAGGAGCGATACCTTAGCCACGGATCGCCTCCCGAAGTTTCGGCAGATCCTTAGCCCCCTCACCGAGAACGACCCGGACCACTCTCCGTCCTCGGCTCCGGAGGGCCTGGTAGTCGCCTAGGGACTGCGCTTGGATGATGTCTCCGAACCCGTACTTCTCTCCCGGGACAGGCACGATCTCCCGGGGTACGTCCACGATCTGGAGGAAAAGGCCCGAGTTCGGCCCCCCCTTGTGCAATTGCCCGGTCGAATGCAAGAATCGAGGACCGTACCCCCAACTCACCGGGAGCCGGAGCACTTCCCCGACAATCCTTCCTAGGGCCGATATCTCCCCGTCGAGAACCTCTGAGGGAGGGAGGTAGGCTTGGATCGACACGTAATCGCCCACCTTCGCTGAACCCTTCCATCCCAAGAGGGCCCGGCGAAGAGCTACCGGGTCGGCCACAGGGATCGCACCCGGCGGGCGCTCCAGGGGGCATCCTTTGGGGGAACGCATGGCCTCCCGGGCCAGTTCCTTGGCCAACTCGACATCGGGCTGGTCGAAGGGATCGATCCCGAGGATCATGCCGCTCGCCGCCACGGCCACTTCCCAACGGAAGAATTCAGCTCCCAGGTCCGATCCTTCTCCCAGAGAGAAACGGAGCACAGGGTGCCCTGCATGCGCTAGGGCGTCAAGATGGGAGCGGAGCCCCGGGTCGGCGGTGTTCCGGTCCTCAAACCCCACGAAGATGCGGTCGGCGGAGTAGAAGGGAACGGGCCACAGAGGTTCTTCGGAGACAGGGATGATCCCGCGTCCGTGCTTCCCAGTGCTCTCGGCGACCAGTTGTTCCAGCCACGCCGAGAACGCATGCCAACGCCCCGAAGCATAGAGCGTGAGCTTGTCCCGCCCTGAAAGGGCGGCTTCCCCGAGCACCGCCCCTAGGAAGAGCCCGGGATTCTCATGGATCGGAACACCGGGGGTACAGGCGTCCCGCATTTTCCCCGCCGAACGAAGCAGGGCTTTGAGGTCGACCCCAATGAGCGCAGCCGGTACGAGTCCGAAATGGGTCAGGGCGGAGTACCTCCCTCCTACCGTGGGAAGTGCGGAGAAGACCCGGCGGAACCCGGCGGCCTTGGCAGAGACCGATAGGGGCGTGCCTGGGTCCGATATCGCAGCCATGTGCGTACCGGGGTCGACCCCGGCACGCTGGAGGGATTCCGTGAAGAACCGGAGGAGGGAAAGGGGCTCGAGGGTCGTTCCGGATTTGCTGGAGACCAGAAAGAGAGTACGTCGCGAATCGACCGAGCCCCAGAGGGACTGGACCGCCGCCGGATGCGTGCTGTCCAAGACCGATAGCGACGGGAACCCGTCACCCACCCCGTATACACTCTGGATGACGCCGGGGGCAAGGCTCGAACCCCCCATCCCAAGGAGCACCACTCGGGCGAATCCGTCCCTTTGGATGCTCCGACTGAACTCCCCAATGTCCCGTTCCTCCCCTTGCATTCGCTCCGGAAGTTCGAGCCACCCCAGTCGATCCGGAACCTCCTCCGCAGGAGCGGAGGGCCATAGGGTTGGATCACAACTCCAGAACCGCGAGGGGACCTTGCTCTCCTCCCATAACCTGAGCCGGTCCTCTACCGCCAACCTTGTCCTAGGATCGAGAGAGAAGCTCGTCGCAGGGGGGTCTTGTCGGGCCGTTTTGGTTTCCCCTGCTTGCGCCATGGCTATGGAGAGGCGTCAACGCCTCCGGACCTGCAGGAGGTGAGCCTTTCCCAAATCGACTTGCGAAGGCCCTATGTGTTGGCATCTATCTCTGGGGCAGGAGAAGGTACCGGCATCGCCAAGACGCTCATCACTCCGTTGGATGCAGAGAGCTTGCTGGGAGACGCCCATCGACTTTCCGAAGGCACATCGAGAGATAAGATAGTTGGAAGATGGGGAGGGTACAGGGCGGAACGGAGTCGGCCTGCCCTTGGGAGCGGCTATGGAGCGGGTAACAGGGATCGGATAGAGTCCACTAGGCGTTCGAGGGTCAGGCCGACGCTCTTCGCGACATCTGCCCCGGGACCTGACAGCCCGAACCGATCGATGCCGATCGATACTCCCGAGGTTCCCACGTAGCGCGACCAGCCGAACGTCGCTCCCGCTTCCACAGAGACCCGGGGAACGTTCGGCGGGAGCACCGCGGTTCGGTACGAAGCGTCCTGTTCCTCGAAGAGTTCCCAGGAGGGCATGGATACGACCCGGACCCCTTTCCCTTGCGTACCCAGGGTGCGTTTAGCTTCCAAGGCTAGTCCGAGTTCGGATCCCGTGGCGATAAGGACCAACTGCAATGAGGTTCCCTCGGCCTCCGAGACCACGTAAGCGCCCCGGGCCAAACCTTCCCCGGCACGTTCGTCCACCTCCTTCAAGACGGGGAGTTTCTGTCGGGTCAGGATGAACGAGACCGGGCCGGACCGGTCGATAGCCACGCGCCAGGCCGCCGCGACCTCGTTCGCATCCGCAGGACGGATCACGGTCATCCCCGGCATGGCCCGGAGGCTCGAGAGATGTTCAATGGGCTGGTGGGTGGGCCCGTCCTCGCCGACCCAGATGCTGTCGTGGGTGAAGATGAAAAGGGAATGGGCTTGCATCAGCGCGGCCAACCGCAGGGAGGGTCGGGCGTAGTCCGAAAAGACAAGGAACGTGGCCCCATACGGGAGTGTACCGCCGTGCAGGGCCATCCCGTTCACCGCCGCGGCCATCGCATTTTCTCGAACCCCAAAATGGAGATTGCGTCCGACGGGTTCCGTCTCCAGGAACGAACCGGCATCCCGGATCAAGGTCTTGGTGGATGGCGCCAGGTCCGCCGACCCTCCCATCAGCTCGGGAAGCACAGGAGCAAGCGCGTTGAGCACCTTTTCGGATGCCTCCCGCGTGGCGAGCGGGGGCGAATCCACCGGGAACCGGGGCAAGGCATCCGACCACCGGGGCGGTCGCCTTCCTTGAAGGACCCGGTCGAACTCCGAGGCCAGATCAGGATGGGCAGAACGGTACGCCTCCAAAAGGTCGTTCCATTCCTTCTGAAGGTTGGCCCCGCGCTCCCGGGCTTCCCGCATGTGCTTGAGGGCGGGTTCGGGAACGAGGAAGGAGGACTCGACCGGCCACCCCAGCTTCTGCTTGGTGAGGCGCGTTCCCTCCACTCCGAGAGGTTCCCCGTGGGCGTCTTTCGTGTCCTGCCGGGGACTTCCATAGCCGATGTGGGTTCGGATCGCGATGAGGGTCGGTCCGCTTCCCTCGCTCCGAGCCCGGGCAATAGCCTCGGCGATCGCCCCCGTGTCATTTCCGTCGGAGACCAGGCGAGTGCTCCAGCCATAGGCCCGGAACCTCTCGATCACATTCTCGGTGAACGAAAGTTGGGTCCCCCCCTCGAGGGATACATGATTGTCGTCGTAAAGGTAGATGAGCTTCCCGAGGCGGAGACGTCCGGCCAGCGATGCCGCCTCGGACGCGATCCCTTCCATCAGATCGCCATCCGAAACGATACCGTAGGTGTGATGGTCCACCACCGGAAAGCCCTCCTGGTTGAACTGGGTGGCGAGACGGCGTTCTGCGATGGCCATGCCGACACCCATCGCAAACCCCTGGCCGAGAGGACCGGTCGTCGCCTCGACTCCCGGCGTGTGGCCGTACTCCGGATGGCCGGGCGTCCTGCTCCCGACCTGGCGGAACCGCTGGAGGTCTTCCAACGAAAGATCGTAGCCCGTCATGTATAGCAACGAGTACAGCAACGCGGAGCCGTGGCCGGCGGAGAGAAGGAACCGGTCCCGGTTCGCCCACGTCGGGTCGACCGGGTTGTGCCGGAGGAACTCGCTCCAGAGCACATAGGCCATGGGGGCGGCCCCGAGAGGTAGTCCCGGGTGTCCCGACTTTGCCCTTTCCACGGCATCGACCGAAAGGAAGCGCAATGTGTTGATGCAGAGCGTATCCAGTTCGCTCATCGCCCCTCTCTTCGGTCGGAAAGGACGGTCCTTACATTCCCTCGGTGCGGCTTGCCAGGGACGCAGAAAGCGGGATAGTTCGCTGGGCGCAGCATCGAAGTGCGGGGACACATCTAGACTATTAGAGATTCCCCGATTTCTTCTCCAGCGAGGGGAGGCTCACATACCCTTTCAAGGTCGGTCCCTCCAACGCCAGGGCGGCCCGGATCACTCCGATGTGAGTGAACGCCTGGGGATAGTTTCCGAGGGGGGTCTCCGTAGCCGGGTCGAACTCCTCCGAGAAGAGCCCGAGCGGGCTCGAAGCGGCCATCAAGGCGTTCCACAGGGAATACGCTTCCTCCCGGCGGCCGGAGCCGGCCAGACACTCGACTAGCCAGAACGAGCAGAGCAGGAAGGCCCCTTCCGGACCCTCGATACCATCGGGGCCCCGGTAGCGGTACACGAACGGTCCGTGGGCCAGGTGCCGTTGGACACTGGCGATCGTCCCTTGGACCCGGGGGTCCGTGAAAGGGAGCAACCCCTCGATCGGAATGCGCAGGACGGAGGCATCGGGCACATGGTGCTCGAACGACTGGACGAAGGAGTTCATGCCCGGGTCGAAACCCTTTTCGAGGAGCGTCGAAGAGACCTTCTGGGCTTCGGCGTTCCAGCGGTCCCTCTCCTCCGAGGTCCCGAACTGCGAAGCAAGCTTGGCTGCGCGATCGAGGGCCACCCATGCCATGAGCTGTGAGTGGACGTAATGCACTGGTGGCCCCCGCACTTCCCAGATTCCGCGGTCAGGCTTGCGCCAGAGGTCGACCACATCGTTGGCGAGGCGGGCGATGTACGCCCACTCGGAGGCAAGGAAGGCTTCTTCCACGTCGGCCATCTGGTACGCGAGGTTGAGAAGGCTCCCATAGATGTCCAATTGGAACTGGTATTCCGCACCGTTCCCGACCCGGACGGGTTGCGATCGAAGGAAGCCCGACAAGTGCCGAAGCTCCCTCTCCTCAAGGTCCGTTTCCCCATGTACGCCATAGAGAACGCACAGCCGTCCGTCCTTGTCCATCCGGGACTGACGGAGAGACCACCGTAGGAATGCGCGAGCCTCGCCTTCGTGGCCGAGGAAGGTCAGGGTCTTAGCGATCATCGCGGTGTCCCGCACCCAAGAATACCGATAGTCCCAATTCCGGCTACCTCCGGGCCATTCCGGAAGGGACGTGGTCGGGGCCGCGACGAACGCCCCGGTGTCCCGATGCGAAAGCAACTTCAGGAGGAGCGTGGACCGCTCCACGCGTTGGAAAGCAGTGGCGGGGACTTTGCGACGGCCCGCCTGGCAATCGCTGACCCATCGGCGCCAGTACCGGACCGTCCGGTCGAGGAGCTGGTCCGGGGTCTCCGCCGTCGGGCGTTCGCCCCCCCAGATGATCTCGAAGAAGAGCGGCTCGCCGGGAACGGCCTCGACCTCGGTCGGCATCCCGCGGACCGCGGCCGTCGTGCCTTCGCCCGTCACGCGATAGAGGAGGAGGGAATGCTCGCCGGTTGCAAGGACCCCGGTGGGGCTCGTTTCGAAGGCGGCGGCCGATTGAGCGTAGTAGAATGCCGGTCGGAATTGCACGCGCACGGGAACCGGACCTCCTCGCGCCTCGATACGCCGGACCACCATGCCGCAATCCTCGGCAGCGGACGTTTCGAAGACGGGCATGAAGTCGGTCAGGTGGAGCAGTCGTCCCCCCGAGCATCGGAAGGAGGTGTCCAGAACGTTCGTGGAGGCACGATAGGCCTGTACCGACTCGTGCTGTTCGGATGGAAATATCGCGTGGAATCCCCCCCTCTCGGTGTCCAGCAGCCGGGCGAACACGCTCGGGGACGCAAAACGCGGCATGCACAACCAGTCGATGCTCCCGTACTGCGAAACAAGGGCCGCAGTATGCATGTTGCCGATCACTCCGTACTCGTGGACCGATTTCGGAGGGGGAAGTCCCGTGTCGTCCGTGGGATGGGTCGCGGCAGGACCTAAACTCTCTTGAGGTTTGGGCGGCGATCCCGGAACGGGTTCGGGTTTTTTGACAGAGCTCATTTGCGTCCACACCTTGGACCCATCGGTCCTACAAATCGTCTCCCAGCCCTTGGACTGGACGATCTCCCCTTGCGCAACCCGGTTCTTAGAAAGGAGAAGCGTTTGGGAAGGTTCGGCCATCGGAAGATTCTTGTCAGAGCGGGCCGAGCACGAAGGCTTTCCCAGAGCGCACCAAAAGCCGGGTTTTCCCGCCAGGGATCTCCCCACCAAGGCTTTGAAATAGTGCGGCCGTATTCCTTCAATTCGGAACCGTTCGTGAGCATTCTGGGTCTGGGCTTCCGCGCACGATGCTGAAACGGTCACCCCTCACGCCCAACGAGGTCGCCGTGGTACGGAGCCGACTCGGGAGTGACAGTTCCGAATCCGAAGTGGCTCGGATCCGGCAGTCCGGCCTCCCCCGCACGACGTACATGGAGGCGAAGCAGCGGCTCTACGCGCGCAAGGTCTTGATCGATTGTTACGTCCCCAACGCGGAGGCGGTTCCTCTGGACGGGGTCCGGTTCACGCTGGCCCAAGTCTATGCCGACAAGATCATGGAGGCGGCAAACGCTTTGTTGGCCGAGCCGGGGACCGTGGTCGCTTGGTCCGGGGTCCACTCCATCTTCGGGGTGACCGTGCAACGCAAGGGGAAGAACGACGACGAACATATGGCTCGTAGATCGTTGGATTCGCTCCGTTCCATCGCAGCCTCGGCCTTTGTCGTCACATGCGCCCCTACAGCCGAGTGTCTCCCGGTCTACTTTGATTACGAAGGGAGTTGGAACCATCTGATCGGGGTGGAATCTTCCCGGAAGTGGCCCCGGCCCTTCCCGGGCCCGTCCCGCGGCGGCGGCCGGGGTTGGTTTCACTCAGGCCGTCCTTCTCCCGAAGATGTCAAAGCGCTACTGGGACGGACCTTGCTTGAGGTAGAGGCGGGGCGCGGGTCCCATCTCCTCGGCCCGGCAGCGCTCCCAAGGTCCCAGCTCCGGATGCTCGATAGCGGCCTTGTCGAATGGCGAACCATGCTCTCCCTGTCCGAGGTTGCCGGACCCAAGGACCGGCCCTTGACCGATGGCATCTTCGTGGCCGGCACTCTACTACAACAGGGTACCCTTCCCAGACTCGTGCGCGAGTTGGCGGAACAGCAGGTCGCTTACCCGTTCTTCGCCGCCTCGGATGGACAGCGGGGCCTTCTGGGCTTCCTCGGTATGGCCATCGAAGACCCGCCGGAACCCCATCGTGGGCCCCCTTCAACCAGCGCCTTCCAGCTCATCAATGGTTATCTCAAGGACATCGTGGTCGTCCGCGAGCCGCTCTCCCAGCTGAACATCCTACGGCAGCACCGCTACGATGGCCTGGTCTGACTTCTGGCGGAAGGAATGCCCAAGGTCTCCCACGGATCCGTCGCCCCATCCGCAACTGCGGGAAAAAGTACGGCGAGACCGGAAGTGTCATCCGCGGTCATCGGATGCCCGCAGGTTCGGGAGAAGGGGCGAGGACCCCCCGCAGGGGGTCGTTCACCTTGGGTGAAGCGGGCGCAGCGACCGGTTCCTCGTTCACTCCCACGCTATCGCCACTTTTCCCACGGGTCGGGTCGGTGGCTTGTACCTTCTCTGTGCTCGAAGGAGCGTCCTTCTCGCGGCGGTCGTTCCCGGTATCCTTCGCCCGGCGGGACCTTCCCCGCCACATCACCGCTAGCACGGCCGCCAGTACGGCAACGGCTCCCAATCCCCCGGCCCAAAGCTCCTCGCTCTGGTACCATGGGCTCCCTTCGCTCTTCCTCTGGACGGGACCGGGCGATATCGTGATCCCGGTTGCGCTCACGTTGACGGTGAACGTCTGGGTGGCGCCCGGATAGGTGACACCATGGTAGGTAGAGTTGGCGAGCCGGGTCCCGTTCGAACTCAACGCCCCCACGAGGAGCGTGAAGTTCGACCCGTCGGGGGCCGCCGTGGGGCTACCGACGAGGGTGAGGTGGTACAGTCCCCAGTCAGGGTTCGGAATCCCGATGCTCTCGGGCTCGGTGTCGGGGCCAAACAAGTCCGTTCCCGGGACAGTGCTGACCTCGGTTCCATTGGCTTCGAAACCCGCTTGACTACCGTTAGGTTCGGTCACGAGCGAAAGGACCGGACAGAACATCGAGAAGGACAGGAAGCTTGGCCACTGGTAGTGGGGAGGAGGACCGATCAGGATGGGGGAAACAAGAGGCTCACAGGGGCTCGTTGCCGGGTTGTTGTAAGCATCCCCGCTGTACACCGCATCATAGCTCATGGTCTCGGTGGGGAAGATCCGGGGGGACGAGGGGCCGGCGTGAGCGCTCACCACCGGAGAGGTAGACACCGTGGTGGGTGTTCCCTGACAGGAATTCCCCGAGAAGTAGCGGTACGTGACCGTGCCACCGGCATTGGGCGTCGCCCCGGTGAGCGTGGAAGTGTCGGTGACCTCGTACCCCGGAGAGAATATAGACACGCTCCAGGTTCCGTGCACGGGCGAGTAGGTTCCGACGAAGAGCTCATGAGACGTGGAATCGTAGGCGATTCCCGTGCTTTCGTAGGGCCCCGGAGGTGCCGGAAGTTGACCCACGGCCATAATGCCGGATACGATGGTCAAGTCCGACTGTTGACCAGTCGCATAGACGGTGTGCATGTCGGAATCATAGGCTGCGGCCCACCCATAGGTTGGGTGGTAAAGGGGAACGGTTCCCACGACACTGTCGGTTCCCCCAGAGATGATGAACACTTTGGCCGTAAGGTAGTCGACAAAGTAGATCTCGTTGTCGGAAGAATCGAAGGTGCCCCCACCGCCGGAGTGGTAGTTCGCATCGTAAATCGTTGTCGTGAGCGTGGCCCCGGTGAAAACATGGAACCCGCCCCAGCCCGGCACGAACACTTGATGGTTATTGGGGTCGTAGGCAATGGAAGTGTCCCCGCCCATGGCGCCCAATGACACCGTGGAGACCACTTGATTGGTCTTCGTGGGGCCGCCGCAGGGGGAGCCCCCGTCACAGATGATATAGAGCGTGGTGCTGCTGGTGACATAGACCTCGTCGTCAAAGTCATCAAAGGCCAAGTTAGCAGCCCCCAACGCGTGTATCGTGGCGATCACGGTTACCCCGGAGATGACCGAAATGGAGCCACCAGAGACCCCAGTGGTCACGTAGACATCGTGGTTGTTGGCGTCATAGGCGAGTCCCTGTGGGTAGGCTCCCACGGTCACGGTGGCCACCGTAGTGTTCGTCGCACCGTTGATGATCATGACCTCGTCGAGGAGCACCAGGGACGCGTAGACATACCCGTTCCAGGGGTCGAAGACCATGCCCCAGACCTCGGAGTTACCGGGCACAGAGAGGTTGAAGTTACCACTCGTGTTGGCCGATACCGTGAGGTTGGTCGAGATCGTGGGGGAAGAGAGAGTCACCAAGAGCTGCTCGCAAGGGCTCTGGGCCCCTGCGTTGTTCCCGTCCCCGCTGTACACCGCATAGAAGTAAAAGTAGCCGATCCCGAAGTTCAGGGTAACGGAAGGGGAGTTCGGCACGATCGCGGAGGTCACCGTCACCGTGCCGACAGCGTGCGACGCGGAGGGCGGGCAGGTGCCCGACCAGTAGTACGTGACCGTTCCTCCCGCGTTCAAGGTCACCCCGGTCAAGGCTGCGGAGTCGTGCACCGACCCTCCTTCGAGAACGCTACTGGCTGAGAGCGTGGTGGTGATGCTGGAAACGCGAGGGGTGACGGTCAGTACCTCGCAACTGCTCGTCGCCCCAGAGTCATTGGCATCCCCGCTGTATATCGCCTCCCAACTATAGGATCCGACGTTGCCAAAAAAGTGGCTCGCGCTGTTCGGGACGAGGGCACCGGTGACCGTCACCACGGAGACCACCGTGGAGTTCCCCGTGCAGTTTCCATCCGAGAAGAGCACATAGGTCACTGTTCCGCCGGCGTTGGGAGCGGCGCCAGTCAGGGCCGCGCTGTCATAGACGGAACCGGCGACCGGGATCACGCTGTTGTGCAGGGTGGTTGTGATCGTGGGATTCCTTACGGTGGAGGTGACGTTGAGGAACTCACAAGAACTGGTCGCCCCACTGTTGTTCGCATCTCCGCTGTAGATCGCCTCCCAGCTGTACTTCCCGGCGCTCGGGAACGTGTGGGAAGCGCTGTTCGGGACCAGGGCCCCGGTGACGGTCACCACGGAGACCACCGTGTAGTTTCCCGTGCAGTTCCCGTCCGCGAAGAGCACGTAGGTGACGGTTCCACCAGCGTTTGGGGTGGCCCCGGACAGGGTGGCCGTGTCGAAGACCGCACCACCCGCAGGGACCGTGTTGTTGGATAGGGTCGTGGTGATCGTGGGAAGGGCGAGGGAGACGTTCAAGAGTTCACAGGAACTGGTTGCGCCAGTGTTGTTGGCGTCCCCGCTATAGATGGCCCTCCACCCGTACCCACCCACCATGTTGAAGGTGTGGGGCGCGCTGTTGGGGACATGGCCTGCCGTGACTGTAACGATCGATACCGTCGTGGCATTGCCCGTGCAGTTCAGGTTGTTGTAGAACACATACGTGACCGTGCCTGAGGCCGAGGGCGTTTCGCCGCTCAGCGTGGCCGAGTCATGGACCGAGCTTCCCGCGGTAATCGAGGAAGCCGACAGATTGGTCACTATCGTGGTGTTTGCGACTGTCACGTTCATCGGTTCGCAGGGACTCTGCACCGGGTTGTTGTTCACGTTCCCGGAATAGGCCGCTTGCCAACCATCGGGCCCGACACTGTTGAAGGTCTGGGAGGCCGAGTTCGGGATCGCACCCAGGGGACTGACCGTAACGGTACTCACCGTGATAGGGGGGCCACCGGACGAGGAGCAAGTGAGGCTCCCGAGGTAGAGATAATAGGTCACGGTCCCTCCACTGACCGTCCCATTGGCGAACCCCGTGAAGCTCGCCGTGTCGTACACCGAGCCTCCCGCCGGGATCGAGAGCGCGGAGAGCGAGGTGGTCAGGACGGGTGTTGCGATGGCCGGATGGAACTGCTGGGCAGGTGGAGCGACGTGGATCGCGCCCGCCGGGGCTAAGAAAAGTACCGACAGAATGAAGGCCGCAAGGGTGGGGAGAGTTGGCGCCGTGGAGCGGAGAAAAGGAGAGGGCGGTGACCGGGGTTCCCTTCGCTTGGGCGTAGGGAATTCGGGACGGGCGAAGTGAGAGGTGCTCCGGCTGATCACATCCTGCTGGGCAAGGGTCCAACGCTGCATTGGTGGGAACAGTCCCTTCCATGGGATAAGGAGGATGACGGATTCCTTCGCGGCAAAGCGGCCTCCATGCCACAATGTGGCAATCGATGGCCCAAGCGTCCTTCCTTGAAGGGAAGGCCGGGCCCACTGGACTCCCGATGAGCTCTCCTGTGAATAC
>JAJYXQ010000034.1 GCA_021796385.1 Thermoplasmata archaeon | reverse complement strand
GAGATCCCGTTCCAGTTTGGCCCGGGTCCTCCAGCCCCCAAGTGAACCCTGAACTTGTCGGAATCGATGGGTCAGCTTGACTGGGCCATCGCCGGGCTCAACCGTGAAAGGTTACGCCGTGGAGCATCCTCGGAGGTTCCGGGAGAGAATCAACCACGATTGGTTCCACCGATGTCTTGAGTTCCAGTAGCCGTTCTCCCTGAGACAGCCACGCAAACCAACTGTAGACAAGCTGTACCCGGTTCTCATTACGGTCGAAACGCCTCCATCTCCTGTGCAGGGCCGCTCGACGTGCGGCAGCAACAGGACGGTGGCCGTCATCGGTGAAAACCCAAGTAGGGTGAATGGTCAGTAGAGGTGTTTGGCCAACTCTCGTGAAACGCAGATTCACAGCTGAATGCGCGAAAATAGTCGCGCCGGTTCCCTCCTCGCGGTATCGTTTGACCACCGTCCATGACTTTTTCCCTCGCGGGGTTCGCAGAGGAACTTGTTTGACTTCTTCAGAAACGATTGCTTTAAAGAAGAACACGGTAGTACCGTCGATGTGGTTGAGACCCCTCTGGTCCAGTTCCGCGAAAAGGTGCACATTCAGGAGTTCGACAAGCCAGTTGATCAAGTCCTCACCCTCTAGCCACTCTGAGGTGGGGATTTCTCCCAAGCCCTCGAAGGTGGACGCCGGTCCCACATTCGTCTTGTTGCCAAAGAAGTATGTTCCGTTTCCCCTCTTCACTGACTTGGCATCCGCAGGCACCCTGGTACTGCAAACGATGGTATCGGGAAGAGAGATGACGGGGAAGAAGTTAGAAACGAGGCGTTCCTCGACTGCAGCAGGACTGGCGAGTTCCTCCAAGAACTTCTGGGCGTTCTTTGGCCCAACGAGGACAGCAGCCGTTTCCCAAGGACCCACCGGTAGACCTCGAGCTCGAATTGCATACTCCAGGGCATTAAAGTCCGCCGAAAATATCTCACAACAACCAAGGAACTCCGCCCACTTCTCAGGAGTGACTTCGTTGGGATTGACAATATCTATCTCAGGGTGAGAACTACGATACACCGCCACAATGTCTCCGCAACATTTCCGGAACCGTTCCATGGCCTCGGGTTTCCGCGACTCGAACACCTCCTTGACTTCGGCTTCCTTGGAGAAGGAGCGAGCGAAGAATGCTACACGGAACAGCTTGTCTGGTTTAGCCCGGAGGTAGCGATAGAGGTAACGGCATACAGGAACAGCAAACTTGGCTTCTGTAATTGACAGCCGTGTCTCCTTGCACTCGATGCAAAGGTTGACTCCGGATACATCGACCATAACAAGGTCCTCGAAGGACCCTTCAATTGCAGAATCGACTTCCGGCCGCGCACCACGAGAACGGAGGTACTCCCGAACCAACCCTTTGTATTGCTCCCCCTTGGCCGGGAGAGCCTCTCTAGCGCCGGCCAGCTTGATGAACGGCATTATGGTCCCCCCATGCCCCTATGCACGGACACGGTATGCCAGTCGCTCCCTTCAAGGTAGTGGCCAGTTAGCTTCACCTTGCCACCTTCCGCACGCTTTGCTCGAATACTGCATGGCCCCGCTCCTCGATTCCAGGCGCCCCTCCCTTCGACAGCTCTCCCGCCACGAATTGCCGCTGAATCTATGACGTCTTTGTCAGAACCAGACCCTCGATACTCCAAGTCGAGTTTGTCCCTCTCGCTGTCTGTGGTTCTCACGTGCCCACCCTCTGCATCAGCCCCACTCGAAGAGCGCCTTGTCTCATTCGGGGTCTGCACACACCCGTAAGGGACTGCCATGGTTGGAGTTCCCTCAATCATGGACCACACCTACCGCGATTTGCTCCTGTGACCATAAAGACCCGACTGCTCCCAAACCTTTTTCATGTCTAAACCAGATAGTGCCTCCTTCATTCGTTCGACCGCCCTCGGACTGTATCGCGCAAACACAGACTTCCCTATCTGAAAACTCTTGAAACAATCTGAGTCTTCCTTTATCTTCAAGAACCGCACCACTGCCAAGGTCCTCGGTGCGGTAAGGCCTATTTGCTCGGCAACTGCGTGCAAATTCATGTTGTAGTATGAGAGACTGTCTATCTTCTTTACCGCCACCACAGTTGCGCCCTGCTCCCCTTCCTTGACCAGATGCACGGGAATCCCATCCGCCTTTGTCAAGCGCAAACTTACCGGCTGTCCTCCCCCATCGGTTGTTAGTCGAAGCGTGGCAGCGCCAGGGAAGACCTTGGTCCAGGAAGCACTGCCGAGCTCGGCGAGCTTCGCCTTCAGTTCGGCATCTGAGGGATGGCGTGGATCCTGTCGGAGAGCCGCATCGATAAGAGCGATGGCACGTAACCGCGCTCTAACCTCGTGACCTCTCCGAGAGCCGTTAGCCATCAGCCCCTTGATCTTGGCCACTTCGGCATCCATCACCTCTGGGAAACTCAGCGGTGGAGAGGTCGATATGGGAAGCACACGCTGAGGGACGTAGTCAAAGAGTCGCTCCGAGAAG
Source organism: Thermoplasmata archaeon (assembly GCA_021796385.1). GTDB lineage: Archaea > Thermoplasmatota > Thermoplasmata > Lutacidiplasmatales > UBA184 > JAJYEA01. Next base: position 18,077 of record JAJYXQ010000034.1, on the reverse strand, counting down.
ACCCTGGTCAGGATATCATCGAACAGAGTAACACCGGCCTGAATCACCAGATACAACTGTTGTTCTGAAACAATGACGACGTGGTGCTGGGCTCCGTCCCTGAGGTTATTCTGGATCCGGAGAGTGTCGGCCTCATCGTTGGTGAGAAACTTGACCTTGGGATCAAGTGTACATGCATTGAGACACCCGTCAAACCCAAGAGTGTTCGTCGCCTTGCGCTTTCGGATTCGTCCACCCTTCCAAAGAATTGCCGACTTGAGCAACATCTCGAAAGCGTGGTCAACCAAGATGAGGACTGCCTCTGTGCGACCTCGGTCGTGAGGTCTATTGAAGTGTTCAATCGCAAGCACCAAGGAGTCGATTGCTCTCTTCAGGAGAAGCTTCGACTCCCGCTTCATGGCCGCCTACACCCCAATGGACTCTCCATGGGCCTGTGGATGCATCCGTGCCACCAACTAACCATGGGACCTAGAAGCACCTTGAACTCATGACAGTAACCCTGCCATGCCCTTCCTCAAGGTTGCCGGTGCTGTGTGGTGATTGGTTGATGACTCCCCTGACAGTGACCGTTTACTCGTCGTTGCACCCACCCCTTTGGGTAGGGTTGGTCACTCCTTCTTTACAGGTTCGGGTGAAGGTTGCTCCTTACCTTCGTCGCTATCCGACAACTTGCCCTTGTCCAGATCCTTTGGAGAATCGGTCGAAGACTTGGGTGGGGTGCGCTTCCTCATCAGTAGGGCCCCGGCAACGGCGGCAATCACCACCACGATGACCCCTATGAGGAGGTAGCCTTCATACCCTGGTAGTCCCAGGAATCCGGCGGACTGGTTGGTCTTGCCCGGTGCTGTGGAACTTGTGAAGGTGATGGACTGGGAGACCGCTGCACCGTTCACCTTGATAGTCTCGGGGAAAGAGCCCACAGTGTACCCGTTCACACTTCCGAGCGTGAGGGCGTAGCTCCCATTCGGTTCCTGGAAGGTGATCGTGGCTGTCGTCGAACTCTTGGTCGATCCGTTCAGGGTCACCGACCAGCTGGTGCCGGCATGGAGACCGGACTCAATGAAGGTCACAACATATGTGGTTTCGGCGCTTGCTCTGGTGAAGATGATGGAAACGGTCTTGGCCGCACCATTTACGGTCAGGCTTCCGGAGGAAGGGGAGGGGATGTAACCGCTCACTGCTCCAACGGTGTATGCATAGGACCCGTTCGACTCATTGAATGTGATCGACCGGGCGGTCGAATACATTGTCTGGCGATCCAGTGTCACTGACCAGTTCGTGCCCGAAGGCAGGCCCCCTCCACTAAAGGTCACGGCATAAGTGAACGGGGTGAAGGTGATTATGACGGTCTTGTTGACCCCGTTGATGGTCACACTGCCGGAGGAAGGGGAGCGGGTGTAACCGCTCACTGCTCCAACGGTGTACGCATAAGACCCGTTCGACTCATTGAAAGTGATTGATCGGTTGGTCGAAGACCGTGTCTGGTTGTTCAGCGTGACGGACCAGTTAGTCCCACTGGGCAGTGCGGATTCCGTGAACGAGACCCCGTAGGATTCGCAGTTGGTAAGGTTCGCCGTGACATTGGACCAAAGTGTTCCTGAGAAGAACCAAGTGTCCTGTTGCGGCATGTTAGTCCCGTTGCAGTTGTCATCTCCAGCCTGTCCACCGAACAGGACGCCACTCCCCGTGGAGGGGTCCCAGGTGAAGTAGTAGCTCTGGCGCGCCGAGGGAGAGGTGTTCTCGGTCAACTGGGTCCATTGACCGGCGCCGAATTCCCAAGTGTCGCCCAAGTTGACACCGCATCCTCCGGACGGGCTCCAACCACCAAACATGACCACCTTCCCCTGCACTGGGTCGTAGATCAAGTTCGTGTTATCTCGGTCGGTAGGAATGGAGGTCGGGTTGAGTTGGGTCCAGACCCCGCCGACATACTTCCACGTGTCTGAGAGCCCGCAATAGGATGCGAAACAGGACATGCCGCCAAAGAGGACGACGTAGCCATCCGCAGCATCGTATGCGAGTCCCTCGTTGGCCCTAGCGGAAGGGGAGGTTGCGGGAAACAGTTGCGTCCACTGCCCTCCCTTGAAGCTCCATGTGTCTCCGAATATACTGCTCCAGTCCGTTCCTCCGAACAGCAGCATGTAGCCGTCTGCTTCATCGTAGACTAGGGAGTTGGATGATCCACGGAAGGACCGTGGGGAGGGGGCATGGGCGGGGTGCAACTGGGTCCAGATTCCCGCCTTGAACGTCCATGTGTCATTCAATTCGCCAGACGCATTCGCACCGCCGAATAGGACGACGTAATGATCCACGGGATCGTAGGCCAGAGCCTCTTCACCACGGGCCGGGGGAGAGACGGCAGGAGTGATGTTCTTCCAGCAGTCCCCATCAAAGATCCAAGTGTCCGCCCAAGAAGTCCCCCCGAAGAGAAGGACGTATCCGTCCTGAGCGTCGTACACCATGCCGCCATTCGATCTCGGGGAGGGTCGGTCGGTGTTCGAGGGCGCTTGCGCCCCTGGAGTGACGGCGAGAGAGGACTTTGCGGCGGCCAACTCTGAGGCGGCGGTGGAACCGGTGTGCATGTGTGGAGATTCGCTTGAGGTTGTGAAGGTGGCCAACCCCATCCCTGAAAGCACCATTACGACGGTAATGCACAACACTGCAAGGTGTCTCTCTACAAACATCTTCCTCTAAGAATGTGGATGTTAGCCCGCTCTTAAGTTTTTCGCGCCACTCGGTTTTGAAATTCCTTGAAGCCCAAGGTTCTTGGTGATTGGTACCTCCAGTTTGTCGATCACGGTTTGGGTCTGCCTTGTCACGGATAAAGGCACATCCTTCCCGTCCACCTCGACCACCAAGACCTTGGTCAGGTGCGTGAGTACGTCCCGGACACTGTGGGTCGTGGTCATCTTCTTGCATTTCTGGTGGTCTAGGACTTGGCTGTACAGGTGGAGCGTATTATTCGAGTCAAGGGATGTTCTGGGACTCGCAGAATACATGGCTCAGGTCTATGACCATGAGCTTCTCATCCTGAGAGAGAGCCTGGAACACCTCCCGCTGAGCCGCCCACTGGGAACCTACCCGGGACACCAACTTCGACAAGGCATCATCCCCCATGTGAGCCTCCGGCCAGCGACGTTTGGCCAGACTGGTCTAGTAGCGGAGTTGGAGGAGGGAGAAGGGATCCAAGTAGCACAATTTGAGGGTGGCGGCCGAGAGCAGGCTCTGCCAGTCTTGGGGAAGGGGTTCTACCAGAGCGGCCTGCCGGGGTTCCAGGAAACGGTCGAGGAAGAGGATGTTCCCGGCATCCAAAGCCCCCCCGTAGCGAAGGGGCAGTTTGGGGCGTGGCGGCACGAGGCCTTGGGGGGTCACCCTACCGAGATAGGTCAGAGTTTCCCCCAAGAAGATCGCATCTCCGCCCAGATACGGCTGAGTCGGAGTCGCACTCGAAGAGGCGGCGGGGGCGACAGGTTGCGATTCAGTCAGAGGTTACCGCCTTCGGCGGACCAAGAGCAAGAAGCCAAGCAGTGGAAGGATTACCCAACCAGTCCCATCGAGGACTACCGTAACCAAGCTTATCCCATACGTTGCTGGGCTCACGGACCCCCCTCCAGCGCCAGACAATGAGCCACTTAGGTAGTCGGACATTAGATCCAAGAACCACATCGGATTCGCAAAGGTAGCCTCATACAGGAATCTCACCATCCCAAAACCTTCGCCAGTTGTAAACCCGAAGGTGTTCCCAATGACATCAAGGATCAAGAACCAGAACGTGCTGAACAACCCGTAGAGTGCCATCCATCCTCCAAGAACCGAAACTGGTGATCGAGAAGCTTGAGAGAGAAGAAAAACCATGCCCGCAAATGCCTCGGCCGGCACGAAAAGGCCGACCCACACTTCAACGGCAAATGGTAGGCCGACCATTTGTCCGGTTAGATGCCAAGACAGAAAGTCGATCAGCGCAATGTTAAGGACTAGACCGATCGCCAAAGCCATCATCACCGCCAAGTAGCGGCTTACTGCTAGTCCCATCGGAGTCACGGGCAGGACTAGGACAGATTCAAGGGTCCCTGTTATTCGGGGACGTGCGTACACTGCAAAGGCGAGCAGAAGGGCAATAAGTGGGACAAATAGTATGAGTTGAGCACTCCCGTAAGAGAGAGCAGCAACACCTGCTGAAGACCTTGTGGTGCTAGGGAGGGATGCAACCGATGTGTTGGCGTCAAGGGAAAGAAGTTTGCCGTACATCGAGAATATCTCCAACTGAATGTTCACACCAGAACTCTCGTTTGAATTGAGCGAGATTGAAATCGGGAAGACTTCGTGAGGCGAATCCAGAACTCCCAAGAATCTCATTGACGATTCTGGGATTGGAGCAATGGGCGCTCCAGACGCCACTTGAATTGTTGTAAAGTAAACTCCATAGTCTGGTGGGGCAGTCCCGTTTGGCCCGGGGAAGAACACATTTAGCCCAGGTGACTGAGAGTAGAATGACCCCCTCACAATAGGGTCAACAATGGGTGAGGCTAGCGGGTTAACCACCCCGGGTGGAGATGGGTATATGGTTACTCCAAAGTCACCGCCTTTGCTGCCAAAGAAGTTGTCCTGTGTCCCTTGGGGACCCGCCCTGAGTTGCACGTTATATTGTGCAGGTGGGAGTGTCGCGGACAAGACAAGTAGGCCGCTTGCATTGGTTTCCCCTCCGATCTTGGCTAAAGGAGTTGAGTTGGTTTGCGAGGTGATTGTTTCCGAAAACGGCACGCCATTTATCGGGTGTCCCAATTGGTCGAAAGCATAAAACTCGAAGTGGACAGAACTGGATTCAAAGTAGTAGATGCTCGAATAAAAATTCTGTTCGCTACTGAGGGGTGCAGGTAGCTGAACCACAACCCCCAATCCCAGCATCATGAGCACGAGCACCAAAGCCACCACCGACCTCTGACGCAAGTCCTGCGAGATCTCGTAGAGACTTCTGCGAAGTACTGAAGCGATCATCATCGCTACTTCACTTCCTTCTTGGGATTCGAATCCTTCTCCCTAACAAGCTCTAGAAAGACATGTTCTAGGCTCGGTTCTTCGATCCTGAGGTCAATGATCCGGTAATTCGATCTCCCGAGTGCAGCGCTCAACTCGCCAGGGTCGACTTTCAGGTCATAGACCCAGATTCTGTTCTCTTCAACGCTGACTCGTCCATAACTGGAAATGAGATCAACAGCTTGCTGGTCAAAATTGGACAAAGTGATTCTCAGTGGTAAGGGGCCCACCTTCCTCAACGCATCTCTTGAAAAGAGCTTCACCAGCCTTCCTCGATGAACTATGGCGAATCTGTCTGCAGTGTCCTGAAGCTCGCTCAGTACATGTGATGACAGCAATATGGCTTTCTTTTCCCGTCTCAAGTCAAGCAAAAGCTGTCGGACAAAGTACACACCTTCAGGGTCTAGTCCGTTAACGATTTCGTCGAGCAGCAAGACGGCCGGGCTCCCGATCAAGGCCGCTGCCAGTGAGAACCGCTTCTTCATACCCTGGGAGAAAGTCCGAAGCCGGGCTGTTTCCTGGCCTTCCAATCCCACTTTGACCAGCAGGTCTCGGCATTGCTGAATGGCCGGATTCCCGTGGATGTCGTGATATCCGGCGAAGTACTGCAGGAGTTTTAGCGAGCCTACATCCGACTCAAAGTAGGGGTATTCTGGGACAAAGCCAAGTTGGCTGGAGGCTCGGACCTTCTCAAGTGCCACATCATGTCCGCGAACGAAGACCTTGCCGGAAGACGCGGAGGTCAGCCCGGCCGCAATCCTGAGGGCCGTGGTCTTGCCTGCCCCATTCAAACCAACCATTCCGACTATCTCACCCGGGGTAACTTCGAGACTAAAATTCTCAAGGGCCGGTCTCAATCTACTGCCCCCGTAGGTTTTAGATACTTCACGAAAAGAGAGTCCGTAAGTCCCGCCACTCTGTGATGATGTCATGAAATTCACCTTGCGGATTCAGCTAACATCCTGATATGAATGGATCAGCAAGCGTGCTTTCACGAGCCGACCCCACCGTGAAATGATAGGTTCGCCTACCTATCAACCCTGCGGCCCCGCGCTCGGGTCAAGGAACCGTGGGTTCCAGCGGCATGTGCATGGACTTCGGCCGCGAGCAAACCAACGGCGACCCCTTACGATGGCCGAGGCAGAGTCCGTTGCTACATCCCCGTCGAAGAACGCTTTGTCCCTATCGCTGTCCACCGTCCGCACGTACCCCACCGCCACCCTCAAGCTACCCACCAAGCTTCGCCAAACCTTTGAGGTCATGGTGTTGTCCGCCGCGATTCGCCAACCACATCGCGTACCCTCGACCGGTTAACAAGAGTGCATGGCTATTTACTTTCCTGTAGGTCCGGGCCACTCTCTGCGGTGCCCCGACGATGGGTTGCCCACGGGAAAGTTACTCTTTGGCCCGTTTGTGTCAACCAAAGGGCTCGAACCATCGACTCCTCGTCCCACTGCCCAGAAACTGCTAGAAGTCTTTATTGTGCCACATGATATACATGAGATATGGTAGAGAGCACCGACGAGCACGACGAGGCATACGTGGTAACCCTGGGGACTAGCGGCCAGATTGCCATCCCTAGATTCATGCGAAAGGAGGTCAAGGCAGGAGAACGCTTCTTGATCGTTCGAGTGGGGAACGGCTACTACCTGAAACCGGTCAGCTCTCTGGGATTGAGAGCCATGTTGGAGGACGTGAGAGATTCCCTCTCCAAGGCTACCAAGGCATCCGGGCTTCATGTTCGTGATGTTGAACGGCTTGTCGCCGACGTTCGGAAGCATCACAGACTCCACAGGCAGGTCTGACCTTGACTGCCAGCGCCGTCTTGGACACGAACGTTCTTGTCAGCGGCCTTCTCTTCCCCAACGGCGTGCCCTCACGCCTATTGGACTCGGCCATTGAACGTAAGTTTGAGATGGTCCTGTCGGATCACATCCTTGAGGAGGTGGACGAAGTGCTATCGAGGGTTCCTGGCGTGCCAATGATTACAAGACACACCGCTGTCAAGGTCCTGATTGAAAGCTGCCGAATGGTGATTCCGGCTGAAGGAACATGGGCGGTGAGGGATCCAGAAGACCTGCCCATCGTCGGAACTGCAGTGGCCGGCCGGGTGGACTATCTGGTTACCGGAGACAAGGACCTTCTCTCCATTCGAAAGGTCAATCCCGTTCTAATCGTCACTCCTCGCTCATTCGCATCGATTGTGACCCGGGAGTAGGGCGTACCGAACTCCTTGATTGAAACATCCCAGTGGTCTACTTCGATCATGTCGGAATCCTGCCCCCCTTTTCTGACATGAAAGCATTCAGGCAAGCGGACAGGGACCGACACGACTTGTCACAGGGTTCAAGTCCCCTCGGAGCTGAACCACCGCAGATCACACTGGCGTGTCGTTCGGCACGGACGGCGCAACGTCCAGAAGCCAAATTGTTCAGTTTCTGTCAGTTCCCGAAATTCTGAACTGGGGTCATCCCAAAATACTTGGGGTTATATGGTCGATTAATCTTTGGGAGGAAAAAGGAGTACTGGTATGTCCGGAGGAGAGAATGAACCAGAGCGGTGAGACGAGGGACGGGACGTGTCCTATCGCCCATGGAGTGGCCAACAGCGCAATGCCTTCGAACAGCGACTGGTGGCCAAAGCGGCTAAACCTCCGGATACTCCGTCAGAACTCATCCCTGACTAATCCGATGGGTGCAACCTTCAACTACGCCGACGAGTTCGAGAAACTCGACTTCCCCGCCCTGAAGAAGGACTTGGCCGAATTATTGACCAACAGCCAGGATTGGTGGCCAGCGGATTTCGGGAGCTACGGGGGGCTCTTCATCCGCATGGCGTGGCATGGGGCGGGCACTTACCGGATCCTCGACGGTCGCGGTGGTGCGGGCACGGGTCAACAGCGCTTCCCGCCCCTCAACTCCTGGCCGGACAATGTCCTCCTCGATAAGGCACGCCGGCTCCTCTGGCCTGTCAAGCAAAAGTACGGCCGCCAGATATCTTGGGCCGACCTCATGATCCTGGCCGGTAACGTTGCCCTCGAGTCCTTTGGATTCAGGACCTTTGGGTATGGTGGTGGAAGACCAGATGTTTGGGAGCCGGACGAATCGGTCTATTGGGGCAAGGAAGACACTTGGCTCGGCGATAAGCGCTACACCGGGGATCGGGAACTCGAGAACCCGCTGGCCGCGGTCCAGATGGGCCTCATCTACGTGAACCCCGAAGGACCTAACGGCACGCCGGATCCGATCGCAGCTGCTCAGGACATTCGGGAAACCTTCCAGCGGATGGCCATGAACGATGAAGAGACGGTCGCACTCATCGCAGGCGGGCATACCTTCGGCAAGACCCATGGAGCTGGCGACCCGAGACTGGTCGGTCCGGAACCCGAAGCGGCACCCATCGAAGAGATGGGCCTGGGCTGGAAGAGCAAGTTCGGCTCCGGCAAGGGCAAGGACACCATCGGGGGGGGCCCGGAAGTCACCTGGACCACGACCCCGACGAAGTGGAGCAACGGCTTCTTTGAGAATCTGTTTGGATACGAGTGGGAACTAACGAAGAGTCCAGCCGGCGCATACCAATTCCAAGCAAAGGGCGACGCCGCGACGATCCCAGATGCTTTCGACCCGACCCAGCGCCACAAGCCCACGATGTTGGTGACGGATCTCGCGCTTCGGTTCGACCCGATTTATGAAAGGATCTCACGACGCTACTACGAACATCCGGATGAGTTCGCGGACGCCTTTGCCCGGGCGTGGTTCAAGCTCACGCACCGCGACATGGGCCCCCGGGCCCGCTATCTAGGACCCGAGGTCCCGACGGAGGAGTTGATATGGCAAGACCCGGTCCCCGCCGTCGATCACGAGCTGATAGATGCCAAGGACGTCGCAACCCTGAAGGTCCAGATCCTCTCTTCTGGCCTCTCCGTTCCACAATTGGTCTCGACGGCTTGGGCCTCGGCAGCGACCTACCGCGGCTCCGACAAACGCGGTGGGGCGAATGGGGCACGCATCCGCTTGGCGCCGCAGAAGGACTGGGAGGTCAACCAGCCCGCTCAGTTGGCCCAGGTGCTGACGACCCTAGAAGCTCTCCAGAAGTCGTTCAACCGAGCGCACTCCAACGGAAAGAGGGTTTCAATGGCCGACCTGATTGTTCTCGGCGGTTGCGCGGCCGTAGAGCAGGCCGCGAAGAGGGCCGGGCACGACGTGATCGTCCCGTTCACTCCCGGCCGCACGGACGCATCGCTGACCCAGACCGATGTGGAGTCCTTCCGCTACCTCGAACCCTTGGCGGATGGCTTCCGCAACTATCTCAAGACGAAGTTCACCGTGCCGGCCGAGGAGCTTCTGGTCAACAGGGCCCAGTTACTGACGTTGACAGCGCCCGAGATGACGGTTCTCGTGGGTGGCCTTCGGGTCCTGAACGCGAACTTCGGGCAATCACCGCATGGAGTCTTCACGAAGCGACCCGAATCGTTGACCAACGACTTCTTCGTGAACCTCTTGGACATGCGCACCGAGTGGAAACCAACATCGGATGAGAATCTGTTCGAGGGATTCGACCGCAAGACCGGTGAAGTGAAGTGGACCGGCACCCGAGTCGACCTCATCTTTGGGTCGAACTCCGAACTGCGCGCACTGGCGGAAGTATATGGCGCCGCCGACGCACCCGCGAAGTTCGTGGCCGACTTCGTATCGGCGTGGAACAAGGTGATGAATGCCGATCGCTTTGACCTTAGGCGACCCGGTGCTGACCCGATCAAAGCGGGAACCGTCGCGTAGCGAACGATCGGACCATTGACTGAATAGGAACCGACCGGTGCAGGCCGCTTCCTATTCAGTCAATACCGGGACGGACATCCCCTCCATTCGAGGGAAGGCTCCGTGTCACGTTTCCCGGTTCCGGGAGCGCAAGTAAGGTTACGACTAGAATGGCAATCCATACCAACGTGTGTCAGTTCCCGAAATTATGGACCCACTCCCCCTCCCCCGGGGGTGGTTACCGGTGTGTCTCGATTCCCTTCCACCTTTTCCCTGGCCCCATGTCCCAGGGGTCGAGATGCACGATGCGAAGAGTGTCGCCCAGGAGACGGTAGCGCGGTACGTGCGGGACTTGGAGTCGAGGACCGTTGGGAGACCGATGGAGTGACCGGCTTCCTCTCCCTCGAAGGTTGGGGAGTCTACGACCAAGAGAGATTATCAAGCGGAAGCGGATGGGAATGCCATGGCCCGGCATCTGCACGTATTCTGCGGGGGTGGCACCGGTTCCCGCCTCCTTCGGCTGCTCCATGACTCCGGTGCCATCGTCAGTGCGGGCTTCCTCGCATCCACCGATTCCGATGCCGAAACATGCCGGGCGCTCGGCATCGAAACGGTGACGGTACCGAACCCGGGAGCCCCCTCTCCCGAGGTTTTGAGCGCGGTCCGTCACCTTCTACGCACCTCGGAGGCGGTAGTGCTGACCCCCTTCGCCGTGGGACGGTCCAATCTCGCCAACTTGGAGCTCGCCTTGGAGCTCCCCGAGGCTTTCCCGATATTCCTGCTCTCCGGTAGCGACTTCTCGAAGCGGGATTACACCAGGGGAGAAGCGACGGTGGTGTACCGTCAACTGGAGGCCCGGGCCCGGGGAAGCTCCTCGTCAGCGACGGGTCTCGTCCGCCTCCTCTTTGCCTCCTTCCCGGACGTCCTCCCAGCCCCTCCTTCACGGGGCTTTTAGTCTCTTCACCTCTCGAGCCGAGACATGCGGTGGATCACAGAAAATGGGTACGTGGGTATCGCGGGTCCTTTCCGGGTGCTAAGCACTGCCCCCTGGCACGGCGGCCTGCGACCCGCCCCTAGGATCGTGAATGTGCAGGTCCCTTTCGATTTCGACCACGACGTCGGAGCGTTCTTCCGGAAATTCGAACGGGAGCACCATCTACCGGGGTCCGTGGGGTTCCTCACGGCCGTGGACGTTCGAACCGCCGTGCGTAGGAAGTGCCGTAGCCACTGGCTCCTTGTCACGGCGGGCGTAGGCAACCCCTCCCGGGTGGGGACCATCAACATCCTCCTTGCGGTCGCAGGCAATCCTTCTCCCGCCGCTCAGGTCGAGCTTGTCAAGATGGTGACCGAGGCCAAGGTCGCCGCTCTCTACGATCTGGACATCCGCGCGGGGTCGGGCCCCGCCACCGGGACATCCACCGACGGAGTGGCCATCGCCGCCACAGGCGAGGGCCTCAGGTACGAGTACGCCGGTCCCGCAACCGCCATCGGCCGGAAGGTCGGCCGGGATGTCCGGCAGGCCGTGCGGGACGCCCTGTGCGCCTACCATGGTTGGGACGAGGCCCGACCGATCTTGGACCGCCTGCGAGAACGGGGCTGGAGCGAGAAGGATGTGCAGCGGCTGGGCCCGGTGCCCGATCGGCTCCGGAGCGCCTGGGAATCCGCCTTCGGCTTGGACGAAGCGCATCGCGCCGGGCGCCTCCCCTCCGTCACCCCGCGGCGCGACGAACATGGGGTCTATTCTCGCGCCCTCTGGAAGCGCTCTCTTCGATCACGGAAAAGGACCGCCCGTACCAAGGCGCGGTCGGTCTAGCCAGGGGTCAACCCTTCCCGATGTCACCATTCGATGCCGGGGCGGGCATCGATGCCCCCATGGTAGGGGTGCTTCATGCCCACCATCATGGTGACGAGGTGGGCCCGGTCCATGAGGGCCTTCGGCGCCCCCCGCCCGGTCAGCACGAGTTCGGTCCGGGGGTTCTTCTTCTCCATGAGCTCCAACACGCTTGCGACCGGAATGAGCCCGCGCACGACCGCCGTGTTGACCTCATCGAGGATGACCAGGTCGAACTTCCCCCCCTTCACCGCACGCACGGCGCTCTTCACTCCTGCGGCCGCCAGGTCCAGGTCCTCTTTTGCCGGGTGAGAGCGTTTCACCCAGTGGCCGCTCCCGTACTGTTCGATGTGGACCCCAGGGAGCGTGCGCAGCGTTGCGATCTCCCCATAATTGCCCTTCTTCATGAACTGGATGAGGCAGCAGTGGAGCCCGTGGCCCACGGCCCGGACGATGAGACCGAACCCGGCGGTGCTCTTGCCCTTCCCGCCACCGGTGTAGATATGGACCAATCCCACGGAGAGCCGCTTCCGGGCGGCTTTCGGAGGCACTTCGAACCGGGGATAGGTCGGTGCATCCTCGTCGTACCTCATTCTCTTCCTCGGCTTGGCTCGTGTGGAGGGTCCCTGAACCTTCCCCAAGGGGGCATGGCCATACCCTTCTTTAGGCTGCGAGGGGCCCTTCGTGCCCGGGTGTCGGACCGCTTTCGTCATGCCGTGGCGCCCTCGCGGACATCGCTTCTTGGCCGGGCTTGACCGGGGCCAAGCCGCCCAATCTCTTCAAAGAGCGCTTGCGCATCGGCTACCTCCCTCGCCCCCGCCTCTTGGAGCGATCGGTACTCCGAGGCGGCCCTTCCCCCCGTGTAGTCTCGGTTGGGTCCGGGAGGCCCTCCCACGAGGAAGGTGGGCCGATTGGATACATAGGGCCGCACATCATCGAGGTTCGCGATATTGCCCGGGCCGACGACCAAGGGAGCGATCACGATGACCTCGGCCCGAGAAAGGTAATCCCGATGCGTGGCCCGCGTCGGCTCGGAAAGGATGGAAAAGGGGGACTCAAGCGGGCCCGGGATGTGGAGCCGCTCGCACAATACCTGGTCCGAATCGAGAAGGTTGAGCGCCCCGGCCGTTACTTCGTGGCCGCGGTCCACCAGCCCCTGGAGTAGCGGTCCCCCGCTCCCTCCGCCGCAAATGACGTGCACCCTCTGGCCGCCCCGCATGGGCGCCGGGGTCAGGGCCGGTGGACGCCGCGGGAAGACGACGACCTGCCCGGCGCTCGTGTGGACGCCGGCATCGATGCCGAAGACCCGGTAGATCCTTTCCTCCGTGGTCGTCTCTTGCGGTGTGCCGAGCGCGACGCTTCTTCCCGCGGCCAGCCATAGGATACGGTCGGCGTAGCGGCACGCGAGGTTCAGATCGTGCAGGGAGAGGACCACGGCCCGTTCCCGGGAACTCCGGGCAAACGTGGTCAGATGTTCCATCATCTGGAACTGGTAAGAGACATCGAGGTGGGTGGTCGGCTCGTCGAGCAGAAGGAGCGGAGCCTCTTGGGCGAGGGCGCGTGCGAACAAGACCCTCTGGCGCTCCCCTCCGGAAAGGGTGAGCACCCCGCGCGCTGCGAAGGGTTCGAGGCCGGAGTCCTTGAGCGCCCGGTCCACCACCGCGGCATCTTCCGGGTACTCCGTCCCGAGGCTTCCCAGATGCGGGTAGCGGCCCAGGGCCACATAGTCGCGGACGGTCAGGTTGTCCGCGGGGGCTTCCGATTGCGGAAGCCAGGCCATCCGGCGCGCCCGCTCCCGCGGGGGCATCTGGTCCACCCTTTCCCCGTGGATGTGAACCGCTCCCGACGCCGACCGCTGCAAACCCAGTGCGGTCCGGAGCAGTGTGGTCTTGCCCGAGCCGTTGGGTCCGACCAAGGCAAGGATCTCTCCCGGCCGTACCGAGAAGGACAAGTTGTGCAGGACCGGCCGGCCCCCTAGTTCCACGCTGACCCCTTGGAACTCGAGCAGGGTCGGCTCCGACCTCAGGAGAGAGTTCATGGGCCGGACCCCCGGCGCGTACGGAACAGGACCCACAAGAAAAAGGGTGCCCCCACGATCGCCGTGACCACGCCCACGGGCAGAAGACCGCCCCCACCCAAGATGGTATCCGCCACGTCATCCGAGACCAGCATGAAGAGACCGCCGAAGAGCCCCGCCAAGGGTAGGAGGCTCCGGTAGTCCGGCCCGTGGAGGCGCCGGACCACATGAGGCGAGATGAGCCCCACGAAGGCGATGATCCCGGAAAAGGCGACGGCGACGGCGGTGATGAAAGAGGCGAGGAGCAGGAGACGCCGCCGGACCCGATCGACGTCACAGCCGAGGCCCCGCGCGGTCTCGTCCCCGATCTGGAGGAGGTTGAGGTCCCGCCCCTGGAGGGCAAGGAGGGCCCCTCCGGCAAGGGTCGCTGCCGCCGCAAGGCCGACCTGCGTCCAGCTCGCCGCCCCGAACGAACCTAAGAGCCAGAAGGTGAGGGCCTGAAGGTCGTAGAGCGGCGAGAGCTCGAGGACCATTGTGAGCATGGATCCAAACAGGGCCGCGAGCGCAACCCCGGTCAAGAGGAGCGTCTCCCGAGATCCTGGACGACGCCTTGCCATTGCAAGCACGAGCAGGGCGGTGGACATGGCCCCGAGGAACGCAAAGAGCGGAAGGAAGATGTCCGACTGGGTTTCCCCAAGGTGCCCGACCACGTTCAGCATCGCCCCCAACCCTCCCCCCGAGGAAATTCCGAGGAGGTAGGGGTCTGCGAGCGGGTTGCGGAAAACACCCTGCATGGTACCCCCGGCCACCGCGAGGGCTGAACCCACGAGGATGGCGAGAAGAACCTCGGCGGCGCGGGCGTTCCAGAGGATGAGAAGGGAGGAGCAGGGGTCGGTGAATCCATCGACGGTGAACGGAACAGGGCAGGCGTTCGCCGGGTACATCCCCCCGGTGAGCCGGTAGAGGAAGATGGCCGCGTCGTCCTGGAGCGGGAGGCGGACGGACCCGAGTCCCATGGAAAGCACGAGGGTGATTGCCAAGAGGCCGAGCAGTACCCCGGCAGTCCGCAGGGTTCCCCAGAGTGGGTGGACCCCGTCGTCGCCCGGAGCGGTCCGTTCAGGGCGCAAGAGGGGTCCCGGGGTGGAGGAGGGAGAAGACTTCGGGCAGCCCGACGAGGACCATCGTCGGGTCCGGCTCGGAGATGAGCGAGGCGTCGATCCCGACGACATGGCCGGTTTGAACGGCGCCAAGGCTCGACCAGTCCGGTCCCTGGGAATAGTTCTGCACCGAGAGGCCGAAGCCGGTGCCCACCACGATGATCGCCGGGTCCGCGGCGAGAACGTAGCTGCCCGAGATCTCCCCTTGGTTTGCGAAGGTGTCGTTCCCCGCGATGTTCGCCCCGCCCGCTTCGACGATCAGGTCGTTGCCGAACGTTCCCGGACCGAAGGTGTAGTACCCGGTCGGGTCATCGTAATAGGTCAGAAGGACCGAGGGGATGTGCGTGACGAGCGAGGCGTTCCCCACGGTGGTTTCGACCGTACCGAGCTCGTTCCCCAATTGTTGGTCGATGCTTGCGGCCACGGTCGTGGTACCCGTGAGCTCAGCCACCAGGTCGACATCGTGGGATATCCCGAGGAGCGAGGAAGGATCCAGATAGAGGGCGGGAATGCCGTCGGACGACTGAAGTGTGTTGAGGTCGGCGACCGAGATCCCCGCCGCCCCGATGACCAGTCCCGGGTCGAGCGAGATGATTGCCTGGAGGTTGAGCGTCGGGAGCCATGTGATGCACGCAAGCCCTGTCAGGCTCCAGTTCTGGATCTGCCACGGGGCGTAGTCGGCGGAGAGCCCACCCACGTCCGCCGCTCCACAATCCACGCCCACCACTTTGGGCCGGAGACCGAGGCGGTAGACGATGTCCATGGCGCTCGGCTCCAGGACCACGATCCGAGAGGGAAGGGAAGAGACGGTCACGGTGCGTCCGGCGTCATCGACCACGCTGTACTTCGATGGGGACGGGGTGGCTGAGTGCGAGAGGGCCTGCCACCCGGCGACCCCGCCGATGGCCGCAGCCATCCCCACCACCAAGGCGACGATCACGGCACCCCACCCGAAGCGTCGGCGCCCTTCCCGGGCCGGAGCGGGAGCGTCCTCGGGGGTGGAAGTAGCATTCAAGCTCATTGGAATAAGCTCAAATAGATTGGAATATAACCTTGCTCCCGGGTGCCTGAGTGAAGATCGTATCGTTCCTCCCGAGCGCGACCGAAGTGCTCTTCCAGCTCGGCCTTGGCCCATCCCTCAAGGCGCGCAGCCACGAGTGCGACTTTCCCCGGGAGGCGCTCGACCTACCTTTGGCCAGCCGCAGCCGCATCAACGCTTCCGATTCCCCCGGGCGGATCCACGCCGACGTCTGGACCTGCTACGCCGAGGGAAAGAGCCACTTCGAGATCAACATGAAGCTCCTTCAGGATATCCAGCCCGACCTCGTGATATCGCAGGACACCTGCAGCGTTTGCGCCCTCACCTCGGACCAGGTCCGACGGACCGTCGAGAAGCTCCCAAATCCTCCGCATGTGCTCGCCCTCTCCGCCCGGGACCTCGACGGGGTGTTCCACCAGATCCTCGATATCGGGAAGGCCACGGCCACCGAGGACCGGGCTAAGACCCTCGTACAGAGCCTTCGGGCCCGCCTGGATGCTGTGGGCCGTCGGCGCCCTCCGCGCTCCCAGTGGCCCAGCACCTTGTACCTCGAGTGGTTCGATCCCCTCCTTGCCGGAGGGGACTGGGCCCCCGAGATCCTCGATTGGGCCGGTGCCGTCGATCGTTTCGGACTTCCGAAAGGGTCCTCCCGGGAGGTGGACTGGGACGGCATCGAGAAGGAGAGCCCGGAGGCCATCGTGCTCGGCCCCTGCGGCTGGGACCTTGACCGGGCCCGTAGCGAGGCTACAGAACTCTCGAACGAGCCCCGGTTCCAACGCCTCCGCGCCCTGAAGGACAGGCGGTGTTGGCTCGTTGACGGGAAGGCGTACTTGAGCCGGTCGGGACCCCGCCTCGTAGACGGTGTCGAGGTCCTTTCCCGCCTTTTCCACCCCGAGATATACGGAGCGCCCCCGGGGCCCCCGGCCGCCATCGCCTGGCGGGATGCCTTTCCGCATTCCGGTGCGTGAGGCTTCCGGTGCGTCCACCGACCCGGGTCCGGAACGCTCGTCTTCATCCCTACCCACGGGTCCTCATCGCCGGCCTCGCATCGGGAACGGGAAAGACATCGGTCACGGCGGGGATCCTCTCCGCGCTCGCACGACGGAAGGTGCGGCGGGCGGCCTTCAAGTGCGGGCCCGACTTCTTGGACCCCCAGGTTCTCCGCTTCGCCGGGGACCTCCCCTCCGTCGGGAACCTCGACCTTTGGTTGACGTCCCGGGAGCGCATGCGTACCTCCTTCCTCCGCCACGCACCTCCCGATGGGAACGCCATCACCCTTGTCGAGGGCGTGATGGGGCTCTTCGACACTTCCGTCTGGGGTACCTCCACGGTGGACGTTGCCCGGACCCTCCGCCTGCCCATCGTTCTCGTGGTCGATGCCGCCCGCTCGGTGGAGAGCGTGGCGGCCTCGGTGCGCGGAACGGCATCTTTCTTGCCTCCAGGGTATCTATCGGGTGTGATCGTGGATCGGGCGGCCCGCGGTTGGCATTCCCAGACCGTTCGTTCCGCCATCGAAAAGAGGGGCCGGGTGCCCGTGCTCGGCGTCCTCCCTTGGGATGGGGAGGTGGCTCTTCCGGAGAAGCATCTCGGGCTCGCAACCCCGGAGACCACTCCGGGCGATGAATGGAACGCGCGGGTCAAGGCCTTGGCCTCTTGGGCCACCGAACACATCGATATCGATCGCCTGCGATCGATCGCACAGCGGGCTCGATCGCTCCCTTCACCGACAATCCCACCGCGCGAAGCAACCTTGCTCTCCCATCGGACATCCGCCAAGGTGGCGGTGGCGTCCGACGCCGCGTTCTGTTTCACGTACCCGGAAAGTCTCGAAGCCCTCCGGGAGGGCGGGGGAGGCCTCCGACCCTTCTCTCCCGTGGCCGGGGACCCACTCCCTCCCGATGCAGACTCGGTCTACCTTCCGGGTGGGTATCCCGAACTGCATGCCCCTGCCCTGGCGGCGAACGAGCGCCTACGAGCCGAGCTCCGGGGGTGGGTGCACGACGGCCGCCCGCTCTACGCTGAGTGCGGGGGCATGATGTTCCTTCTCGATTCTCTGGTGGACGCGGCGGGCAAGGCGTACCCCATGGCCGGTGCCTTTCCCGGAACGTCGGTGATGACGACCCACCTCTCCGGCTTTGGTTATGGCGAGGCGCTCCTCCGCCGGTCGTGCCTCTACGGGAAGAAGGGGGATAGGGTCCGCGGGCACCTCTACCATCACTCCCGGCGTGAGGCGTCCATCCGA
>JAJYXQ010000014.1 GCA_021796385.1 Thermoplasmata archaeon | reverse complement strand
AAACGCTGCCGGGCCCCGTTCGGGAAGTTCCTGGCCCGGGGACCCTTGGATGGAGTCATGGTAGCCGGGGGGGAGTGCGGCGTCTTGGGTTAGCAATGTTTATATACGAGCGCTTTCTTACTTCGGCCGCGCAATCTGCGCACAGAGGAAGAACATGATGTCTGGACAAACGCCGATACTGGTGCTGAAGGAAGGAACGAAGCGGGAGAAGGGACGGGGCGCCCTCTCCAACAACATTGCCGCCGCCAAGGCCATTTCCGACGCGGTCCGCTCGACCTTAGGCCCCCGAGGACTCGACAAGATGCTGGTCGATTCGATGGGGGACGTCGTCGTCACGAACGACGGGGTCACGATCCTCAAGGAGATGGACGTCGAGCATCCCGCCGCCAAGATGCTGGTCGAGGTCGCCAAGACCCAGGACCAGGAGTGCGGGGATGGCACGACGACCGCTGTGGTCCTGACGGGCGAGCTTCTGAAGAAGGCCGAACACCTCGTCGAACAGAACATCCACCCAACGATCATCGCCCAGGGGTACCGCCTCGCTTGCAAGAGGGCGATCGAAATCCTGGACTCAATCAGCGAGAAGGTGGACATCACGAACCACGCCACCCTTGCCAAGATCGCCACCACTGCGATGGCATCAAAGTCGGTCTCCTTCAACCGGGACCAGCTCGCCGAGCTCTGCGTCAAGGCCGTCACCGCCGTCGCGGAGAAGACGGAGAAGGGGTACACCGTGGACCTCGACAACATCCAGGTCATCAAGAAGCAAGGTGGCACCATGACGGACACCCAGGTCCTCGAGGGGATCATCGTCGACAAGGAAAAGGTCCACACCGGCATGCCGACGACGGTCGCGAACCCGAAGGTCGCCCTCTTGGATGCCGCCCTCGAGATCAAGAAGACCGAGATCGACGCAAAGATCGAGATCAACGACCCGACCCAGCTGAACGCCTTCCTCCAGGAGGAGGAGAACATGATCCGCAAGATGGTCGAGCAGGTCAAGAAGTCCGGGGCGAACGTCGTCTTCTGCCAGAAGGGGATCGACGACCTGGCCCAGCACTTCCTGGCAAAGGAGGGTATCTATGCCGTCCGCCGCGTGAAGAAGTCCGACATGGACAAGCTCGCGAAGGCGACCGGCGGGAACGTCGTGAGCAAGGTCAGCGAGCTCACGGCCGATGACCTGGGCCTCGCAGGGCACGTCGAGGAGCGTAAGATCGGTGATGACCAGATGACCTTCGTGACGGGCTGCAAGAACGCCAAGGCCGTGAGCATGCTCATCCGGGGCGGCACCGAGCATGTCATCGACGAGATCGAACGGTCCGTCGAGGATGCACTCAACGTCGTCGCTGTCGCCATCGAGGATGGCAAGACGGTGACCGGCGGCGGCTCGACCGCCGAGGAGCTCGCCATGCGACTGCGGGACGACGCAGCCAAGGTCGGCGGTCGGGAGCAGATCGCCTTCGAGAGCTTCTCCGAGGCCCTCGAGACGGTGCCGCGCACCCTCGCCGAGAACGCCGGGCTTGACCCCATCGACATCATCATCGACCTCCGCAAGAGCCACAAGGCGGGCAAGATCACGAGCGGTGTCAACGTCGTCACCGGCAAGATCGACGACATGAAGTCCCAGAACGTGATCGAGCCGATCCGCGTGGGCCGGCAGGCCATCGAGAGCGCGACCGACGCCGCCGTCATGATCCTCCGGATCGACGACGTCATTGCCTCTAAGTCGAGCCCGCCCCCCTCCGGTGGACCGGGCGGCGGCATGGGCGGCATGGGTGGCATGGGCGGTATGGGCGGCGGCGACTTCGGGGAAGACTAGGCCGACCCCCGTCCGAAGGAAACGAACTCGACCGGGTTTCCGGAGCACCCCTCCGGAAACCCGGCAACCAATTCCAATCTCCTTTTCTTACTGGGTCTCAATCTTTGATCAGGGCTTCCCGGTGCTGCAAGAAGGTTCCCCGCCGGAGGTCTTGGATCGCGGTCGCGATCTCGCTCTCGGAGTTCATCACGATGGGACCATACCAGGCGATCGGTTCTCGCAGGGGAACTCCCGAGACTAGCAGGAACCGGGCCCCGCCCGGTCCGGCCCGGGCAGACACCGCCCCTCCATCACCGAAGAGCAAAGTCTCCCCCCGTTGTAGTTGCATCGCGTCCTCCCCAAAGGATGCCGTTCCCGAGATCCCATGGACGAAGACCGTGCGCTTTCCGGGGACCGGGTGGGAAAGGGTCACCCCTTCAGGCAGGTTTATATCCAGGTATTCCGGCCCCGTGATGGGGGTGTGGATGGGTCCCTCAACCCCATCGTAGGTCCCGGCGACGACCCGGACCTCCTGCCCTTCGTTTCCACGGGAAAGCGGGATCCGGGAAGAGCGGACATCCTGATACGAGGGAGGATCCCGCTTCGACCGTGCGGGCATGTTCAGCCAGAGCTGGAATCCTCGGAGTTCCCCCTCCTTCACTTGGGGCATCTCTTGGTGGATGATGCCGCCGCCCGAACGCATCCATTGGAGGTCGCCGGAACCGATCGTCCCCCGATTTCCCAGGGTGTCCCCATGCTCGACGGACCCTTCGAGCATGTACGTGATGGTCTCGATCCCGCGGTGCGGATGCCAGGGGAACCCGGCCCGATAGTCCGCGGGGTTGTCTGATCCGAAGCTATCGAGGAGCAAGAAGGGGTCGAGCAGGCGGACCTCCCCGTTGGAAAAGGACCTCCGCAGGCGCACCCCGGCGCCCTCGATGGTCTCTCGTCCGGGGAACTTCATCAGGACGTTCCGGACCGTCGTTCCCATCGGCCGCCTCCGTCACCCAAACCCAAAGACGATATTTAACGAGCGTGCCGGATACCAACGTGCGAACGTCAGGGTCGGCCTTCAGTCGGGGGATGCGGGATGCCGGGCAAGCCACCGCCCGAGCTTGCGGGCGGCGATGCCACGGTGGGAGAGACGGTTCTTCTCTTCCGGGGTCATCTCACCTGTGGTCCGTTGATGCCCTTCGGGTATGAAGATGGGGTCGTACCCGAAGCCGTTCTTTCCCCGGCTGCGATGGGCGATACTTCCCCGGACCCTTCCGGAGAAGAGGTGCGTCACTCCTCCCGCGCGGTACCCCACCACGGCGCGGAACTCGGCCGTGCGGTCCGGACCCCGGACCAGTCTCAGAACCCCGGGAAGACCGAGGGTTCTCAGGACATAGGCCGAATAGACCCCCGGGAACCCCCCGAGGCTGCGGATGAAGAGGCCTGAATCTTCCACGATCACGGGAACTACCGAATCCGGTACGTTCAGGAGCTTGAATGCTGCCACCTTCTCAAGGGTGTCGGCCTGGGGTTCGGTGAGCTCTTCCTTCCTCCACCGCACCGCGTAGCCCATCGGCGCGAGGACCGCTTGGAGCTCCCGGACCTTGCCGGGATTGCTCGTATAGAAGTCGACCCTGGGCCCCATGATCCCCGGGCCGGTGTCACCAGTTGAATCGCTCGTAGGCCGTGACTTCCGCCAAGCTCTTGCGTCCGTTCGGCGACTTCCCATTGGTCGGGGTCTCGGGCCCAGGGAATCCGATCGGAAGGATGCCGACGACCTGAAAGCCTTCGGGGATACCGAAGAAGCGAGAAATCTTGTCCGCGTTGAAGTCCGAAATCCAGAAGGTTCCGAGTCCTTCGGCAGTGGCGGCCAGTACCATGTTCTCGATCGAGACCGCCACGTCCAGGAGGTGGCTCATGACCACCCCCCCGACGAGGGACGGCGACTCTCCCTCCGAGGCAAGCGCAATGATGACGACCGGGGCCGCGCGAACGAGGGCACCCTTCGAGAGCAATTGGGAGAGCTTGACCTTGGTTCCTTCATCTCGGACCACCAAGAACCGCCAGGGCTGCCGATCATCGATTGATGGGGCCAAGCGGGCTGCGTTCAACACCTTTGTAAGCTTCTCGTCGGGCACTTGGGCCGTCTTGAACAGACGACAAGGCTTCGTTTGCTGGATGGCTTCGAGCAAGTCCATGGAGACGAACGCGTTCCCTCAGTCTGCGCTAAAGTCGCCCCCGGCGACTCATGGACTTCCCATTGAGAAGACTACACGAGTTCGGGCTTAAAAGCTCTTTGACCCGAGCTCCAACCGGCGCCCCCCGACTCTCCCTCCAGTGGAACGAGATCGTCCCTCGCATCCCCCGTGGGAGACGAACCCCGATCCGAGCCACGACCGGGGGCAGGTGGTCCGAAAGCTCTATACTGCCGGTCTCCCTTGGAACCTTCCGCCATGCCAAAGGCCGATGGGAACCTCCCCCATTCCGGGGATTTCGTAGGGCGCAAGTCGGAGATCGCCCTGCTCCGTGCCCTGCTGGAGCAGGCCGGGTCGGGCCGTGGCGTTACGGTACTGGTCTCGGGTCCGGCGGGGATCGGAAAGACCTCCCTGCTCCGCTGGCTTCAAGAAGAGTCCAGAAGCCGCCGTTTCAAGACACGGTGGGGGTACTGCCTTCCGGGGATCGATGAGCCATTCTTCCCTTTCCAACAGGTCTTCCGGGGAGG
Organism: Thermoplasmata archaeon; assembly: GCA_021796385.1. Classification (GTDB taxonomy): domain Archaea; phylum Thermoplasmatota; class Thermoplasmata; order Lutacidiplasmatales; family UBA184; genus JAJYEA01. The sequence goes on along the minus strand of JAJYXQ010000014.1, from coordinate 16,296 downwards.
AGGGCACGCTCGGGCACACTCGGCCACCGCAGAGTTGGAAGATGCCGGTAACCCTCTGCCACTTCCGGCACCCTTCCTCGTCAGACCCGGTCCAAAGGGTCTCGCATCGGACCTTCCCCTTCTCGGGGCAAGCGGCCCCTCTAGGGCCGGGATCCATCGGACCTCTGGGGATCGGCCCCGAGTGGCCGGGGAGGTCCTCCTCGATTACCTGAGCACGCTCGAAACTGATACGAGGGCGGGTCCTCAGGCGTTGCTCCTGGACGATTTTCACTGGGCCGACGCCGAATCGGTACGTGCGCTCAAATTCCTGGCTCGCAACGTGCGGGACCTTCCCGTACTGCTCGCGGTCGCCTTACGGGAAGATGAGCTCGAGGACCCCGAATTCCGACAGACGTTGCGGGACATCCGACGAGAGAATCTTTCGAGGGATCTTCCCCTCCCGGGTTTTCGGGAACCTGAGGCGCAACAATTGCTCCAAGGGGTGATCCATGCCCCCCTCGACACTGCTCGGCTACGGGCGGCGTTGCGTGCCCTGCTCGACCGTACCGGAGGCAATCCCTACTTCCTGCTGGAAACGGCTCACGAGCTCCAGGACTCCGGCCAGATACGAAGCGAAGGGGGAAGGGCCGTCCTGAGCCTCCGTCCCCCGCTGGAATCCCGGGGAGCCGGGGTCCCCCGATCCGTGGCCGACCTCTTGAAGAAACGGCTCGATCAACTGTCCTCGCAGGAACGCGATCTCCTCGAGTCCGCCGCACTACTGGGGGAGGAGTTCGATGCCGTACTTCTGACGGACGCCATGGGGTTTTCCCCCGATGTAGCGAAAGCGCTCCTCTCCCCGCTCTCGGAAGAGAAGGGGTTGCTGCGGTCCGATCCCCTTGGGAGGTCACGGTACTCTTTCGCCCATGCCCTGCTCTGGCAGACGGTCGTCGACTCGGTGACTCCTGAGCGGTACCGGGCCATATCAGTCCGCCTTGCGGAATGGTGGGAGCGCCACCTTCCCGCCGATGCGGAACGGATATCCGCACTTTACTTCGGAGCGGGGGAGCCGCGCAAGGCCATTCCCTGGACAGACCGCGCTCTCGAGCTCGCCTTCCAGATCCATGCCCACGAACGTGTCGTGAAGCACTTGGGCCGGGGACTCGATGCCCGCGAACAAGGAGGAGTACCCCGGACCGAGTCCCTGCGATGGGCCCTCGCCATCCTCGACCGGCTTGCCAGCGATGGAGCCGATGGAAAGTGGACGGTCCCGGTGTGTCGGAAGCTTCTGGAAATGGACCCCCCACCCCCCCTCTCCTGGGAGATAGATGCCCATCTCATCCTGGCCACCGCCACCCACATCCGCCAGGCTCGCCCCCTGCTTGCGAAGCTCGAGAAGGAGCTGGAGGCGCACCCGGATGTACCTTCGGAGGTCCTCGGGAAGGTCGGAACCTTGGAAGCCGTCCTCAGCGACTACGAAGGCCATGATGATAAGGTAGTCGCTTTTGCCCGCAAAGCGCTCGGGCTCTTGCCCGCGGAGAGCACGTTCTACCGGGGCCTCGCCTACTACCGGCTGGGGTATGTGGCCATCGACCAGAACGACTGGGAGGAGGCCATGAAGGCCCTCGAGTCCGGGCTTGCCTGTGCGAAGGCCGGCCAGCATTGGGGACTCATGCCAATGCTCCTGAACCTTCAGGGCTCCATCACCTCTTCTCTTGGAGACCAAACACGCGCCGAGGAACTGTATGCCGAGGCCGTGGACCTGAGCCGGGGTTTGGGACGCGAGAGCTGGATATCCATCATGGGGAGCAATCTCGCCTTGATCAAGGGGTGGCGAGGGGACCTCGTGGCGGCCGAAAGGCTCGGGCAAGAGGCCTTGCGCGTGGCCGAGAGCTTCGGCCTCCGTTGGGAGGCCGCCGTGGCCATGGAAGAGCTGGGACACGTTCGCCTTCTACGCGGGGACCCTGAGGGTGCGCTCAAGATCCTTGAACGGGGGCAGCGGCAGTTGGCTGGGCATGGAAACGCGCGGGACATCGTGCCGCTCCTCCTGCGCATCGCGGAAGCCAAGGGGGCGTGCGGCGATACCGCGCTCGCACTCCGATCCCTCGATGGGATCGAACGGAAATGCTCACTCAAGCAGGATGAGACGATCAACCTGCTGGTCTTGCGTGCCCGGTTGCGGATGAGAATGGGAGAACGGGCCGTTTCCGGGAGGGAGATCGAAGAGGCTCTGAAAGAAGCCCGGGCCAACAAGTTGCGCTATACGGAGGCCCATGTCCTATTGGCCAAGTCCGAATGGGAGCGCCGGTTCGGGAAGGCGGAGGAAGCGAAGGCCATCCTGAACCGGGCTGAGGTCATCCTGCGTGATTGTGGGGTGGTGAACGTCACCGTGTTCACTTCTCCCATCCTCCAAGATGCGTCCCGACCGGTCGCAGAACTCACGGAAGGGCGTGGACCCGGCCGACTAACCCTGCGCCTGCTCCAACACCTCGCCAAGCAAGGGGGCCACGTCGAGGCGTTCGGCAAGGAGGATATCGTGCCCATGTCCCTCACCCAGCAAGGGATCGCCCAAGCCTTGGGAATTCCCAGGGATCGCTTCAATGTCGTGCTGCGAAGGCTGGAGCGTAAGGGATTGGTCTCGGTCAGCACGCGCTTGGTCCGGGGCTCCACACGCCAGCTCAAGGTCTACCTGCTCACCCGGGCAGGGTCCGCCGCCATCGGACCTCCCTGAAGATAGACAATCCTCGAGCTCGTGCGGTTCCCACGGCTCACTGAAGACGGTTGTCCCACCCATGTCCCATGAGACAGTTGCCCTTTAATACCCGAAGTTCGGATTTGGGACACGATGTGCGATCGAGGGCATGAACTCAGAACGGACTGCCCTTGGGTTTTGAGCCGAGCCCGGCCTCCCTGCCCCTCGCAACATGAGTTCTTGAACGGGTGCCCGGAGAACCCTGAGGATCGGGCATTGCGCATCAGGCTCGCATCGTCGGACTCCGGGAGGAGCATCCTTCGGTCAACGATCGGTGCGGAGCTCGTCCCCACTTCGGAGGCCCGCCCATTCGCCCGGCCATCGTTGGAACCCGATCCCCAACGTCGGCAGCGACGGGCCCGCCTCTGGGGGCAGGGTCGTCCGGCGCAATGGGCACCGGATGGCGAGAACCTCGCTGGACCGAACGTAGGTGCGGCGCGCTTTCACCTTCCCATGAATGGCAGGGCCTCTGCCCGGGTGAAGCCGTGAAGCCTTCGTTAAGCGGAACTCTCTTCCTTTCCATGCTCCTCGTGTTCTCCCTGTTGGCCACCGGTGGTCCACATCCCATCGCCAGCGCGGAACGCGCGATCCGCGAGAGCGGGGTTTTCATGCCAACCGTGCACCCCGGGTCGAGTCCGTCCATTGCCATCGGCTCGAACACTAGCTCGAACCTGGCGACGATCCCCCACGCTCTCGGAACGGACACTCCTGGTGGGGCCTGGAGCTACGTGAGCGGGCTCTTCCCGTTGACCACCGGGGAGTCCGTCGCTGTGGGATACGACAACGCCACGGCCATGGCCAAGGTAGGTGACCTCCAATCGTCCACGGGGCAGTTTAGCGATCTCTCGGGATCGCTCTTGGGTGGGATCAACCAAAGCACTGCGCTCGCAATCTCGGGTACCGAGTTTGGGGGAGGAGCCGTGGCCGGTGGCATCCCGGCAGTCGCCGTTTGGGATGCCGTATTCACTTGGGGGCCCGCCTCCCCCGTCCTCTGGCAGGTCAATGGCACGGCATTAACCGTCCAACGCGTTCCGGGCATTCCCGACAACATGAGCCTCTTGTTGGGCGGCGCCGTGAGCGGGGGCACGGTCCTGCTGGCCGGTGAGAATTCGACCTCTGGAAGTATCATCCTCGAGACGTGGAATGCTTCCGTGGGTTTCCAGAACATCTCTTCCGTCCTTCCCCCGTCCTTCGGGTTGCCAGCCGATGTGATCGGTGGGAGCTTCGGTTTCCTATTCACTACGAACTTCTCGGGAACCACGCTCGGATGCATATCCTATAGTGCCGCAAGCCAAGGTTGGACCTTTGACAACCTGAGCGCGGCATTGCCCACCAATTCTCCCTTCTCATCTCCCGCCCTTCCGGTCGCCACTGCCGGTGCGAATGTAGTCCTTGAGTCCCGGAGCCAGCATTCACCGTCCCCGCTCTTCGCCATTCTCAACACGTCTTCGGATTCCCTGGTCCAAGTGACGGCGTCCATCCTGATGCATGGGGGGGGAACACCGACCGCCTTCGCCACCGATCCCCGGGCCCCAGGGAACATCACGTTCGCATCTTCCACGGGTCTCGCGGACCTGGACACGATGGACGGGGCGGCGTCCAACTTGTCGGGGATCCCGCCCTGGCCCGCCACCGACACTCCTATGGCACTTGAGTGGATGAACGGTGTCCTGATCGTGGGTGGTGCCGCGCCCGATCGGGGGTTCCTGGGCACCTGGTCGGGGACGGGACCGCTCGCACTAACCCCCCTCCCCTCGACCCCGCTTGTCTCGCCAAGCACTCTGGTGCCCGGGAATGGGGATCTCTTTGTGGGTGGGACCAACGGGACTGGTGGGGCCGGGATGCTCGTCAACCTCACCACGTGGAATCCTCTCCCCTTCAACTTACAGTTCCCTACGGGGACCGGAACCGTGCTCGCTTCGGCGTTCTCGCCCAATCCCCCGTCCCTCGGTGGCACCTGGTACTCCACCGATGGAAGTTCGATCCTATCCGTCATGCCAAACATCGGCGGAGTGAACCGCCTCCCGGACCCTCCGGAGCGCGCGATGTGGGATTCGGTCGCGGTGGTGAACGGGTCCCTGTGGACCGGCGGCACCCTGCCTTCCGGAGGCTCCGCTCTCTTTGAGTACTCGGCCGTGGGTAACAATTGGACCAATCTGAGTTCCACCCTCTCCTCCATGAACGGGAGCCTTACCGACATCGTGGCGGCGGGGAACGGTACGGCCTTCCTCTTCGGGACCGGTGGGGACGGCACGGGGGACATCTGGTACTTCACAGGTCAGAACGGTTCTCGGTTCGAGAACATCACGGGATATTTCGGGTATCCCGCCCCCATCCTGTCTTCGGGTGAGGCCGAGTGGAACGGCTCCGCGCTCTGGCTTCTCAACGGTACCGGGGTGGAGGTGTGGGACCCCATTGGATATACGCTTACATCCCAGTTCCTCGATACGACAATCGGGGTCTCCACCTTCACGTCCATCGCGGTGGCCGGCTCGACCTTTGCCCTTGGGGGCTGGGGGAACCTGACCCCGGGCTCGAACCAGGTTCCCATCGCCCTGGTGGGGACCACTGCGGGCAACCCGCTCATCGACCTGACCCCGGAGATCGGGAGCTCATGGCTCTCACCCCCGACACTGGGCTCGGTGGGGAACGCTCTCCTAGTCGGCGGCGAGCTCGTGACCGGCACGCCTTCGCTCGATCAGGTCCCTCCGCCATTGACCGGTACGATGTACGCGAACGCAACGATGGTGGATGCCCCGGCGGAGGTCCAGCTCGCCCTCGCCCTGAGTGGTGGGGTATCGCCGTACGGGTCCGTCCATTGGACGATCCCCGGGCAAGCCTCTCTCTCGGGCTCCTCCGTTACTGTCTCGTTTGCGAGCGCCGGTACCTATGGGCTCAACGCCTCGGTGAACGACTCCGCCGGGGATTCCCTGAACGTTTCTGGGGATCTTTTGGTGAACTCTCCTCTTTCCCTTAGTGTGAACGCCACCCCGGTCGCTGGGACCGCGCCCCTACCGGTCCAGTTCAGTTGGAGCCTGAGCGGTGGGGACCCCAAGGGAGGCAACATCTCGATCGCCTTCGGTGATGGCAACGTGTCGAAGGGCCTCGCCAATGTGAGCAGCACGGGTCATACGTACGGACGGGCCGGCAACTACACCGTCGTCTTCACAGGGTCCGATGGGCTCGCCACCGTGCAACGGTCCCTGCAGGTCAGCGTTTCCGCTCAAGCCCCCGTGGAACTTTTGGGGGTGGCAATCTCCCCCCTTTCTCCCACAGTGATTTCCGGCGGCCGCCAATCCTTCTCCGCGTTGCCATCCTGCGGCCCGTCGAACTGTCCTTCGGGCGTCGCGTACTCGTGGAGACTGAGCAACGGACTTGCCAGCTTTGTCGGTTCTTCAACAGGCGCCACAATCGAGCTCGTGGCGGGTCGGACTACGGGCACGATCACCGTGTACGTGAACGCAACCTTGGACGGGCAAGTCCGTTCCGCCGCCACCCACTTGACCATCTCCCCCGGTCCGGGTACGGGAGCGGGGAGTGGAGGGGGAGGGGAGAGCGCGTTTGCCTTCGTGGCCCTTGGACTCGGCGGGGCTATCATCGCCGTGGTGGGGATTTGGTACTGGCGCCGACAACGGGTCCGCCGGGGCCCCGTCGGCCGGACCGGCCGCCGCGGCTGGCTGTGAGCGGGTCCGATCGTGCCTACGGCACGAGGGCCAGCACGAGTAGCTCTCCGCTCACGGCAAGCAGGAACGTGGCCAGGAACAGCATCCAGAAGATGTGGAATGAATCCGTGAGCGCTGTCATCAACCGGAACGTGACCCCTGGACCCAGGATCCGGACGCGGTGGACCATGGTCTTCGCCGAGGCGACCTCGGCTGGGGCCATGTTCTCCAAGGCGGCCTCGAGGACCCCCTTGAGGTCTTGGGTCAGGTCTTCGACCGACCGCTTCCTTCCGATCGGATTGAGCCCTCCCTCGACCTCGTGCACCACGTGGTTATCGGTCGTCATCACCTCACAGGCGTCTACCAATCCGGCGACCGCTTGGAGCAGTTTTTCCCGGTAGCCTTGGACCAGATTGTTCCCATCGAACAGGACATAGGCCGTGCGCTTGCCTCCCGCCTCGATCACGGTCACGGCGAGACCTTCCCGGCCCAGCCCGTCCCGGGCCACCGTGAAATCAGACTTCCTGGCGAAGCCCACCCGGAGCGGTCCGACGGTCGCCTGCCGCGTGACGAGGTCGAGGGCGGCGCGCGCATCTTCCAGCACCCGCGTGCTGGCCGGAGACCCGAAGGGGATCGACCCCCGGGACTGGTCGGCCTCCGTGAACGAATTGTGGGCATCCACTACGATCGGGTTCGAGTAACCCCGCCGGATCGCCTCTTCCCGAAGCATCTCGCCGACCGCGTAGTCCAGGTCGTCCGATGGGGCCGGGGCCTGGGTTACGACCAGGACCACGGCATCCCCCAACGCTTGGGCCCTGACCACGGAGCCGGGGTGGGGAGACAAGAGCGGGGTTGAACTAACGTTCGAACGGAACGAGAGGTCCCGGGTGACCTTCCGGAGTTCCTCGGCCACCAGTTCCACATCCTCCGTCGTGGGAAGGTTCTGATCATGGGTGCAGGCGGTATGGGGAACGATCACCTCCTTGGCCTGGGAGGACAAACGGAACGCAAGCTTGTGCGGGAGGTCGCTCGCCCCGATCTCCGCGAACGGACCCGGGTGGACGGAGGGGACGAGCCAGAGGACATCGATGTGCCCCTTCTGGCCGAAGGCGAGCACCGCGGCGTTCAGGTCCCCTTCACGCGATGCCCGGGAGAAGAAGTCCTCCATGTACCTCGACCCCTCGGGATCTCGATCGTTGATGTGGTCGAAGAGCGGCCGGACGATGGAAACGCTCCCGAGACCGAACTCCCGCTTCAGCGGGCGGTCGGTCGCGTATAAGAGAAGGCTCCCCGCACCCAGAGGGAGCAGGAAGAACACGAGGGTCTCCCCGAGGTACGACAAGGAGAACCCGAGGAAACCGAGCGTGAGGGCCATGCCGAGGAGCGGCTCGATGATGGCCGCGGGCAAGGAGCGGGGAATGTTGGGACCCGCGATCCCGGCGACCAAGATCGTGTCCAGCCAAAGGGTCAAGCCGAACCCAGCAAGGAGCACGCCCTCCACGGGAAAAGGATGGAAGAGGGTGGTGTAGACCCGCCAGCCTACCAGTACCGCACCGAGCGGCATTGCCGAAAGCAGCGCGGCGATGAAGGCCCTTCGCAACGGGAACTTCCCTCCCAGTCCCTGCGCCAGTTGCGAAGCGAAAAGGCTCCCGACCACGAGGGCGATTATGAAGAGGAAAGCGCCGGACCACAATCCGCCTAGCGGGACGGTGGATAAGTACGGGAAGCCCGGTGCGGGCCCGAACGCCAATAGGGCGAGGAGGATGGAGGTCAGGACGAGGAGCAACGCGGTCCAGGCCCAGACCGGCGATCGGAGGCCGACCGTCCACTTGCCTTCCCGTTTATCCTCCACGACGCCTCCGGACCTCCCCGAGGATGGGCTCAAGCGCTTCCTTCCCATCCTCCTCCACCACCGTCCCGGTCACGATGGCGTCGGCCCCGGCCTCGAGGACACTGCTGGCATCCGAGGCGGTGCGGATCCCTCCCCCCACCATGAGCGGGATGGAGAGGGCTTGCTTCAGGTCCCGGATCATCGGTCCGGGCACCGGGGCCGGGGCACCGGAACCGGCCTCGGCGTAGACAAGCCGCATTCCCAAGAACTGCGCCGCCAGGGCGTACCCCACGGCGGCAGAATGGTCGGAGCGATCGATGCAATCTGCCTCCCCCACTTCGCCCACCTTCATCCCCGGTGCGATGATGAGATACCCCACGGGGATAGGCTCAAGCCCCAGCTTCTTCACGTGGCGGGCAGCCCGGGCCTGGAGCCGGATCACGTGGGTCACGTTCCGGGAGTTAAGGAGGCTCATGAAGAGCAAGGCATCCGCCTCTCCCGTTAGGGATTCCGGGCCCTGCGGGAAGATGATGACCGGCAACGTGCTCTCCCGGTGGACCGAACGCGTCGCGTCCGCCATCTTCTCGGGAGTGATACCCGTCGAGCCACCCAAGAGGATCGCAAAGCTGCCGAAGCGCTCCGCCTCCCGCGCAAGCTCCCCGGCGCTCCGCCCTCGGGTCTTATCGGGATCGATAAGGGTGAAATGGATGGGGCCGTGGGCCAGGCTCTCTTCCATCCGACGGGCCACCGACTTCATCGCAACGCCGACCCCACGAACGCCATGAGGGCGAACACCATGGCAAGCTTAGATAGCCCTTGCTCCCGGTGCAGCCGTTCCGGAAGCCAGGCCACGGAGAGCCCGAAGACGAAATCGCTTACGAGCACCACCCCGAGATAGAGGACCCCGGCTGTCGTTCGCCAGGAGAGCCAGGTGAGCAGGGGCAGGAAACTGAGAGCGATCGCACCGGCGACAGCCCCACGGGCCGCCAGGGCGGCGGCTCCCATCCCCCGGCGTCGGGGCAGCGTGTCCCGGTTCTCGTCCCCGCCGGCATCCTCCATGTCCTTCACCACCTCTCGGGAGAGGGTGGCGAAGAAGGCCATCAGGAGCCAGGGTAGTGCTAATATCGGGCTCCCCGCCACGGTGCCTCCAAAGAGAAAGACCGCTCCCGTCAGGTACGCGACCAAGGCATTTCCCGGCAGCCCGAGCGCCTTTCCCCGATACTCATAGACCACCAGCAAGAGCGCGGAACTCGCCCAAATGACCAGGGTGAGCAGGAAGCCGGCCAGAGGGAGGGACACCGGCCATGGCAATCCGGGGGTGAGGGGGAGAAGCGGGATCACCGATACGACGAACAGCGCAACGGAGAAACGGCGCGTCGACTCCCGGGAGACCTCACCGCGTGGTAGGGGACGATCCGGGTGGTTGACCCGATCCCCCTCCACGTCAAGGAAGTCGTTCAAGACGTTCCCACCCGACGTCACGAGGAATGTTGCGCTGCCCGCAAGCACGAGCGAAAGGAACTCCCATTCGATCCCTCGGCTCGAGATCCCCGTTACTGAAAGCCCCCCCACGACCGTCCCCACGAGAGAGATGAGCCCGTTCAGTGGCCGCAGGAGCTGGAGCCACGGCGCTACTCGGGACATGCCGAAAGACGGGGAGGGACCCCGTATATAAAATGCCGGGGGAAGCGGGACCCTGGATAGGCCTCCCCCGGCCGAAGGACGCCTACGAAGTTTGAGGGATGCCCCGGCGTTCCGCGAGCTCGGAGTACGCTCGGACGAGTTCGGCCAAGAGTAGCACGACGAACTCTCGGGAAACGTCCGAAGTCGGGGGCAACGGTAGGGTCGGCGCCGCCGCTTCCCTACGTGGTGCGATCACCGGGGGTGGGGGCGGGGCTGGGAACTGGGGGGTTCTCGGCTCTTCCGGGTACTCCGGGAAGTCTTTGTGGCTCAAGGGGTCCAGGCACATGGGTCGAACTAGCATCATCTTCGCATTGCCTCCTTCTGCTTTCTACTAAGGCACCGGGAGACTAATCCCCACCACCGAACACATCCCACGGACGTGTCCCCCGAACCGGTTCGGTCGCTGTCGCGGGAAGTTTGCCGCCGTCGGTGTAAAGGGAGCAAGTGGTCCCGGGGAGGTCAACCGAAGACCTGGGGTGGCTGCGGTCCACTGCGGGTGTGATTTTCCGCCTTACCGGGGGCCTTGGCCCGGGTCCCCCCTCTCAAGCTCTCCATGTGCGTCGTCCGTTTCTTGAGGTCGATCGCGGTGGCGATATCCCGGCGCATAGCGTAGTCCCCACGGACCGATGCCAGGCCTTCCTCGACACGTCCTAACGCTTCCCTCAGCGAGCTCGCCTCACCAACGAGCGCGATGGCCCGGGACGTACCCATCACCACCGTTCCGGGTTTCGGGCCGGGGGTCACCGAGCCATAATAGAGCGTGATGGCGTTCCGCGCAAGAGTCGCTTCGTCAACTGTTAAGGTCCCGCCGGGGGATGGTGAGGCCCCGTATCCCGGCGGTGCAAGGTACTTCACGACCGTGGCTCGACGGCGAAACTGTAGGAAGGTGGTCCGGAGGTGTCCCTCCGCAAGACTGAGGAGGAGCGGAGCGAAGTCGGTGCCGTCATACACGGTGAGGACATTGAGCGCTTCCGGGTCACCGAACCGGGCGTTGTACTCCAACAGGACAGGGCCGTGCGCGGTCGCCATGAAACCTCCGTAAAGGACCCCCCGGTAGTCCAGCCCCTCTTTCCGCATCGCGCTGACGGTCCGTTCCATCACGGAGACCGCTTGGTCCCGATCGGAAGCGGTCACGTACGGGAGGAGATGGTCGCGGGTCGAGAAGGACCCCATCCCCCCGGTGTTCCCACCGAGGTCCCCATCCAGGGCCCGCTTGTAGTCCTTGACGAGCGGCATCGGATACACCCGTGCCCCATCGACGAACGCCATCAAACTGAACTCCTCGCCTTCAAGGCGTTCCTCGAGGACAACGGGCTGGCCTGTGCTCTGCAATAAGTCCTTGGCGAGCTTCCGACCTTCCTCCGTGGACGCAAAGTCCACGCCCGCCACGAGGACCCCCTTCCCACCGGTCAGCCCGGATGGTTTGACTACAAGGGGGGTGTCCCCGAAATCGGCCATGGCGGCCTCCACATCGCCTGCGGAGCGCACTATCCGGAAGCGCGGGGTCTCCTGGATCCCGTTCCGGGCGAGGAACTCCCGGGCAAAGGCCTTCGAGCTCTCGATCTGAGCCGCCTCACGCCCCGGTCCGACCGTAGGGATGCCGGCAGCGCGCAAGGTATCTCCCACACCGGAAGCGACCGCCGCGTCGGGACCGAGCACGGCCAATTGCGCCCCGACTTGCCGAGCGCGAGCCGTTATGGATGCTCCATCCTCCACGGAGACGTTGAAATACTCTGTCGCCCGTCGTTTCAGTCCCGGGTTCACAGTGGGCGCCGCTACGTAAAGTTGCGCTTCGCTCCGGTGAAGGGCTTCCCCAAGGGCGTGTTCCCGTCCTCCGGCTCCTACGAGCAACACCCGTATCTGGGACATCGTCCTTCTACTTCCGCCCCCGGGGAGAAACCCGGCCTTCTTAAGGGCCGCGTGCAGCATCGAGGTCCCCGTAGGGTCCCTAGAGCCTCCTCGACCTCACGCGTACGTACCCAAGTTTATTAGGGGAGATTGCCTGACAAACCCCGTGAGACTGCCGCGGTCCGTCGCATCGCTTCTCCTACCCGTCCGCGTTGTCTGGGTTGCCCTCTTAGCGATTGCACTCTGGGGCATCTACTACCTTCAGGGGTCCGGGTGGTACGAGCTCTTTCTCTTTCCCGTAGCAGCCCTCACGGATATCGCCTTCCAGCGGATCCGCTTCGACCACCTCCGACTCCCGGAGGGTGCGCTCGCAACGGCGGGATTCCTCATCCTGCTCTTCCCTCCTACCTCCTCCCTCCTGCTTTCCGGGACCGCGACGATCCTCGCCTTGACCCTCAAACACGTTCTCCGAAGGGCAGGGGCCCCCCTGTTCAATCCGGCGGCACTGGGCGTCCTGGCGGGAGCCGTGTTCCTGGGTCTTGCCCCCTCCTGGTGGGTCGGACTGGGAACGCCAGGATTCATCCTACTCCCCGTGCTTGGGGCCGTGATCTTCTGGCGGAACCTCTCCCGGTGGGAGGTCGTCACCAGCTTCTTCCTGGCGTACGCCGGGATCGCCTCGCTCTACCTGTTCTTCTTCCAGCAGATATCCACACCGGACCTTTTCCTCCTCAAGATATTCGATCCGGCGACGGTATTCTTCGGACTCTACATGGTCAGCGAACCCCGTACCTCACCGGCGGACCCCGCGCTCCAGCCTTTGTTCGGCGCCGCGGTGGCCATCGGAAGCGTAGGGCTCAGCCTGGTGCTCCCCACAACGGGCGTGCTCGTGGCGCTCATCGGTGGGAACGTGCTCCAGTTCGTCTTCCGCCTCCGGGCGGCCCATGCCCCGGCGCCTTCCGCGGAGCGGAAGAAGAAGCGCCGGCACGCTCCGTTGTCCGCGGCCGAGCGCTGGTCGATCCCCCGCCGCGCAAGCGCCGGGATCGCCGTACTGTTGCTCCTCGGGTTGGTCGCTGCGTCCACGGGTCCTTCCGCAACCCCCGCCCCGCTCGTGGCCACCAATCCGACCGCTCCTCCCTCAAGCGGTGGGTCCACGACCTATTCCAACTGCCAGGCAGACAATCCCTCTATCCCATCCGCGACGCTGTCGCAGCTTCACTCGGTCCTCGGGCCATCGGTCATCTTGAGTTATGACGCGAACACCGGGGTCGTGGTGTTCTACGATCCCGTCAACCACGTCACGGTGACCGAGACCGACCTCTATGAGGATTATGGCTACGCCGAGTTCAACGGCGACGATTACGCCGTGAGCGGGTGTTCCCCGTAGGCGCTCCGACGGCCTGGCTCACAAGGGGCGGGCGGCCAAGGCCCATACCGCTCCTTCGGTCTTGCCGCAAAAGAGGCATGCCGGCTCGGGAAGGCCTTCAAAGTGGGCCGTGTCCTCGAGCGTGCCCAGAAGGCTGAGGCCCGGAGTGCTCTCGACCTGCTTGCCACAGGATTCCCGGCCGCACCACCCCAACACATTCACCTTCTCCGGATCGAGCGGCTGTCCCGCGGCGATCCGGCAGAGCCGTCCCATCAACTGGTTCAGCGCTCGGGTCCATAACGCCTGATCAAACGCGGCGAGCGCGTTGCGCACTACTGAAGTGAGTTCCGCCACACTTCCGCTGGCCCGCTCACCCAGCCGGTTGACCATGGTGACACCTTGCGCTTCGAGCTCCTTGCGGCCTAACTCGATCCGGAGGGGAACACCCTTCAGCTCCCAACCATAGTACTTGGCCCCCGGTCTCTCGTCGGAGTCGTCTAGGACCGACCGGATACCCGCATTCGTCAGCGTGCGCACCACTTCGGCTGCGAACGAGGCCACACCTTCGTTCCGCTCCTTTCCAAAGATGGGGATGACGACCACTTGGACGGGAGCGATGACGGAGGGGAAGACCAGCCCCTTGGCATCCCCATGCATGGCCACGACCGCGCCCAGCAGCCGCTCGGAGATCCCGTACGTGGTCTGGTGCGGAACCTGGCGGTTCCCTTCGCTGTCCTCGTACCCGATCCCGTAGGCCCGGGCGAAGTTGTCCCGGTAGTAATGCACGGTAGCGATCTGCAGGGTCTTCGAACCGCCCAGAGGCATGTCGAAGGCGATAGAGTAGTGGGCTCCGGGGAACTTGTCCCAGTCCGGGCGGCGATCCCGCAGGTGCGGGAGGCAAAGCGCCCGGGTGATCTCTTCAAAGGACCGGATGTCCTCCCGGACCTGCGTCTCGGCCGCAGCCCCGTCCAAGTGGACCGTGTGTCCCTCGAAAAAATGGATCTCGCGCACCCGGATGAAAGGCCGTGTGGTCTTCGTCTCGTAGCGGAAGACCGAGACGATCTGGTAGACACGCAAGGGGAGGTCCCTGTGGGACCGCACCCAGAGGGCGAACATCGGGTACATCGCGGTCTCGCTCGTGGGCCGGAGCGCGAGCTTCACGTCGAGCTCCGTCTTGCCTCCATGCGTCACCCAATAGACCTGCTCGTCGAAGCCCTTGATGTGCTCCCCCTCCTTCCGGAACTCGGTCTCCGGGATCAGGGTGGGGAAATTGACCTCCTCGTAATGCAACGGCTCGATGCGCGAGCGGATGAGGCGGTCGAGGAGGGACGCCGTCTTCTGTCCGAAGGGCGTCCAGACGTTCATCCCCTTGATCGGATAGCGCTTGTCCGTGATGCCGGATCGTTCGAGGACCTCGTTGTACCACTCGAAGAACGCCCGTTCCTTGTCTGGCAGCTCGCTCATTTTCGCGGGCAAACGACGCAAGGCTCTTAACTGTGTGCATGTGTTAATCATAGGTGCTATGCACCTTGTCATCTGCGTGGACCGGGACGATGATCTCGGACGCAAGGCCCGGGTCGCGGGCCCCGTCATCGGCCGTGCAGCGGTGCTGGACGCGGCTACCCGCCTCGGGGTCGCAGACCCCGAGGACTCGGACGCGAACGCGATGCTCGCCGCCGTCGGTCTATTCGACGAGCTCAGGGCGGCCGGGGACGAGGCCGAGGTCGCGGTGCTTTCCGGTGACGCCCGCGTGGGCATCATTTCGGACCGGGAGATCGCCCGTCAATTCGACGAGGTACTGAAGAAGCTCGAGGTATCTTCCCTCTACCTGGTCTCAGATGGGGCCGAGGACGAGAACGTCTTCCCCATCCTCTCCTCCCGCAAGCCCATTGCGTCGGTCAAACGCATCTACATCCGACAGACGGCAACCCTGCAGGGGACGTACTACACCGTGGTGCGCGCCCTCAAGGACCGGAAGCTGCGCTTCAAGACGATCCTTCCCGCGGCGGCGTTCCTCCTCTTCCTCGGTTTCGTTGAGTCCTTGAGCGTCTTCTATGGGCTCGACATCTGGAGCTATGGGGCGGTGTTCTTGCTGCTCTTCATCGGCGCTTACCTGGTCATCTGGACCTTCGACATCGATGAGTGGATGCTGGAGAAGGTACAGACCTTCGGGAGCGACCTCCGGAGCGGTTCGATCGCCGTGTTCATGGGTGTGATCTCCGTGACGTTCTTCGTCCTCGGCTGGGTCAACGGGGATGCCTCATTGGCGAACCCGGGCTATATCACTCCGGGGGCACACATCTATGAGTTCCTCTACGCCGCGATCGTGTGGTGGGTCGCCGCGGCAGCCGTGTGGGAAGGTGGCTCCGCCGTACACCAGGCGATGTCCGGAAAGGGATTCCCCCAGAGCTTCTGGGTGGTCAGTGTGTCCATCACCGCCTTCGGTGTCGAGAGCTATGCGCTCCTTTCCCTCGCCCAGACCACTTCGAGCGGCCTCTCGAGCTTCACGGGCCTCGTTCCCGATGTGGTCGGCGTCGCCCTGGGAATCGCTATGGGGGCATTTGCGGGGGTACTTCGACAGTATCTGCAAGTGCGCTCCCGGGTCACCGCCGAGATGGCCGCAGCGAGTTGAGCGCCCAGCCATGCCTCAGGTAAAGTAGGGGACCCCCCTTCCTGGACGAAAGTCTCTCTGTGTTCCCGATACGAATACAGCAACGTCGTTCACACCATGGCGCTCGGGGCCTGAATACTTGCCTAACTATATATATTTAAGCACGCATATATACATATTTCTCTGCATCGTCCCGCCTTCGTGCGCGCCTGTCGACCATGGGTCTCTCGGGCCCAGTATGCTGGAAGGGGACAGGGCTCCGACAAGCACTCGATGGGTGTGGTTAGTGGTGATCTCACACCGTTCGGTCGGGACGTTCTGCAAGTGGGTCCTGCTCAGGGGTTGTACGGGTTCAAGTGGGTTCTCTATGCGCTTTCCGGGCCGGCGGTCAGGGTCAGGCGCTTGGGCGAGTGGTCTCATGTCAATGGTGGTCGCGATACGACTATTTACATCTATATAGAGAAAATAGGCTTTCTATATATATGGTCTGGAAAATGCTCAGTTCGACCATGCCCAATCCGTCGAACGCAAGCCAATCCTCGGAAGCACATCGGCGACTGCGCCGGTCCG
>JAJYXQ010000049.1 GCA_021796385.1 Thermoplasmata archaeon | reverse complement strand
GCCGTTCGCTCGCCGTGACAAAGCCCGTGTGGGATGAACTGGTGAGAGCATTGCCCTGGGAAGTGCTACCGGTGCAGAGCCGTTGGTGGTTCCGAAGGCGAATGCTGCGACGCCCGTTGTGAACGATTGGGACGAAACTGTACTCAGAGTTCAGAGTTTCTGCCCCCGGAACACTCGAGCCGGGGTTTCCCTTTGGACCGTCACGCCCTCCTCCTACGGACACCGCGTTTCAAAGGCCATGGGAAAGACCCGACATGTATCCGTGTAATCCCGTGGGACCCGGGTCGTATTCAGGTTCGGGAAATCACCCACACCTTCATAACCTGACCCGGAGTGTTTCCTTGATATGATGAATGAGACGAACTCCGAGCGGCCCGGGATCTTCCGAAGGATATTCGGCGGCTTACGTCCGGCGACGCAACCCGCTGATCCTACCTCACCAGGTCCCCAGTCCCCCGCACGCCCAGAACTATCCCGGCATCCGGACCGGCGACGACCCTCGAACTTGACCACCCTCAACTTCGACCGCTTTCTTCAGGAGAACCCCCGGGTTGTGGTCGATTTCTGGGCCAGTTGGTGCCGGCCGTGCAAAGTGATCTCCCCGATGCTCGAAGCGGCGGCCAAAGACATGCCGGGGGGATTGGAAGTGGGGAAGGTCAACATCGACCACGAACCATCCCTTGCGCGGAAGTGGGAGGTCAAGAGCATTCCGACGCTGGTCGTCTTTTGTCACCAGAAACCGGTCGGCCGGATCGTGGGAGTTTCGGCCCCAGCAGTGCTCCGGAACAAGCTGGAGCATGCCCTCCGGCACTGCGAGAGCTGAGGGCTCAGGCGGGTCCCTCCCATCGCTCCCGGTTCATCTGAGCGAAGGCGGAGCGTGGTCGACGAGGGATGCCTCGTCGATCACCAAGGTGGCCTGGGGCCCTGCCCGGTACATGTGACTGCTCCGGACCTCCACGCGGGCACCGAAGAATGGGGCGTCCATGACGAGGGTCTCGTACTCCCCGCCCTCCCCTGAGACGTTGAAAGCTCGGACGGACTTCGAGAGATTGGCCAACTTCCTGATCAGGTCTGCATCGATCCTCCGACCGATGAGCTCCTCGTTTAGGGGTTCACTGGCTACCGATACGATGCGAGCCTCCATTCCCGCCGCGCAGATTTCCCGGAGCACCTCCTCCTGCGAAGCCCGCCAAAGCGGGGCGAAGACTTGGAGCTTGCAAAGAGATGCGGCGAGCCACACCCGCGACCACTGGTACGAGGATTCGATCGCTCCGACCACGACACCGTCGAGCCCCCTGTCCTTGACCCCCGAAAGGGCTTGGGACAGAGCTTTGAGCTCGGCGGCCTCCCCGGCTCCGTGGACTTCCCCCCTGACGAAACGCTTGTTCCACGCCCGAGCAAGGAGGGGGACGACCGACAGGTTGGGAGTATGGAAGAGCATCGAATCCGAATCGGCAGGATACAGGGTAAGGAGTTCGTCGACCGGCCAGCCGTGGCTCTCGCAGAGATAGGCCGAAAAGATGGAGTCCTTCCCCCCCGAAACAAGGGCGGAGAGCCTCAACTACGCACCGGGAGTCGTTGCGAGGCGATCCCGCCATTCGCGGTAGAGCCGGATCAGATCGAGTCGGGCTTCCACTCGCTGCTCCGAACGGATCACGCCCGCGGAAGGGGTGACCTGCCCGAGGCGGGTCCAGGGAAGGTCCCCGAGCACCTCCTCGACTCGGCTGCACCGGGAGGGCGAAACCTCGAACAACCATCGGGAGCCCCCTTCCGACACAAGCCCTCGCCATGGTGGGATCGCTTCCAGCTCTGGCAGCGTCACGTCAAACCCGAGCGACCGTCCGAAGGCCATCTCGCATAGCGCGACCCCGATCCCACCTTCGGATACATCGTGACAACTCTCAACCCATCTCCTTTCACCCAGGGTTAGCAAGACCTCCCCCAAGCGGCGCGTAGCGGCGGGATCGATGTCAGGCACGGATGTTTCAGGGAGGGAAAAGGTACGCGCGTAGAGGGATCCCCCCATGTGGGGAGAGGTCTCCCCCAAGAGGTAGATGACATTCCCCGGTCGCTTGAACGGTGTCGTTACCACCCGTTCCACGTCCGGGTGGATCCCCACCGCAAGGACCACAGGGGTAGGGGGGATCTCGTATCCGAATCCTCCATTGTAAAAGCTCACGTTCCCGGAGGGAATGGCCAATCCCAGTGCGCGGGCTGCGGACGCCAGCCCTTCTAGGGAGGCATCGAAGTCTCCCAGTACTTCGGGGTCCTCCGGATTCCCGAAGTTCAGGCAGTCGGTCAGCGCGTCGGGCCGGGCTCCGGAGGCAAAGAGGTTCTGTGCGGCCTCCACGACCGCGGCCTTTCCTCCGGTCTCGGGATCGAGCGCACCGATGAATGGCGCGGACCCTGTGGCGATGGCCAAACCCTTCTTGAGATCGGGATGGACCCGCAGCACCGCGGCATCGGAATGGGTCGGGGTCCGGGCATGCCCCGAGAGCGGGCCCACCTCTGTGTTCCCCTGAACCTCGTGGTCGTAGAGGCGGACGACCGGCTCCCGGCTCGCTCCCTGCGATGTTCCGAGTAAGGCCGAGAGCACCTCCTCCCAGCTCCCCTTGGGCCCCAGCAGGGCCCCACTCATCTTGGACCGCCGCCGAGATCGCACCGGGCGGTCCAAGAGCGCCGGTTCCACCCGGAATCCGACCTCCAACCGTCCCACGAGACGCCCCTCATAGTAGAGGGACTCGTAGGGGGGAAGGGTGACCTCACCGATCACGGAGAAGGGAACCCCATGGAGTCGGAATATGGTTTCCAACCGCTTCAAGTGCGTCGGTCCGACGGAGAGCAGCATCCGCTCTTGGCTTTCGGATATCCAGATCTCCCAGGGCTCGAGCCCGCTCTCCCGCAAGGGGACCCGGTCCAGATGGATCTGGCTCCCGAACCCGCCGGCATGCACGAGCTCCCCGGAAGACGTAGCGAGACCTCCACCTCCCAAGTCCTTGAGCCCCGAGATGAGCCCCTGCTCCACCGACTCGAGCACGGCGTGAATCAAAGGTTCCTTCATGATGGGGTTGCCGAGCTGCACGGCCGGCCGGGACTCCTTCTCGCTCTTTCCCGTAAGTTCCTTTGAGGCAAAGGATACGCCACCGATCCCATCCCGGCCGGTGAGCCCGCCCACCAGTACCAGCTTTTCTCCCACGTGCCGTGCCCGATTGGGGAGGAGATTCTTGCGTCGAAGCACCCCCACACAGCCCACGTTCACCAGCGGATTGTAAGTATACGCCTCATCGAAAGTGAGCGAGCCGCTCACGGTGGGAACCCCCACGCGGTTCCCATAGTCCGCGATCCCCGAAACGACGTACCGGAACAGGTAGCCCGGGTGTTTCACCCCGGTGGGCAGTGAAGTGGACTCCCGGTGGAGAGGCCCGAAGAACAACGGGTCGGCCAGGGCTACGGGTTTCGCCCCC
>JAJYXQ010000041.1 GCA_021796385.1 Thermoplasmata archaeon | reverse complement strand
AACGACTAAGGTCCAAGGGAATGGATTGGGACTCGATCGCCGCCGATCCCAAGGTGAGCTACACCGCCCCCCCCGGAGTCGAGGATGCGGGTCGCGCGTTGAAGACCCTCTACTACACCCGGAAGTCCGGTCGGACTTCGTCGGGGAAGAAGAAGGCGGATGCACCGAAGCCGACCGTGGGTAGCACATTTAAGAGTTTCCTTGTCCCAGGCGGCTTGGGCATCCTCGTTCTGGGGGCCATTTGGTTCCCCATCGCATACTATGTTTCTTTCGTAGGGGTGCTGATCCCGGCGGTCCCGTACGTCCTCCTCGTGATCATCGTGGGGGCACTCTTGGTGGCGGCGGGGACGGTCCTCAATACGGCGCGGATATCCGAAAATTGGAAGAAGCCCGTGGCCGTGGGGCTCGTCCTCGGGCTCATCCTCTCCGGCGGCATCGCCCTCGCAGGGGTATCCCTGGGCGTTCCGAACCTTTCGCGCGTGACCGTGGGAGAGCCAGGGGGTTGGCAGTCGGAGACCCCACGCAACTCGGTTTGGGAATCGAACAACCTGCCCGTTGTCTTCTTCATGGGGTCCATCGCCTGCCCATACTGCTCCGCCAGCAGTTGGGCTTTCCAAGCCGCCCTGCAGAATGTCGGTACGCTCACGGGTACGCAGTACGGCGCCTCGAATCCGAACGATGTCGACCCCAATACTCCTGAGGTCGAGTTCGTATCCGCGAGCTTTGTCAGCAATTACATCTCGCTCGATGTGAAGGAAGGCAATGATGATTCTAGCACCGCGGTCATCCCACCATTGAGCCTAGTAGAACAGGCGTACGTCTCCACGTACGATGGCGGAGGAAGCATCCCCTTCTTTGTCGCCGGGGGGATCTACGCCCACATCGGAACGCTCGTGGACCCGAGCATCTTGCAGGGTATAAGCCCTCAACAGATGGCGAACATCATGAGCCAAGGGAACTCCAACACCGGGACCGACCTGACCATCTATCAGACCGTCCACGGTCAGCAACTCTATTTCGAGGCCTTTATCGTCAAGATCGACACCATTGCGGGGATCACCCCACCCTCGTTCGGGAATGACGAGACCCAAGTCCAAGACATCGTCTCCGCCATTTCCTGAACGGAGCCCACCGTGGTCCAAGCCCCGGTCCTCCACCGCCTCTTGCTTCTCCTCGTGGTGATCGGGCTCATCGTGAGCATCTACGCCGCTTTCGAGGTGCTCGATCCGGCGCTACAAGGCACTTGTTCCATCAATTCTTTCTTTTCGTGCTCGACGGTCGACAGCAGCGGGCTCACTCATGTGGGGCCTGTCCCCGACTGGCTCATTGGGGTTGCGGGGTTCACCACCTTATTGATCGTGGATGTCCCCCTGTTCCGCACGTATGACCCCCGGCTTCTCTATGCCATCTTCGTGCTGAGCCTGGGCGGGATAGTGTTCGCGCTCTACTTTGCCTACGTCGAACTCGCGCTGGTGGGAGCGGTCTGCCCGGTGTGCACCACGGCCCACCTCACCGACGTCGGTGTGTTCCTGACGTCTTGGAAGCTCATTTCCCTGCGCCGCTCGGAAGATGCGTCCCCGGAAGCGTCATCGAAGGGCCTGGGGAAGCCCGGTAAGGGGAACTCTCGTAACGGGCGGAAGAACCCGAAGCGGGGCTCTTAGAAAGGCTCGGACTGACCCGCTCACTTGAGCCGGGAGGCGACAAGACGCGCCAAAAGGGCTTCGACCTGGATCCGGGGGGTGGCCCCCTCCGCGAGGCGGAACTCGACCTCTGCAAGAGAATCGATGAGACGCATCTTGTCGACCTCGGGGATGGGGAGGGTCTGGACTTGGGCGTGGATGGCCCGGACGATGTCCTCTCCGCTCGCCCCCTTCTCCGTGAGCAGGGATTGGAGCCGCTCCCGGGACTCGCGGAACCGCCCTTCGAGAGCCGAGGTGATGAGCCCCTCCACCTCCTTTGGCATCGGTAGCGCGGAGCTCTCGTAGACCTTGTCCGCGTCCACCCGGTCCGAGATCGCGGAGGCCTGCTGGAGGATATTGACCGATTGTCGCATGTCCCCCATGGAGACTTGGAGTATGGCGTCGATGGCGGAAGGTTCCACCGTCTTTCCCTCGGCCTTGGCGATGCGCTCGAGGTAACTCTTCACATCCTCGGCCTTGAGGGGTCGGAAGCGGAAGACGGCGCAACGGGACTGGATGGGAGGGATGATCCGGGAGGAATAGTTGCAGGAGATGACGAACCGGCATATCGTGGCGTAACGCTCCATCAGCCGGCGTAGCGAGCTCTGCGCCTCGGACGTGAGCATGTCCGCCTCATCCAGGAACAATATCTTGAACGGGACCGAGCCTAGGGTGGCGCTGCGGGCATAGTTCTTGATCGTACCTCGGACGGTGTCGATACCGCGCTCGTCGGAGGCGTTGAGCTCGAGGAAAGCCTCCCGCCACTCGTCACCGAACAGGTCGTGGGCGAGAGCGATCGCCGCCGTCGTCTTCCCGGTCCCGGGGGGGCCGGCGAACAAGAGGTGGGGGAGCGTGCGTCGGGCCACGTACGCCTGAAGCAAGTGGACGATCGCCTCCTGGCCGATCATCTCCTTTAGTGATCTGGGTCGATATTTCTCGATCCAGATGTCCCCCGTGACCCGATCCATCTCCCTTCTACCCAGTGTGTTGCGCTGTCACCGGGCGGGAGCTATTAAGGCTTGGGAGCGGCGCACCGGAATGGACATTGCGTACAAGGCGGGCGGTGGTTCCGAAGGATTTTATACCTCCCGTTCCCTAATCATGCCGTGCCGGAACAAGACATGGCTTCCCCCGGCCTGCCCACCGAGGTACCCACCCCGGCGCGCTCCTCGGCCGCGCCACCGCGTTCCCGGCTCGGTCGGCTCCGGGAACGGCGGGTCGTCGCCGGGATCGTCGTGACGGCGGCCCTCGTGGCCCTGCTCGTCGTGGGGATCGCCTCGATGCCGGGCCATCCCCGGGCCTCGGGAGGGCTCCCATCCACCCCCTCCGGTGTGCCCCCGAACGCTGGAGGCGGCATCAACGTGGCCAGCGCCGGTGGTTGTCCCAACCAGTACTTCTACAACCAGCCGACGACCCTTTCCCTCCAAGCGGTAGTGGATTGCGCCTCCAATGCCGGCTTCTCGGGCGGCGTCCTCATCACGTTCGTGTCGATGGCGTATCAGGAAAGCGGATTCGACCCGGCCGCGATCGAGAACACCGCTGCCCATGCCCTGGGAATCCTCCAATTGGGAACGAGCGGGCAGCCGGTCCCACAAGGAAGCCCCACACCCTGGTACGGGTACAACCCCTCCACATGTTCGACGTACAACTCGATCGGGAATTGGGGTGGGGTCTACTTCAATCCCGTCTGCTCCTTCCAGTGGGCGTACACCTATTACTCCGGTGGAGGAGGGTACCAGTTCTGGGGGAGCTACCTATCCGGGGCTTACTGTAAGTGGGCCCCGAACGGATTCACGGGAACGGGCTCGGTCCCTTGCTCCGGAACGGGTCAGAACCAAGCGAACTTGCCCTGGAGCACGGTCTGTCCCAACAATTCCTGTTCCGGAGGAGGAGGGGGGTCCCAGATGACCGTGACCTACTCTGCGGAAGAGTACACCTATGTGGGCAGCCAGCCTGGCTACAGCAACGATTGGCAGCCCGTTGGTGCCGTCTACTGTGGCGGGACGGTCCACTCCTACCAGAAGTCGGGCGACATGGTCGAGTTCCAGGCGTCGGTGTCGGGAGGGACAGGCAGCTATTCGGAGTCGTGGAACTTCGGGTCCTCCGGATGGTTCTACAACGGGGCGAGTTGGGTCTACTATAGCGGGGCCTCGAACATTGCCGGGAGCGGTGTCGCTGAGTTCGGCTTCGACGATGCGAATGCCGGGAACTCCGTGAACGTGCAGTTGACGGTCACAGATTCCGGCGGCTCTAGCGCCAACACCGGATGCAGCTTTACCGTCGTTGACTGAACGATCGTTCTCCTTCCCCCCGACAATCGTTATAACGTGCGAAGGGCTCGCATGGCCAACCCGTCATGCTCGGACCTACTTCCCCACTCGTGTTCGTGATGGCTGGATTTCTGTTGTTCAGCCCGGGCGCGCTGGTCGGGACGGCCCCGACAAGCGCCTCCCTTCACCCTAGCTTCTTGGACCGACCGACGTACGCGCTCCCGGATCCCGTGAGCTACTCGGCCCTAGGGGATTCGATCACCCCGGCCTTCGACGCCAACAGCACGGCCGTTGACGCCGGCACGCAACCGTACTACTCCTATGCGGTCGGCTGGAACACGTCCGTCTTCTCGATTTGGGAGCGCCTTGAGCGACTCTACGGGCCCGGGAGCGTGACGACCCACCTGCTCGCCGTCCCCGGAGACCGTTCCGTCGACATGATCTGGCAAGCCCAGCGGGCCGTCCAGAACCGGAGCGGCTTCGTGACCGTCATGATCGGCGGCAACGACCTGTGCGACCACAGCGGATCGTACCCAAGCGAGACCCTGACACCGACGTCCGTCGCCAATTTCTCCGCCAACCTCAACCAAACCTTCACGATCCTCCGGAACGGTCTGCCCCCCTCCACCATCATCGCACTGGCCAACGTCGTCAACGTGAGCCGGCTCGCCGTGCTCTTTGCGGGAAATTCCCAGGCGCAGACCGTCTACTCCCAAGTCTGCCCGGCCCTCCTGAGCGGGACCGGGATCGCTCTCCTTCGGTCCACCCAGATGGCCTACAACGCCGCGGAACAAACGATCGCCCGACACTTCAACGTCTCGCTCTGGGACATGGGAGAGCTCAACTTCACGGCCTCCGACGTGAACACGCTGGACTACTTCCATCCCAGCGTCGCCGGACAGGGAATGATCGCTTCGCTCTTCTGGGACTCGCTCCCGTACGCCAAGATGCTCCCTGCTCTCTCGGTGCCGTCACTGCCATCGACCGTCTTCGAGGGTGGGCCGATCCCGCTCAACGTTTCCTTCCGGGACGTGGTGGCCGCCAATGTGTCGGTCCTCTTCGAGCCCGCGGGCGCCACCCAATGGACCGAATACCCGCTCGCCCAGACGACGGGGACGCCTGACCAGGGTACCTTTGCCGGGACCTTGCCTCCGGCCGCGACCGCGACACCGGGGGCCCTCCACCTTTACTTCAAAGGATCCGACGGGGACGGGTCCACGACCTATCTCCCGGGAGATGCCCCCACGGGCTACTACACTGTGAACGTCACTGCCGTCACCCCCTTGTCGATCGTCAGCTTCCGGGCCGCTCCCGCTGCGGTGACCGTGGGAACGCTCACCAACCTCTCGGTGGTTGCAACCGGAGGGGTCGCGCCCTATGCGTACGCGTATGCCGGGCTCCCTTTCGGATGTCTCAGCCAGAACAACAGCGTCCTCTCCTGCCGCCCGGCGGCCCCAGGCAACCTCTCGGTTCAGGTCTGGGTCAACGATTCGAGCCGACGCTCGGCCCATGCCACTTTGAACCTCACGGTGGTTGCACCCGGTGGCACGCTGCTCGGAGTGGCCATCTCCCCTCCGAATGCGACCGTCCTGCCGGATTCCGAGGTGGTCCTTTCCGCGATTCCCGACTGCGGGGGGCAACCCTGTCCTGCCCCGGGACCGACCTTCGCTTGGTCCCTCACCAACTCGACCCTGGGATCGTTGAGCAACGGTACCGGGGATTACACCATCTTGCGTTCCGGTAGCGGCGAAGGCGTGATGACGGTGTCCGTGGTGGCTTCGTACGCTGGAACGGCCCGAACGGCCAGTATCGCGGTGACGATCAGCACCTCGGCCCCGGGTCAAGGCAGGCCGGCCATCCTCCGCTTCGCGGCCACACCGGAGCAGATTCGGCTCTCCAACTCCACGACCTTCGCCGTATCCGTGGCGGGCGGTGCCCTGCCCTACACCTATGCGTTCTTCGGGCTGCCCCCCGGCTGTGGGGCGGTGAGCCGTCCCTCCATCGCTTGCACTCCGACCCTCGCAGGCAACTACTCCGTGGAGGTCGTGGTCACGGATGCCCGCGCCGACATCGTGAACGCTACGACCACACTTCTCGTGATCGCGCCCAGCGGGTACCCTATTCTGGCCGCATTTACGAGCTCGCCGCGGCGTGTGATGGTCGCGGACTCGGTCACTTTCGCCGTGGCCATCTATGATGGTTCGGGCACGCTCCATTACGTGTACGGAGGGCTCCCACCGGGGTGCGCTTCCCAGGACCGCCCATCGTTCACCTGCGACCCTTCGGTGGCCGGAACCTATTCCATCCTCGTGACCGTCACCGATGGTGCGAACCATTCGGTGGCCGGAACCCTCGTCCTCACGGTCCTAGGCCAGCCCGTTTCCGCCGCCACGCCCTGGATGGGAGGGATCGTCCCCATTGCGGTCCTCTTGAGCGCAGTTGTCGCGACCGCTGTCCTCTTCGCGTTTGTGTTGTGGCGAAGGCGACACCGGGTCAGTCTCAAGGGGAGTTTGCCCCACCGCCCGAACTAGGCACCCGCCTTCTTCTCGGTGTGTTCGGGATGGGAGGCCCGGGCATCATCCCCAGTCCCGTACCGCATCATGCCCCGGAACGCCCCGTAGAGCGTGGCCCACCGGCGGACGATCTCGACCGGGCGGAACCGCCAACCCGGGTTCTCCTTCTCGCCCAGGGCCCCCTGCACGAGCAGGGCCACGAAGAGTGCGGCGAAGGAGAGCGACGCCAAGGCCCAAGCGACCTCAGCGAGGACCGGGAAGAACAGCAGAAGGAGGACGACCCCCACGAGCGCAAGCCCAGGTGGGACCACATACGGGAGCTCTCCAAGCAGTGAGGCTTCGGATGTGCGCTTGTGCCGGCGCCAAATGAGATAGCCTGCCGTAGCGTAGGCCGCCTGCTTCGAGGCGAGCTTGCCCAACGTCAGACCCGTGTAGTCGTGCGACACCCGGGCGGCAGGCACATAGGTCCCTCGTCCCCCGGATTCGACCACCCGGATGGCGAAGTCGAGGTCCTCCCCACCTTCCCGGGGTAGGAAGATCGTGTTCAGGGGACCCACCTTCCGGAAAAGTTCCGCCCGCCACGCGGAATTCCCCATGGGTAGGGAGTGGGGAGCGCGCGCAGCGACGTGGTCATAGAACCAGTTGAGATACGCATTGTAATAGACGGCGGAGATGGTGCGTAGGGACTCGGAAAGAGCGGGGGTGGGTCCCCCGGTGAAATCGGCCTTACCCTCGCGTATCGGTGTCACGAGCGTTTCCAGCCATTCCGGCGGGGCGACCTCATCGGCATCGATGAACGCCACGATGTCGCCCCGGGCGAGGGCGATCGCCCCGTTCCGAGTCTCGGCGACCGTTCCCGGAAGCCGTCGGAGAAGGACCCAGGGTTCGGCCCGGGCGTACTCTTCAACCTGTTCGAACGTGCCATCCTTGGAGCCCCCGTCGGCCACGATGACCTCGAGCGGACGGAGCGTCTGCTCCTTCAGGCTGTCCAACGTCCGGGTGACCCGACGGTCGTTCAGGACCGTGAGGATGACCGTCACCGTGGAGGGGGTCATCCTTCCAAGAACGCGCGGATCTGCATCTCGACCGCTTCTCGGGAGGAGTAGCGGTTCCGGAAGCCGGTGGCCCGGAGCTTCTCGATGGAAAGAAGCTGCTGGGGAACGTCCCCCGCCCACCCTCTCGAGCCGCCTGTATATTCGATCCGCGCCTGGCCACCCATGGCTGCGACCACCAATTGGGCGATCTCGGAGACGGGGATGCGATCCCCGGGGGCGAGGTTGAACACATTGATGGGTCCCTGGGCGTGCTCCACGCAGTGAAGCATCGCATCGACGCAATCGGTTACCCAAAGATAACCCTTCGATTGACGGCCATCCCCGAGGACCTCGAGGCGCCCCGGGTCCTTGCGGAGCTTGGCCACGAAATCGTAGATGACCCCGTGGGTCGCTCCGGGTCCCACGATGTTGGCGAAACGGAAGATCCAGCCGCGCATGCCGAAGGTGTGGACGAAGGCAGACAGAAGGGCTTCCGAACCCAGCTTGCTGGCCGCGTAGAGGCTCTCCGGTAGCAGCGGGCCGTAGTCCTCCGGGGTCGGAAGCACCTTCGGGAACCCATAGACCACCGAGCTTGAGGAAAAGGCCATGTCCTTAACTCCCATCGTGCGCATGGTCTCGAGCAGGAGCCGGATGGCGACCGGGCCTTCCTTCAGGTCGAGGTCCGTCTCGACGGTACCCTTGCGGATGTCGGGGTTGGCCGCGAGGTGCCAGACGAAATCGACCCCTTCGAGGGCCTTCCGAAGTACCCCGGGGTCCTTGACGTCCCCTTCCAAGATCTCCACGGAAGGGAGCTTCTGGAGAAGGGGGAGGTTCCCCCGGGTCCCGGAGGAAAAATTATCCAGCACCCGTACGCGGGCCCCGTCCCGGGCCAATCGCTCCACAAGGTGGATCCCGATCCCGCCGGCGCCGCCGGTGACAAGGGTGTGCTTGGTCTTCACTGTCCCGCGGGGGCCGGAGGCACGTCGGCTTCAAAGGTTTCCGGTGGCGGCGCAAACTCCGGGAACGGTGGATACGGGGCTGGGGGCGGCGGGGGCGGGACCATGGCCGAGTGCTTTCGCTCGCGCCGGATCAGCACGCGGCTTGTGACCCATACGACGACCCCGAGGGTCGCCAGCCCCGCGGCCACGTAGTAGAGCGGCGCGACCCACGATGCCTCCCCGCCATCCGGAGCGGCGGCAAGTCCGCTGCCGAGGGAGAAGGCCCCCACGATCCCCACGAGCACGCCCGCCACCAGCACGAGCAAACCTCCGATCCGTAGCAGGCGGAGCTTGAGGGAAACCCGGGGTAGCTCGTGACGCTTCCTCCAGTGGAGGCCGAAGAGGAGGGCATCGAGGACTGCCACCACGAGCGCCACGACGAGGATGGCGATGAACCAGTAGAGTTCCGGGCCGAGGATGATGGCAAAATAGGTGCCGAAGAGGGTGATGACGATGGGACCGTTCACGATCGGCATGCCGGGGGAGGAGACGGTCCCGTATACGATGCTCTGTCCGTTGAAATCGGCCACATCCCCCGTACCCTGGAACGTACCGGAGAGCGACACGTTCCCACGGATCGATGCGCCCGAGGGGAACTGGACCGTGTCGTCGGGGAGGATCGTGGTGCCGGAAAGGGTGAGGGACCCGGTGTTCAACGTGCCCACGATCTTCATGTACGTCCCAAAGGTGCTCCCGGGCGCGACCTGGGCCGAGCCGTCGAGGGTCGAGTTCCCCTGCTCAACGAAGGAGCCGACGGAGTCCGTAACACCGTCGATCGCATTGAATCCCTGGACGAAGTACCCTGTGGAGTTGACGGTCACGTTCCCCACCGCGCTCGTCGAGCCCTGGAGCGTGGTCGTCCCCTCGATGCGGAACGTGCCGTCACTCATGGCGAAATCGCCCACCGTGGTGATACCGGGGAGTCGCGTCGTCCCGTTGGTGTCGAGACTGCCGGAGAAGAGTGCCTCGCCCGAGAGGGTGATGTTGCCCTCCGAGAAGACTCGGCCGATCTCGCTCAGGTAGCCGGCGATAACGACCGAGCCTCCACCCAGCGTTGCGCTCCCCGATATCACGACCTCCCCCGAAGTGTTCACGAAACCCCGGATCATCGCCGCAGAACCGAGTTGGATGTTCCCGTGCATCGACAATTCCGTGCCCTGGGTTGTCGTAAGGGTAGACGAACCCGTCACCACCACACTCCCCGTCATGTTGAGCGACCCCGAGATGGTGGAGTTCCCCACCTCGTGGAAGGTCCCGGCGACGCCTGGGGCGGCCGGAACTACGGTGAGCACACCGCTGAGTGTGATGTCTCCGTTCACGGAGCTCGTCCCCTGGGAGAGGACGCTGCCCCCGGACGAGGAGAGGTGGAAATCCCCCGTGAGGGTCATTCCGGGGAAGCTCGCGGTGCCGGTCGTGGTGACCGCACCCGAGAAGAGCGTGGTGCCGGTCACGGTCACGGCGCCCTCCGCGAGCGATCGCCCGTTGAGCGTGAGCCCCCCCGCAAGGTCCACTTGGCTCGAGGAGAAGGTCGACAAGCCTGTGGTCGACACCGTTCCCTGAACGGAGACGGTTCCGACGACCGTGGCCACCCCGCCCATGATCACTACCGAGGTCAGGTTGAGGAACTCCCCCCACTCGGTCACCAGGGAGGCCGAGCCGTTCAGCGTGTCGGTCTTGTTGCCGACGATGGTGCCGGAGAGGGCCGTCGTCCCGTTCGCCATGAACGTGCCGTTCTCAATCGTGGTCTCCCCGGAGATCTGGAGGGTCCCCGTAAGGTCGGTGCTGCCTACCCCGACCAGATTTCCCTGTGCAGAGAGCTTGCCTCCGAGGAAAGTGTTCGGCAAGGTGATGTTCCCTGCGGCGGTGGTGTCACCGTTGAACTCCGTCGTTCCCACCGTGAGCACGCTGCCCGTGGAGGACATCGACCCGTTGAGCCAGGTCTTCCCCTGGAGCAACGAACCGCTCGCGTTCTGGGAGAGATTGCCTTGGACGACGACCGAGCCGGATGCCGCGAGGGACCCGGTCAGGGTGATGGTGTCCTGCCCGCCTGGCTCCGGGTCCGCGAGCAACCGGCCGCTCACTGTGAGGTTCTGGCCCGTAAAGGTGGATATCGTGAAGTTGGACCCGAGGTACAACGAACCGGGGAACTGCTGGTCCCCCGATGCCGTGAGCGATCCCGTGATCGTAAGCCCGCCCAGGTTGTGGAAGTATCCGTGCGTGGATGTGTGCTGCTGGGAGACGAAGTTCCCCGATACGGTGACGTTCCCGGCGACCGCGTTGCCGTTCGTGACATCCAGGTCGCCGTAGGTCATGACGGAGGGTATCTCTCCCGGAGCGCCTTGCACGGAGACCGAAGGGCTACCTTGGGAGGGTACCATCGAGAAATTCGCCCCTCCCCCCGGTACGGTGACAAGGAGATGGCTCATGGGGAGCGGGGCGTAGAGGCCAGGCGAGGAGGTGGTCACCGAACCGGTGATCGAGAAGGTGGTCGGCCCGCTCCAAGTGATGGAGCTGGACGAGGCAGAAAGGCATCCCACGATCGGGTAACAGGGGGTATAGGTGGTACCGGCACTCACGGTCACCGGGCACGGTCCCAAACCGAGGATGTTCACGTTGCAGTTGAGGACCAGGCTCGAAGGCCCGTAGTTCACGAGCTGGATGTTCGACCCGCTGTTGATGAGATACCCACCCCCCTGGGCATAGATCCCGCCGCTGGCGTTCGCCCAGACGGTGAGGGTCGCTCCCTGCGAGGTGAGGAGGAAGGTATCCGCCGGATCGCCGATGGACACGTTCCCGATCAACGACATTGTTGCGGTCGAGGCGGAAGAAGGGGGATCGATGTAGACGGACGAGCCCGGGGTCGTGGTCAGTATCGACCCTTGCGTCGAGCTATTCCCGGTGATCGAAAGGGCACCTTGTACGAGGGTGGGACCGTAGGTGGCGGTGCCTGTCGTGGTGGTGAATCCCGTGGTCGTGGTCGAGCCCGTGACCACCACATCCCCGGTAAGGTAGGTGTCATTGCTCCGAAGTGTACCGGTGAGGTTGACCGTGCCGTTGATCGCAGTGCGGACCGCAGGCATTCGGGGCGCCGGACTCGATGCCACATCCGGCCCTGCCCCGGTCGGGAGGGACACCGCCGGAAGCAGCGAGGGTCCGGATGGGGACGGAGCAAGGACGGCCCCGCGGGAAGTCGCCGCCGAAAGATGCACGGCATGGTCCACCGGATAAGAGACGAGCGAGAACCCAAGGAAGAGGGTGCTCACCACGAGGAGCACCGCCCAGGCAGGAGCGTACCTCACAATGCCCCAGCATCGACCCGAGAGTATATTATCTAGAAGGTTCATCCCTGCGGTGCCCAAACATGGCAGTCTTCCCGTCCCAGGAGTGGATCGAGCTCTTCCAGAAGGGGATCAACGAGAGCGAGGCCTACCGCAACGCGGCCAAACGATGGGAGGGCACCTTCATCTTCGTGGTCGAGCCGGACCCGAAGTTCAAGCAGGAGGTGGGGGTCTTTGCGGACCTCTGGCACGGATCGTGCCGCAGCGTGGCCCTCATGGCGCCCCCGTTCGAGAAGAAAGCGGATTACATCTGGAAGGGCCGCTACACGGATTGGATGAAGCTCCTGCAGGGGGGCCTCGAAGCCCCGCAAGGGATCGTCAGCGGCAAGTTCCGCATCGACGGCAACGTCATGAACCTCCTGAGCCGGGGGAGCCCCTTCGCGGCGAATGAGCTCGTCGTGATAGCCCGCAAGGTGCCGACCGAGTTCTATCCCTAGTTCGGCTCGGCCAAGCCGCGGGGCGGGGCCCATCGCTCCCTTTTTATCGTTTTCCGTTTTCGCCGGGGCATGGTGAAATTCCCGTCGCAGGAGTGGATCGACCAGTTCAAGGAGCTCGTGAACCAGAACGCCGCCTACGAGGATGCGGCCCGGACATGGGAGGGGGATTTCATCTTTCTCGTTCTCCCCGATGGCAACCTCACGGCCCCGGCGGCATTCTACCTCGACCTATGGCATGGCAAGTGCCGGGGAGCCCAGATGCTCAGCAGTCCCACGGAGAAGACCGCGGACTTCACCTACGAGGGGCTCTACAGCAATTGGAAGGGATTGATCGCCAAGCAGATCGACCCTATCAAGGGGCTCTTGGGCGGTAAGTTCAAGCTTCGCGGGAACATGATGAAGGTGATGCGGTACACCCGGGCGGCCAAAGAGCTCGTGGAGACCGCCACGAAGATCCCAACGGAATACGCCTGATGTGGTTCTTCACCGGCCCGAAGCTGGTCTTCGGTCCCGGGTCGGTGGAGTTCCTCGCATCGCTCAACGCCAAGAAGGCGTTGCTCGTCTGCGACCGTTTCCTCGTCCAGTCAGGGGCCCACGGACGGATCGTGGAGGAGCTCCGGAAGTCCGGGGCCGAGGTGGAGGTATTCGGTGAGGTCGACCCGGAACCCCTCGTCTCCCGGGTTCTGGAAGGCGTTGCGGTCGCACGGAACGTCCAACCGGATCTCATCGTCGGCCTGGGGGGGGGTAGCGCCATGGACGTGACGAAGGCGATCTACGCCCTCTACGAGCGCCCCGATCTCACCGTATACGAACTCACCCCCCTCGTGGAGATGACTTTGGGAAAGAAGGCGCGCCTCATCCAGATTCCCACCACGAGCGGCACCGGGTCGGAGACCACATGGGCCACGATCCTCACCGAGGGCGAGGGGGGGACCAAGCTCGAGCTCGCCCACCGTCAACTCATCGCCGAGTGGGCCGTGCTCGACCCGATGCTACCCGCCACGATGCCACCTAAGCTCACCGCGGACACGGGGGCGGATGCCCTCTGCCATGCGATCGAATCGATCTCGTCGGAGTGGGCGAATCCCTTCTCGGATGCTTTCGCCAAGGAGGCGGTACAACTGCTCTATCGGGATCTGCCGAGGGCCGTCAAAGATGGCCAAGACGCCGAGGCGCGGGAATCCGTGCACTACGCGGCGACAATGGCGGGCCTTTCCTTCGGGAATGCCCAGGTGGGGGTGGGGCACGCGCTCGGCCACGCCTTGGGCTCCGTGCTCCATGTTCCCCATGGCCGGGCAGTGGGGACGTTCCTCCCGTACGCGATCGAGTACAACTTCCCGGCGGCGAAGGAGAAGTTCGCCCGCCTCGCCCCCGTGTTGGGCGAATCGGTAGTGAGGGACGCCCGGGAACTCTCTGCCTCCGTCCGGAAGCTCTGGAAAGGGATCGGAATGTCGGGGAGTATCCGCGAGATCGGAGGGATCACGCCCGAAGCGTTCGAGAGCGCACTGCCCGAGCTCGTCACCCGCGCGGACCAGTCCACCTGTGTGACCGCAAACCCCCGGGTCCCGAGCAGCGCGGACCTCAAGCGGATATTCCAGTCCGCCTGGGAAGGGAAGCCTGTCGATTTCTGACCCGCAAGGAACTAGGGGTCAGTGGAAGCTGCGCTCGCCCGCGCGGATCGGAACCTTCAACCAGTTCTCCGCCGGGGGAAGGGGGCAGGAGTAGTTCTCGCTGTAGGCACAGTACGGATTATAGGCTAGGTTGAAGTCGAGTAAGTACTCCCCTCCCGGATCGTATTCGAGGTCAAGGTAGCGCCCGGCTCCGTAGGTCTCCTTTCCCGAAGTGCCATCCCGGAAGGGGACGAAGAGGGAATCGTGGGAGGTGTCGTGGGCCGGGCCGTAGGCGAACAGCCGGTACTTCTTGCCATCGATCTCGAAGTCGAAGTACCCCTTCTTGATCATCGCCCTTGGGCTCCCTTGCGACACGGCCATCGTGAACGGCTCGGCGCCCGTGACGGGTGTCAAGCGTACCGCGATGCGGTAGGCAGGGTCCGGGGCGAAGTATTGGAGCGCCGAGAAGCCGGAGCGGGCCTCGGCCGGGATCGGGGAGTCCGGAGCGTTCTTGAAATACCAGTCCTTTTGCCTTCGCTGCGCTTCGAGTGCGTGCTTCCAGTGGTCCAAGTCCTCCGACATGTCGGGTTCCCCGTCCGACCAAGTCCCGGGTGGCAAAAGCCTATCGGTACAATACCAC
Organism: Thermoplasmata archaeon; assembly: GCA_021796385.1. Classification (GTDB taxonomy): domain Archaea; phylum Thermoplasmatota; class Thermoplasmata; order Lutacidiplasmatales; family UBA184; genus JAJYEA01. The sequence goes on along the minus strand of JAJYXQ010000041.1, from coordinate 6,931 downwards.
CCCGCACGGGCGAGTGCTTTTCTGGCCACCGCTCCTTGGTGGACAAGCATGGCGAGAAGGTGGGTCAACGAGCGGCGAAGGGATCCCTATTACCGGGCGGCCCAGCGGGGCGGGCTGCGCTCCCGCGCCGCGTTCAAACTGGGTCAGCTCCAAGACCGGTTCCACTTGATCCCGGAAGGCGCTCGGGTGCTCGACCTTGGAGCCTCCCCTGGGGGATGGAGCCTGGTGGCGAGCGGGTTCGTGGGTCGGCGTGGGACGGTCGTTGCGGTGGACATGCGCTCGTTCGAGCCCATCGAGGGCGTGACGTTCCTCCGCGGACGGGTCGGGGACCCCGCCCTGAGGGAACGCCTCGGCCCCGAACCGTTCGACGTGGTGCTATCCGACATGTCCCCCTCGATCAGTGGCAACTACTCGACCGACCACGCCCGGAGCGTAGACCTCGTCAAGAGCGCTTTTGCCCTGGCCCAGACGACGCTCAGAAAAGGAGGCCATTTCGTCGCCAAGCTCTTCGACGGGGACATGACGGGGGAGCTCCGGAGTGAGCTCGCCCCTCGCTTTGAACGCCTGCAGGTGACGAAGCCCCAGGCCTCCCGCTCCCAATCCTCCGAAGTGTACCTGATCGGGCAGGGTTTCAAGGGGTAGGTCCGTGTACTTCGACCCCGCGTTCCCGGACTGGGGAGCCAAGGCGACCCGGCTCGTAGCCTCGTTGCGTACCGGGGATGCTCTCGTGGATTCGGCGATGCGGAGGATCCCGCGCCATCGCTTCGTTTCGATGGGGCTCTGGCCGACGGCCTATGTGGACACGCCCCTACCCATAGGTCCGGAGGCCACGGTCTCGGCCCCCCACATGGTAGCCCTGCAGCTCTCTCTTGCCCGGATTCGACCCGGCCAACGGGTGATGGAGCTCGGTAGCGGCAGCGGGTACCTTGTGGCGATCGCATCGCTGCTGGTCGGACCGGAAGGCCTCGTCGTTGGGGTGGAGTACGAGGAAAGCCTGGTCGAACGCTCCCTCCGCACTTTGGTGAGGCTGGGCATCCCGGTCGTCGGATCCCCGCACACGGCGGCGTCCACCAACATCGGCGGGGGAGTGAAGCGCGGGGCCCGGTCCACGGTCTCGATCCCCGGACGTGAGCCGGGATCGGTGCGAATCGTTCCGGGGAATGGTTTCAATGGCGCGCCGACCCTTGCCCCCTTCGATCGCATCATCGTCTCGTACGCGGGCCCACCGCCCGCGGGAGAACCTTGGCTCGACCAACTGGGACCCGAAGGGATCGCCGTTGTCCCCGTCGAGACCGAACGCGACTACACGGAGATCCAGGTCTGGGAACGCACAGCGTCCGGATGGCGAACCACCCCCGGACCCGCGTGCCTCTTCGTGAGAAGAAAGGCCTGATCCAACGCGTGCCTCCACGCACGACGTGTTCGCAACCGCTCCCGATGGTCGACCTGCGGACGGATGATTGGCCCTCGGGGGCCTCCGCGACGCAAGGGTGCCTGCACGTCACGGGGGAGGGCGCCGATCCCGAGCCCCGCCGCCAAGGCAGCGCCGAAGACCGTGGCATCGGGCTCGGGGCTCTTCCGCAGGACAGTGCCCGAATGGTCGGCGATCTGTTGGAGCAACGGCCCCGAGCGCGAGAGTCCCCCATCCACGAGCAATGGGGAGAGGGTACGGCCCATGCCTTGCTCGACGGCGTCCACGAGGTCGGCAACCGTGTGGGCCAGCCCGTCGAGCGCGCTACGGGCCAAGTCCGCCCGGCGGGTGCTGAGATCGATCCCGGTCCAGATTCCGCGCGCCGTCATCTCCCAATGAGGAGCGAAGAGGCCGCAAAGCGCCGGCACGAAGACCTCCTTTCCGTGCCGCGAACGCGCCGAGAGGCGTTCGATCTCCCCGAGGCTCTCGAAGATCCCAAGCCCCCCCTTGCCCAGCCAATCGATGAAGCTACCGGCCGCCCCCACGGACCCCTCGATCCCGATCTCGGGCACTTCCCCTCGGGGGTGCCAAAGGATCGTGCGGAGGACCCCGGACCGGTCCGGTGGCCCCTGAGATTCTCCCCGCGCGAGAAGGAAGGCACCCGTCCCGAGCGTGAGCTTGGCGTCTCCCCCGAGAAGGGTCGAGAGCCCGAGCAAGCTCGCCTGTTGGTCACCCAAGATGGAAAGCAGCGGGATGGACCCGCGGCTGGACGGGCCGGGCAAGGGCACATTCCCGAGCTCCGCACCCCAGGAGGGTCGAAGCTCGGCCAGGAACTCCCGGCGGAGGCCAAAGTGCCGGAGCGCCTGGGGGTCGTACCGCCCGGTACTGAGGTCGAGGAGGAGTGTACGGGAGGCGTTGGAGGGGTCGGTGATGAAGGGAGCGCTTCCCAGCACCCCACCGAGCAGTTGGTACGCGACCCAGGAATCCACAGTGATCATACGCAACCGTTCCCTTCGAGCGGCGCGTACCACCGGACGGGAATGCCGGAGCAACCAGGCCATCTTGGTGGCCGAGGGGTAGTTCGTGAGCGGCATCCCTCCCCGCCGCCAGAGCCGGCGGTACCAGCCACCGGATCCTAGGGATGCGGCAAGGGGAAGGGTCCGGAGGTCATGCCACAGGATCGCGTTCGACAAGGGCTCACCCGTAATGGCATCGACGGGAAGCGTGGTCTCACGCTGATTGGTGAGGCCAAGGCCCAGAATGTGGCTCGCGCGCACCGGACGGGTCCGCGTGATACGGGAAAGGACCGTGACGGCGGTCTGGGCGAGGACCCTCGGGTCCTGTTCCGACCAGCCATCCTGCGGATGGAGCGTCGGGACCGACTGTGCATAGGAAGCGACCCGACGCCCGGTCGGCGTGATCGCCAACGCTTTGATCGAGGTGGTCCCGATATCGAGGCCGAGCAGGACCTCCCGGCTCATCCGAGGAAGCCCTTGAGCTCGGCGAGGGATTCCGAGTACTTCTCGACCATGGGCAAGTGGCCACAGTTCTCGAAGCGGACGAAGCGGGAGCCCGGGATGGCCCGGGCGGCCGCCTCGTTCTCCGCACAATCGAAGTGCGCATCGTTCTTCCCCCACAAGAGGAGGGTTGGGACCCGGACCTTCCCTAGGGACGAGGCGACCGAGGCGTCCGGCCTCCGTAATGCGTTCGCCGTGGCGACGTAGGCCATCCGCCGTGGGCGCGGTTTCCACTCCTCGACGAGGACCTTGAGCCAGCGGTCCTCGATGAACTTGGGGTCGAAGAAGACCCCCTTGGTGAGGAAGGACCTAAACCGGCCCTCCCCCGGGGCACCAAAGTAGGTTCCAAGAATGTATGGGAAGTACAACCGGACCGTCTTCCCCGGGAGCTTGGGCGTGAGTCCTGAAGCGCCGGCGAGGACAAGCCGGTCCACCTTGTTCGGGTGCGACAAGGAAAGAAGCGTTGCCAGGGCGCCCCCCATCGAACTGCCCACGATGGTGACCTTTCCGGGGAATTTGTCCTCCAGGAATGCGGCGAGGGCCCGATGGTACTCCGGGAGGGTACGGGACTTTCCCGGCAGCGGGGACGAGTTCCCATGTCCGGGAAAGTCCGGGGCCACTACCTGCCAATCGGGCGGCAGGTCCTTGAGCAGGCGGAGCCATATCTCCGACCGGGCGCCGAAGCCATGGAGGAGTAGGATGGACCGGGCTGCGGAGGACTGTGGGCCCGATTCCAAATACCGAAAGTTCACTCCCCCCGCTTCGAGCCGGCCTTCCCTGACGTTCTTTGGCAACCTCCACATGGTCCCACCGGGAGCACGGGACCGCATTTCAGGGTTCCGGAGAGCCGGAGTTTCCCCGCTTCCTCGGGTAAGGTAATTACCCACCGAGCCGTCCCACGGCCCGAGGGATCGACGTGAAAGTAGCCGTGCTGGGGGCGGGAAAGATCGGCGATGCGATCGCACGCGGAGTGATGCGGTCCTCCGCGGTCACAAAGGTGTATGTCACACGGAGGAACCTGACCCCTTCCCGGTCCTCCATGGGAAAGTGGTTGGGCACCCGGGACAACCGGGCGGCGGTCAGGGCCTCCGATGTCGTCTTCATCGCCGTCAAAGCGGCGGATGCCCGGCACCTCCTGCCCGAGATCGCGAATGTGACAGAAGGAAAACTCGTGATCTCCGTCATGGCGGCGATCTCCCTTGAGAAGATCCACGCTGTGCTCCCCGGGGCGCGTATCGTGCGGGCCATGCCCAACGTGGCAGCCAGCGTGGGGAAGGCCATCACAGCATACAGCCCGGGGCCGGGGGTACGGCCCCAGGACCTTCGGGTGGTACGGCGCCTGCTCGCCACGTTTGGGGAGAGCCTCGAAGTCCCGGAGGAAATGATGGATGCCGTGACGGCATTGAGCGGGAGTGGTCCGGCGTACATTGCGATCCTGATCGATGCGATGGTGAGCGGAGCCTTGAAGGTGGGCTTGCCCCGGGACATCGCCTTCCAGCTCGTTACGAAGACCCTCACAGGTACGGCAGATCTGTTGCGGGAAAAGGGGGTCCATCCGGCGGAACTCCGGGACCTTGTCACCACCCCCGCGGGAACCACCATCGCCGGGATCTATGAACTGGAGAAAGGTGCCTTCCGAACGAGCATTATGAATGCCATCGAGGCGGCGACGCAGGCGGCCGCCCGTGTGTCAGAAAAGCTCTAGCGCGTTGCGTCCTCGGATGGAGCGGGACTCACTTCCACCTCCCGCCGTTCCCGCCTCGGAGTCCGGAAGACGAACGGTGCCTCGGGAGCGTTCTCCGTCCTGGGACTAAAGACCCGGGCTCATCGCAGGAGTCCTCCTCTAACCGAATCTATAGCGCAAGCGTTTGCCGTCGGCCCGTGAGAACCCATGGTTCACTGTCCCGGAACCCGAAGGCTTTGAGCTGCCTGAGATGTTGATTGCGGAGAGGGGCGTCGGACCGCTCCGTTCGAAGAAATACGTCATTCGCGCTTTGCCCGCATAAACTGTTATAACGCTCGCCGCAATCGCCTCGCCGTAGGGAACATGAGCGAGGACGCGGACGTGCCCAAGGAGACGTTGTTGCGGGCGTTCCGTCTCATGACGCTCGGACGAGCGGCCGACGAGCGCGGGGTCAACCTCCAGCGCCAAGGGCGTATTGGGTTCTACGTCCCGATGAACGGCCAAGAGGCAGCCCAGGTGGGTTGCGGATTGGCCCTCGACCCCAAGGACTGGATCGTCCCGGCGTACCGCGAGATCGGGGTTGCGCTCGCCCGGGGCATCCCCCTCAAGACCCTCTTCGACCAGTTCTATGGGAATGCCGCGGACATCCTCAAGGGGCGGCAGATGCCCTGCCATTACGGGTACAAGGCCTTCCGGTACGTGACGGCGTCAAGCCCCGTGGGCACACAGATCATCCTCGCCGCCGGGATCGCCCAAGCCTCGGTGTACAAGGGAGAGAAGGTCGTGAGCGTGCCGTTCTTCGGAGACGGAGCGACGAGCTCGAACGATTTCCATGCCGGCATGAACTTTGCCGGGGTGCTCCACCTCCCGGTGATCTTCTTCTGCCAGAACAATGGCTGGGCCATCTCCTTGCCCCGGGAGAAGCAGACCCGGAGCGCCTCCCTAGCAGCGAAGGCGGACGCCTACGGTTTTCCGGGGGTGCAGGTGGATGGGAATGACTTCATCGCCGTCTACCGCGCCGTCCAAGAGGCCCGCCAGCGGGCCATCGCCGGGAAGGGACCGACCCTCATCGAGGCGGTGACGTTCCGCATGGGCCCGCACTCCACTTCGGACGATCCCTCGCGCTACCGGAAGCAGGAGGAGGTCGCCTCTTGGCGGGCTAAGGACCCGATAGAGCACTTGCGGGACTTCTTGGTCGCCAAGAAATGGATCGACGAGGCGGGCATCGATAAGATCGAGGAGGAGGCCAAGCAACAGGTCCAAGAGGCCATCGAGGCGGCGGAGAAATCGCCCCCACCGTCTCCCGAGACGCTCTTTGACGATGTCTTCCACGACCGCTGGCGTATCCTAGAAGAAGAGCGGTCCGAGTTCATGGAGTTGCTGAAGGAGGGGGTGCTCCGGGCATGACGGAGGCCACGCTCATCCAAGGGGTCAACCAGGCACTGCGGATCGCCATGGCCAAGGACCCCGACGTCATCGTCTTGGGCGAGGATGTTGGAGTGAATGGGGGCGTCTTCCGCGCCACCGATGGTCTCTACAAGGAGTTCGGGGAAAAACGGGTGATCGATACACCCCTCAGCGAGAACGGGATCGTGGGAATGGCCATCGGTATGGCGCTCCAGGGCCTCAAGCCCGTGGCCGAGATCCAGTTCATGGATTTCATCTATCCGGCGTTCGACCAGATCGTGAGCGAGGCGGCCAAGTTCCGCTATCGCTCGGGGGGTGAGTTCCCTTCCCACCTCGTGATCCGTACCCCTTATGGCGGTGGCATCAAGGGGGGCCTCTACCATTCCCAGAGCACCGAGCAGCTCTTCACGAGCACCCCCGGGCTGAAGGTCGTCATACCCTCGACCCCAGCTGATGCGAAGGGGCTGCTCCTCACCGCGATCTTCGATGAGGACCCCGTCATCTTCCTCGAGCCGAAACGGATCTACCGGACGGCCACCGGCGAACTCCCCGAGGGGGACGCACGGGTGCCCTTCGGCAAAGCCCGGATCGCAAAGGAGGGCTCGGATGTGAGCGTTTTCGCCTACGGGGCCATGGTGCCCCAGTGCGTTCAAGCGGCAAACGTCGTCGAGAAGATGGGCATCCACGCGGAGGTCATCGACCTCCGCACCCTCGTTCCAATCGATGTGGACGCGATCGTGGGTTCGGTCGAGAAGACCGGTAGGGCCGTCGTCGTGCATGAAGCCCCCAAGTTCTCGGGCTTCGGAGCGGAGATCTCGGCCATGATCGCTGAACGTTGCCTCTACAGCTTGAAGGCGCCCGTCCTCCGGGTGACTGGCTATGACACCCCCTTCCCGTACACGTTGGAGAACC
>JAJYXQ010000075.1 GCA_021796385.1 Thermoplasmata archaeon | reverse complement strand
TCACCGGTCACAGTGTCGAGGATCGTGCGCTCATGGGCATCCTTCGAGCGCTCGCGGACGCTGTCGTGGTGGGAGCCGGCACAGTGCGGGCCATCCCTCGACACTTGTGGACTCCTGCGCACATCTTTCCTGCCTGGGCGGGTTCTTACCGAAGACTACGCTCGGCCACCGGCGGACTTGACGAACCGTGGAACGTCGTCATCACAGCCCGGGGAACCGTGGATCCGGGATGGCCAGTGTTCTCTTCTGGAAAGGTTCCGGCGGCGATCGTTACCACCCGTTCGGGTGCCCGTCGCTTGTCCCGGGCCCACTTTCCTGAATCCACTCGGGTACTCATTGCAGCGGAGGGACACCACCTCTCCGCCTTGGATATCCTCTCCACTCTACGTGCCGAGGTCCCGGTTCGCCGCGTACTCGTGGAAGGAGGTCCCCACCTCTTGGGGGACTTCCTCAAAGAATCTCGACTGGGTGAACTCTTTCTCACACTTTCCCCCCAGTTCGCAGGAAACTCGGCGGGGGATGGCGCCCTTCGGCTCGTGGAAGGGGTCTCCTTCGGTCCTTCCGACCCTCGGTGGGCGGAACTGCTCAGCCTGCGCCAATCGAAAAGCCATCTCTTCCTGCGTTACCAGATCCATCCCGCTTGATCGGGCATGAGCCCGAAGGTCCACGGCAGATCAATCGACGTCGGTCCGGCGGTAGGCTGACTCCGGTGACTCTTTACCGGCCGTACGCTGCATGAGCTTTCGCAAGACAAGGCGATCTTCCCGCCAGAGCAGGTACACCCCGAGGGCTAGCATTCCCAAGAGGGTCACGAACTGGAGGTACTGTACCCCTAGATACAGGGGTGCAAGAGCAAACAGCATCAAGGTCTCGACACCGGCGATCAGTATCCACCGGTACGACGGGGCATCACGACGCGCAAAGCGGATCCCGGCCCAGGCCTCGACCGTAGCCACGACGAACGAAAGGAGAAGGAAGGCCCCCAAGGCGTAGAGAGGCGGCGTTCCCGGTATCGAGGAGTCGGTTGTGGCCAAGACGATCGTCACGGCGATCCCGCATCCGAAAGACAGGGCGTAGAAGGGGCCGGTCCGCAAACGGCCTGTCTTCCCCCCGAAGATGCGGAAGCGGTGGAAAATCGTACGAGAGAGGGCGGCCACCGCCACGAAGAAAAACAGGTAGGCGATCGCAGAGGCAAGGTCGAATTGCTGGAGGCTGCCCGCATAGATGAGAAAGAGGACCGCCAGGGGAAGTCCGCCGGGGATCCCGACAACGAATGCGATCAGCAGCGTACGCTCGTTGAACAAGCTCACCGGTACTCGAGGAGCGGCATACCGGTCCAAGATGACATAGAGAAGGATCCCCGCGGGTACGATGGCCAGGAATGCCGCTTCGGTAAGGATCGTAGTGGTCATGGTTCCCGGGAGATCTTTCGCCCGGCGGCCAAGAAGCCCGTGTGCCCAAGCATCTCGAAGGCAGGCCGTGTCCCTCCCTCTCCAACATGAAGGTCTCTCTCGAGCAATTCCAGGGCCCGAACATCTACGAATCCCACGGCGCGCATTTCGCGGACCGAACGTTCCAGTTGGTTGTATGTGGGTGTGTAGGTGGCAAGGAAACCGCCCTCATGTAAGGCGTTCCACGAGTGCAACGTTGCGCTCCATGGTTCTGGGACATCCAGGATCACAGAATCGACCTCTTGCTGCCGGATGCCTTCGGCCACATCTCCCTCGAGGAACGTCACCCGGCCCGATGTGCCGCTGCGTCGCAGGAGCGCTTCGCCCGCTCTTTGATGCTCCGCCCTGCGGTCGTAGGAGTAAACATGTCCCTCGGGACCGACCGTGTTGGCCAAAAAAAGCGTCAGAAGACCACTCCCGGTACCTGCCTCGACAACACGAGAGCCGGAAGTCACCCCTCCGAGATAGACCAGATATTGGGCGTCCTTAGGGGTAACGATCTGGGTCGGACGGCGAGCGGAACGAACTAGGTCGACCATCGCTGGGCGGACCACGGAGTATTCCTCCCCTCCGATAGTGATCTTCGCTTGGCCTTGCCGTCCAATCACCCGAGAGAGGTCCACGACGCCGAATCCCTCGAGGAGCGTCTTTTCCTGGCGGAGCGTCGCAAAGATGGGCTTTTTCCCCTCTCGGAAGAGCACCACTTCCTCCCCCTCTTGGAATGTCGATCGCTCGGACATCTCCTATGCGGAAGGCCAATACCGGCATAAGCCTCCCCACGGCCCCGAACGCGAACCCTTTAAAGTCTGCTCATGTGGAGCCTTCTTGGAATAGCCCCGTAGTCTAGTGGCCAAGGATGAGGGACTCTGGATCCCCAGACGCAGGTTCGAATGGAGGGACGGCCCACCGCCTCCCTCCGGAAACTCCTGCCGGGGCTACTCCTTCCGCGGGGGTACTCTAGCCCGGCCAAGGAGGCAAGGCTTAGGACCTTGTAGCTGAAGAGCTCTCGCCGGTTCAAATCCGGCCCCCCGCACCTCCCATCTGGTACGATACCCCTACTGCCGACTCCGGGTCCCGTGGCGCGCACGGGACTCGGACCTATATATTTCAGAATGCTCCCCACTTTCGAGGAAGTGTGGGGGAGGGATCCGAGGACAAAGTGACCATTCGCCAGGGCTCCTCACATGGCGCCTACCCAGCACTCGACGCTTCAGAGCGTATCCCCTCCGGGTTCGTTCTCTCGGATGTTCGGATCGACCCTCGGCTCAAGGTCCAAGGGTATCTCGCCCCTGAGCTCGGCAACACGTCGTACGTCGTATCGGTCCCCTCGCACAAGGTGGCCGCGGTCATCGATCCCTTTCGGGATGCAGAGGCGTACCTCGAGCGGCTCACCAAGCTTGAGTCTCCCAAGGTTCTCGCCATCGAGACCCATGTCCACAACGATTTCGTCTCTGGGAGCCGCGAACTCGCGGCCCTGGTCAGGGCGGAGATCATAGCGGGGCAATCGGCTCCCCTCCAGTTCGACCATCGGGCGGTCCGCGATCACGAGACACTCTCCCTGGGCGATTGGGAACTGACCGTTCTCGAGACTCCGGGTCACACCCCCGAACATGTGAGCTACGTCTTACGATCCCCGGAGGGGAAGCCAAGGGCTCTGTTCTCAGGCGGGGCGTTGAATTCCGGCGGGGCGGCGCGCACGGACCTCCTAGGCATCGGGAAGGCCCGCCACCTCGCCCGCGCCGCCTACCGCTCCATCCATGAAAAATTGGCAGGGCTTCCGGACGACGTTTGGCTCCTGCCAACGCACGGAGGCTCCTCTTACTGTGGCCGCGTCTTCGTCGGGCCGGACCAATGCACCATGGCGGAGGCCCGCCAATCGAATCGCCTGCTTCAGTTGCAGGACGAGGAGGCATTCCTTGCGGAATTGCTCTGCCAGCATCCCTACCCTAAGTACTTTCATCGGATGCGGGAGATCAACAGTTCAGGTTGCCCCCTCCATGGTGGGATGGCCCCGGCCCCCGTGGCGCTCTCGATCGCGCAGTTTCAGCAGTTGAATGCGGCAGGGGCCATCATCGTGGATACGCGGGAAGCGAGGGCCTTCGATCATGCTCACATCCCTGGTAGCCTCTCAATACCTGCCGACGGCCCCTTCAGTTCTTGGTATGGATGGCTCGTGGACCCCCAACAACCCACCGTTTTGGTGTCGACGGATGCCGCCGAG
>JAJYXQ010000032.1 GCA_021796385.1 Thermoplasmata archaeon | reverse complement strand
AATGTGGTGGCCATGCAGAAGTCGATGGTCGGTGCCTTTTCACCCCACGATGTGATCGAGCTCGTGGACCGGGCCCTGGTGCATGGGGACCGCCTGCGCGAGCTTATCAACACGACGAAGTAGGTACTGGACCATGTCACGGCGAACCAAGAGCGTCGGCTCCACGGGCTGGATGGGTCCCAAGTACGGGATCCGCATCCGGCGTCGGGTCCAAGAGGTGGACCGGGCCGCAAAGGCATCGTACGTCTGCCCGAAGTGTTCCACGATGACCGTTCGGCGCGTCGGCAGTGGGCTCTTCCACTGCCGCCGATGCGAACGGACCTTCGCCTCGGACTCCTACAACTTCCGTCCCCCGCCCTCGATCTTCCGGACCGAGACGACCGAGGAAAAGTAATCCTGATGGGGTCTCCCGGGGCCACCGGGAGATCTTATTATCCTGCCACTGTGGGCCAAGATGGGTGATGGAGTCCACCCTCAACCGCTCCTCCCTGAGCTGATGACTCCTGCCCTCCCTCTCCGGGAGACGAAGGGGAGCGCCACTCCCCGAAGGGAAGGCAGCGAAACAAGGGAAGAGGAGCACTGATGGACGAAGCCCAGCTTGGATTGGTCGCGCTGGTTGCGGTCGGTGGGGCGCTCGGGAGCGTCACCCGCTATCTGATCTCCGGGGCCCTGACCCGAGGGGATTTCCCTTGGGGTACCTTCGCCGTGAATTTCACCGGGACGTTCCTCCTAGTCCTCGTGTTCTTTGCCAGCCAGCAGGGTGTTCTCATCGGAGCCCCAGAAAGGACCTTCCTTTTCGTAGGGATATTCGGTGGTTACACCACCTTCTCCACCTTCGGTCTTGAGACGATCTCCCTCTTTTCCGAGGGTCGGGTGGCATGGGCCGTCGAAAACATCATGCTGAACTCCGGACTGTGTCTGGTGGGGGCTTGGGTTGGGATGATGCTCGGCCTCCTCCTGACGCGGGTGTGAAGATGGAGATCGCGGAGAACGCTGTCCGGTTGAAGATCTACCTCGGGGAGTCCGACGAGTTCGAGGGGGTTCCGGCCTACAAGGCCGTCGTCCACTTTCTGCGCTCCCAAGGGATCTGGGGGGCCACGGTCATGATCGGGGCCTATGGCTATGGAAAGCGCAGCAAGATCCACTCGGTCCAACCCCTCCGTCTGAGTCAGGACTTGCCCGTCACCATAGAGGTCGTGGACAACCGGGAAAAGCTCGAGGCGCTTATCCCCGAGATATCCCGTCGTGTGCAAGGGGGTCTCATCACCCTCGATGCGATCCAAGTCCTTCGCCACTTGGGTTAGCTCACTCCTTGCCAAATGCCCTGCGGGGAGACCGGCATCGCCCGGGCGATCAGAACGGTTTAATGGATACCGCCCAGAGCGTAGGAGGCCATGGGGTCGGGTGGGTGAGCCCATCCGGCAGGATCTCAGGTGGAGGTTTCCGACTTGGGGTCCGACGAAGCACTGCGGGACGGACTTTCCTTGGGGGTGGAGTCGCCCGCGGTCGGGGTGCAGAAATGGTGGCATTCAGAACAGAACGACTGGTTTCGAATCCGGCTGTGAGTTCGCATGAGGTGCCCACAGGTCATGCACTTGGCATTCGGCGACTCGGGTTTACGGGAGGCGAGTTCGACCAATCGCGCTTGGATGGAGGCAACAGACCTTTTCGGCACGGCCTGTCCAAGACGATGGAGTACTTGGTTCTGACCACTACCAGGTAGGGAACGCTCCCCGTCGCACCCCCTCCCCTTCCTTTGCCCCACATAGATAGAGGGACGGCTTCCTCTGGGTAGGTAAACCCTGTGGTGGTACACACTCCGTACGCGGGCCCGACTCCACCTACCTTAAGGTGGGAATGAAACTCCCCAGATTCAGGTTTGAGAACTTATCCGTCTCCTTCACCAACTCCTTGATCGACAGATCCAGCTCCGGCAGCTCCGATTGCAGGTGGCGGAGCAGCGGGAGTCTCGTGACGGTCAGGAACATGTGGCCCGCTACCGTCGCATCGAGCCTCACCCAAAACGGCATCACCGGTACCACGCGCCGGTCCATCCACCATTTGAAGGCCGCCTCCACTTGTGCCTGCACCACAAACTCCTCCACCTGCATCTCGTTGGGAACGTCCTAAAGCCAGAAATCGCTAATGATTGCCGTCTTCCGGAAGGCGGTCTTCAGCCGTTCCTCGGAAGTCTCCATGCTCAGGCGAACGATTATCTTTAACATCTTGGGACAGTCCACCTGTTGAGGAGGTCATAAACGTCAGGCACAGAAGACGAGGACAGGCGAGATCCCTCTGCGCAAATGGAGCCTAGTTCCGTAACAGGGCGAATCGGAGGAGAGTTTTCACTCCTCGCTAGGTCGTATCTATGCAAAGTGAGGGAAACGAGAGGACTCGGGGAGGCGGTTCGGGTAACGATTGCGCTGGGACTTCAAACTTTGGTCTTGGCAAAAGTGGCGATCATCTGTCGTGGATCCTCACGGGTACGGTTCTTTCAGAGCGGCACTGACTTCATGGACAACGCGATCGCGCTCGGAGCCCGATCTGGGGATTGGTGTGAGTTCGGTGTATTCCAAGGCAAGAGTCTGAGATATATCGCGTCGCGTACCACCGAAACGGTTCACGGGTTCGACTCGTTCCAGGGACTCTCAGAGTCTTGGGCCGGTTTGAAAAAGGGGACATTTTCGACTGCCGGCAAGCTACCGGAAGCTCCGTCCAACGTTGTGTTCCACGTCGGGTATTTCGACGAGAGTGTTCCCAAATATCTCCGGAGTGCGGGCCCCATTGCCTTCGTGCACATAGATTCGGATCTTTACGCATCAGCTGTAACCGTTCTACGAGGTATCCGTTCACATCTAAGACCGGGCTCTATCATGGTTTTCGATGAGTTGGTGGGAGCCTTCCATAACGATGAGCTTAGCGCGTTGAGGGACGAGCTTGTGGTGAAGGGCGTCCAGATCGAGTGGATAGGATTCTATCTCTCTCCGGGCTGGGGGGTGTCGGCCAGCCTCCGCGTCGTTTCTGGTACTGGGATCAGCGACTAGGCCATGCTAAAGCATATTTTTCCCGAAGTCCATCCCAGCTCCTGACCGGATTCTTTGGAATAGCCTTCACTACCCTCGTGGACATTGACTTGGCGGGCCCATCTTCTGTCCTTCTAGGCCTTGCACTTCGGCCTAATTTGCACACACACCACACTATACCGTGCGTCGTCCGTGGGATGTTCTGGTTCAAACCTCAGAGATCGGGCCCGGCTACGCTGAGGTGTATGTTCGGCGAACCTCGTCTCGGATGGTGCAGGCGACGCTGGAAGGGTTGGGACTAAAAGAGGAGATGTTGCAGGTTACGTTGGCATCGACGGTGTTAGCCGAAACGTAGGAGCCTGTCGTAGGTGAAGTCCTGTTGTTGACCGTCAAGGGAGTTTGCGGTGGCCATCTACGTGGTAGAGGAGCTTTCAATTTTTCAACCAAAGGTCCGGAGGTTTTTGCATCGGTATATGGACCGGAAAACGAACGGGCTGCCCGATGGGTTTCCGAACGGGCTCTCCGGGGTTCGAACCGTTAAGGGTTCGAACTCCGTATACATTTGGGGGGCTCAATGATCTCAGCTTCTCGAACCGGACTTCGACACGGATGACTTGACCGTACCCGCCGATATTCCGGCGTAGGTTCACCCCCCCTTCCAGTCGACTTTCGTTCGACGTTCCCTCTCCCTAACCCTCGCCACCCTATCTGTCTACTTCTAATGGGGTGCAGCCCATGGCCGAATTGACATCGTTGCAAATCTATAGCAGTACATCGTGAAAGTCGGGATAGTGTCGATAGAATCGCTTACAACTATCCATGTACTCAGTCTTCAACTCGAAGGGCCAATCCTTCTTGTCCACTTCGATTCCGACATGCTGCTCCACCCAGCTCTTTTCACGAGCCGTTATCGGAGGGACCGTGATGCTGATGGGTACTGATGTCTCATTGATATAGGGCAGCTTCATTACACCCTCTGCCTGAAGGCGATCTCTCAGATTGGGTTCGCCGACTACGCCGCCAACAGTAAGCATTGTCGCACCGTCGCTGTATTCATAGTTGAAGAGTTGGACGAACTTCAAGGAAGGTCGCGAAGCCATGCTTCTCGCTATTCTCGATAGAACTGCTTCCGCAGAGAGTCGTGGGTGTGCCTGACTGTAGATATGAGTGGGCTGTACACCACCTGCGACGAACTTCCCGATGCTTTTCTCTAGTTGTGCGCAGTACCGAGACTCCAAATCTGCCCGCGAAACCTTCTCACCATACTTGACCTTTGGTAGCCGTGTCTTGGCATCCACAGTCACAATGAGGACGCTCCCTATCCCTACATTTGAAATGACCCCGTCAATGTCTTCCAGTTTCCCAGCATCGAGTGGTGTGTCATAATCTAGCCAAACGAGATACTTCTGATCTCGAGAGAGGTTTTGTAACATATCGCTAACATCGCACATTCTGACGTTGAGATAGGGTGGTGGGAAAGGCTGATTATAGGACATACGATTTGGGATGTCAGTGTTCTCCACGCACTCCATCCTGTCGATGTAAAGGTACCGGTGGAACAGCATAAAATCGATGTAGAAGACAGAGCCTAGACCGATGTAATTGTAGTCGGATACAAACAGCCCTACCCTGCCCAAGCGGTGGAGAACCTCTAGGAAAATACGGCGCTCCAACTGCTTCGAGGTTCGTACTCCGTAGTTGACAGTGTCATAGCTTGGAACGTGAGGACTCATTCCTGTGCCTCCCTAGCCAAATAGTACTCGAATGTCAGACGACCTGCGGCCGAAGCCGAGAGAGAGGGATTTTCCTCAGCATCCTTGACTGCTTGAACTTCTGAAAGTCTTGCTTTGTATTGAACGTTCACGATGTCCCTCGGCTTCGTTCGATGATAGCTCAAGTAGGTCGTATCGATCGCTGGGAGTTCATCCAATTGGACGGAAGAAACGTCCGATTCAGGCTTGCTGTCCTCTGCCTCTTCAGTAGACATCCCCCGATACCTGCTATCGATGTCGGATAGTACCGGTCGAGCTGCGGCCATCATCACTCCAAAAGCACTTCGATAGGCCGCATTATCTGCGTTGACTCCTTGTTTCGAAGTGGTCCATGGAAGTGCCTCCAAGTTCCTTGAACTGAAGAAAACATAGCCTACGAAGCGATAGAACTTTACATGGAACTGTGGCAGGTCAATTCCCCATCCAGTCGTTGACGAACGATCAGCCTTTACCACCATTCTTCCATTGCAGTAAACATACCATCCACCTAGTGTTGTGTCCCTCTCGTCGAGTATGCCAGACACAATGTCGTAATCGACATCTCCTTCTGACCCAACCTTTCGGTATGGAGAAGACGTGTCAGCTCGCGAGACCGATACCCTCGGTGCCTCAGGCTTGACAACGATTCCGTTTACCCTGATGACTACTCCCGCCTTGATGTAAAGTGCGTACGTCCACGACAGCTTCTCGGTGAGTTCGTTAATGAAAGATGCGAGCTTGAACAGCTCACTAATCAGTCGGTCGAGCATCTGTACCTGGATCACAGTCTCTGACTTCTGGGCAACTCCAGAAGTGAAGACTTCATGTGTGGAGTTGTGGAAATTCCAGTCTTCTTCGTCTTTCACCCATTCATCGACAAGGATAGGTAGAGACCACCTCTCTCCGCCCGTGCAACTCGTAATCTGAATTGACTTTCCCATCTTGAAAATTGCTCGCTTCAAGCCGATACCATAGACCCCCAACCCACTTCTCTTGTCCGGAGGCAAGGGCGATCCGAATCTGAACACGTAGTTCTTTGCCAGTTCATACGACATGCCGTGACAATTGTCCTTGATGGTGAATTGATCCCCATCGAAGATCAGATCGATCTCTGCCCTACTTCTCAATTTGATGTCTTGCCCCTTGAATAACTTAGCTGTGACATCGAAGTCCTCGACGGAGATCGCACTGTGAACCGAGTTGTCCACCAAGTCAAGGATGCAATCGACAAGGCTGATGTCTCTTGTAAACATCTCGATGAAGAATCGCTTGGACGGTCTCGCGACAAAGTCCTCTGTTGAAGCCGACATCAATCATCCCCCCTTCCTGCGCCTGAGTGTATCCCTGCTCTCATCAGCTCTGCCTTCCCCAACGGAGACGAGCTATGTAATCGTGAGAGGACAAGACGTCTTCGATCCGACGCCGCCCCTACATAAGGCGCACATCGCGGACTCACCGTTTGTTTCTGGCAAACTCTAACGAGGGTGTGCTTTTATTGCCTCGAGATATCAGTCACTCATGCCCTCTGCCCAATCGACCTTGAATTCAAGTCAGACTGGTCAGTGGGACGCGCCTGCCGACGTCACTAATCCAAGGTGGAAGTTAGGTAGTTCGTTCGGACCATCTTTCGATGCCGTTCTACATACCGGAGACACGTACAAGTTTGTCTCATCACTTCCATCTGAATCGATTGCTCTCGTAATCAGTTCCCCACCTTATAATCTTGGGAAGGAGTATGAGGTCCCAACCAAGTTGCAGACCTACCTCGGCACCCTCAAGCCCAGCCTCGCTCAGCTCGTGAGAGTAATGAGTTCAAATGGGAGCCTTTGCTGGCAGGTGGGAAACTACGTGGAGAGGGGCGAGGTGTTCCCTCTTGATGTTTACTATTACCCTCTGTTCAAAGAACTCGGCCTCCAGCTCAGGAACCGTATTGTTTGGCACTTCGGTCACGGCCTGCACGCGTCGCGACGGTTCTCTGGTCGCTATGAAACCTTGTTGTGGTTCACAAAGTCGAACGACTACAACTTCAACCTCGATGCCGTTCGGGTCCCTGCCAAGTACCCTGGAAAGACCCACTATAGAGGCCCAAAGAGGGGACAGATATCGGGAAACCCTTTGGGCAAGAACCCCTCAGATTTCTGGGAGTTTTTGCAAGATGAGTGGAACAGCGGACTATGGGACATACCAAATGTCAAATCGAATCACCCAGAGAAGACCATACATCCCTGTCAGTTCCCTGTCGAGCTTGTAGAACGATGCGTGCTTGCTTTGACCAATCCGGGAGACTATGTGCTGGACCCCTATGGGGGAGTGGGCTCAGCGGCGATTGCAGCCTTGAAGAATGGGAGGCGAGCGATCTCAGTGGACAAGGAGTCGAAGTACGTTGAGATCGCCCGGCATAGAATCCAGGATTTGGAGCGCGGGCAGTTGGTCATGCGCAAGCTCGGCACCCCAGTCTACCAGCCTAGCGGAAAAGAGAAGGCGGCAAGGATCCCAGCAGAATGGTCAAGGGGGCAGTAGTAGTTGCGTGTTGTTGCGAAGTTCTCGTTCAACAAGGGAAAGGAAGTCATCGAGCGACAGCACCCTGTTCTCCTTTCCGAGATTCTTGAGGTCATAGACTCTATTGATTCCCATGCACACAAGACCAAAGCGAGCCTCGAGAAGACGAAGAGGGGTCAGGTGCTCTACAGCCCCACCTCGCTGAATAAGGCCTTCAAGAAGGGCTTCGAGGCAAGAGGGTGGGGACACCACCGCGAGCGATGTACGTATCCCAGTGAGTACTACGAGCCTGGCTATACGCCAATTAGACCTAAGCGCGAGCGGCCGCCATACAGGGACATGGACTTCGTCAAGGGGCGACTTGGGATAGAGGTGCAGTTCGGGAAGTATTCCTTCATGGTGTACAACGTTGCAGCCAAGATGACCATATTCCACAACTTGGGGGTTATCGATACTGGAGTCGAGATAGTCCCTGTGAAATCCCTTCAGTCCCAGATGTCAAGTGGAGTCTCTTGCTTTGAGCAGTTTGTCTGGGACCTTCAGAAGCGCGGCACCGCGGACATAGACATTCCAGTTCTTATCCTCGGTGTGGATACCGACTCTACGGACAAAGCAGGTAGTACCAAAGACCCTCCAATCGACCCCCCCCGAAACGGGCAGTTACCGGGCCCGAAAAGGTAGGCCTCCCAGAGCCGGCTAGGCCAGTTTGGCAGGGCCTAGGACGGCCTTCAGCTTATCCCGGACCTTGATGAGGAAGTCGAATTCCTCCTGAGATACCTTTCCTCGCTCAGGGTGGGCAATCTTGTTCCGGATCGAATTCAGCTTGTCGAACCATGACAACTGCTTCGTCTTGCTACTCCCGAACTCAGCAAAACCATACTTGTCCTTGAACAGTTCCCAGTTCTTCGACATGATTTTCTGGTAGTGGATGAGGTCGAAGTACCTCAGCCGGTCTCCGTGCTCAGGGTCCGTCTGCTGCCGAGATGTGATTTCCACCCGCACCTCATCAGGAATCCCTTCATACCACCACTTCTCGTCCTGTTCCCCAAAGTGGGACTTCAGCTGCGCGACAACATCCTCGTGTATCATCATTTGAATCTCTGGCATGAGTACCCTAGATTGTTGGTTGAGAGTGGAGTTCTTCTCTTGGATGTACTTGGCGAGCCCTGACGGTTTGAACTCAGGGTACTTCCCCTGTATTTTCTCCATCATATCGAAGGAGCAGTTCCGTTGCCCCTGCAAACCATATTGTCTCCGGTAGTCTCTCACTTCTGACGGAGATGCGCTTTTGAAGAAGATGATAACCGGTTCGGCTAGCTTGGCTATTTCGTCTTGAAGCTGTGAGGTGTCCAGTTCGACCGCCTTCAATCGCTGTTCGCTCTCGATGTGCTGAATGATCTCCTTGAGAACAAGGATCAGCGCACCCAGCCCGTTGTTAGTGCAGAGGTAGCCTCCCTCTGCATCACCTAGGTCCCAATTGGATGGGACCTCCTTCCGAAAAAGGTCAAAATACGAGATGAGGACCGACTTGGCCCTCTTGAGAGAGTTCTCCATTCTCGGCTCTCTAACGTCGTAAAGAGGGCCCGCCTGAGGGATGTTCGCGCCGCGGTTGACCTGACCGATTAGATTTGCCTTTCTCAAAGCCTCGGCCAAGGTGGTGATTGTTATGGGTCTGTTCTGGGTACCTTCTGAGGAAGACTTGATTCTTCCAAACAGCGGAGAAGCACGATCCTTGTCGAGTTCGCTCACAATCTTGGACACAAGGGCCAGCATCTTCTCCGACTCATCCTTCGAGTCCCAGAGGAGATCCGCGTATAGATCGTTCAACAGGTTCTTCGGAACCTTGACCTGCTTGGAGTTGATATCGACGAACATCCTCGCTTGACTCCATGGTTCGAGATTCTCGAAGGCGATGACTGGTACCGTAACCTTGGACGCCGCCTCCGTGCCCGCAAACCCATAGAGTCTATGCTGGCCATCGATCACGAATGCCGATTTGTACTTGTTCGGGAGGTAGAGATACCCGGGCATGGCATCAGTGTCCTTCTCTTCCTGGCCACTCTTATCGAATCTCAGGGCGTCCTTGCCCCCGTAGGTCCGGAAGTTTACGATGATGCTATTGGGGAAAAGCCCTTTCTCCTTCTCCACGTATTCCCGAATGGAGAGCAGTCTCTTCTTGTTCAAGATTCTCTGATACGTCAGGAGAGTGTCCTGATTGACCATCATACGGTGAGCCACGAATGATATGGGGAGGAGTCGCGAGGGCTCGATGGCAAAGGCGTAGAAGGTGTACCCACCTATCTTGCCCTTAATGGCGGGGACCCTTGACTCCAACTCCGGTATATGGGAGTCTGCGAACACCTCCGCCAGAAGCTGGTACTTCGCGGCTGGGCCTATGTGATTCACGAGAAGATCATAGTACTGTAGCTCGTCGTCCGTGAGGACGGCTATCTTCTTGTCCAAGGCGAGCTGCTTGTCGGATTCGTTCCAAAGGTAGTTCCTTGTTGCAATGATCCACCCCACTCTTAGGCGCGACCCGTAATGGCGAGATAGCGACTTTACGATGTCCCCTCGATACCCACCGATCTCCAGGATGTGCTTCCTGAACGACCCGTTGGTGAGTTCTTCCGCCGCTTTGCACTCAACGACCAACGCAACGCCCTCGTCTTTGACGAATACATCTATCTGCTTTGCGTTAACTTCAGGGCTTTCAGATATTGGAATCTTGAAATCGTGGTCACTGTTCATCTCCTCGAAGCCCATCTTGGAGAGAACGATCCACAGCTTGTCCTCGAAGAGCTTCCAAGCGGGTTTAGCCCTGCGTAGCCGTACCGAATATTTGTTGGTCTTGTCGACAATCCACCCATCCTGAAGGTAGGGTGCCTCTGATAGCTTCTTGACTGACTGATACACGAACTCAGGTCGTCTCAGCTTCGCAACACCGGCAAACTCACTTCGGTTCACCAATCCTGAAAGCAGTGGCTTCACTCCCCCCACCCCTCTAATCTTGCATTACGCGGGAGATTATATGAAGTAAAGACGTATTCTGACACGCGCTTTCGAGACGACTCAGTTCCACCGATAGTGCTCGAACGATTCATGGTCAGTCGGTGAAACTTCGGTTCAGGATATAGTTCTTCAATGTCTGGGTGGGCCGCATTGCTGATGATGATGCGTGCGCCAGAAGAGCGCAGTTCCTCAACAGTCTTCGAGAGTTCTAATTGGTCCTTCCACGAGAATATCTTGTTGTTGTAATGGAGAAAGCCACTGGTCCCATTCTTGATTGCATAGGGTGGGTCGATGTAGACTAGCGATCTCGTGTCAAGCTCGGGCAATAATCTTGAGAAGCTCTTGAAGTCTTTGTGGCTCAAGGTCGCAGGAGCCAGCGCCGCGCTCACAGCTCGAAGGTTGTCAGCATCACAGATCCTTGGGTTCCCAGAGTCACCGTATGGAACATTGAATTTTCCTGACTTGTTGAGACGAAAGACCCCGTTATAACAGGTCTTATTTAGGAAGATGAAGAGCGCCCCTGCCTCAACGTCAGTGCTATCATGATCCTTTGCCAAGCGCTCATTGAACTTGTCGCGAATCATGTAGTAGTAGTCTTCTCTCCTACCAGCACTTCGATTGTAGAACGTCTCCTCGAGTGTCCTCAAATGTTCAATCAGTTCTTCTACGTCCTCCCTCGCAACCCTGTAGGCATTGATTAGGGGAGCGCTCTTGTCGTTGAGAAGAACACGGTCAACATCAAGTCTGCTCTGTAAGCTGAAGAACAATGCACCTCCACCGAGAAATGGTTCAACGTAATTGGAAACCCTCCCCTTCACTAGCTTGTCGGGAATGATCTTAGATATCTGCTTGATAAGTCTCCTCTTTCCCCCAGGCCACTTAACAAACGGATGTGCCAGCAGAGAGGGGGAAGGGGCTGCCATGAGACCCAACCCGTGAGGTACCCCTGAACCTGAGACTCTACCGCATGGCATCGACTGGTTCATAACGCTTTCACTCAATGGACCGCCTACGTGTTCATGGAGGGGTACTTTTTTCTTCGCTCAGCGCAGCCGAATCGGAAGTCACAATTCCGGCAGACGTCGCGTCGAGGAACATTCCTAACTCGGAAGTCGCCCTTAAGAATGCGGTGAACTCGATCATCAAAGTGAGCTTCTGCCTTGTCGAGTTCCACTCCCCCGAGGGGAACCTCCCACTTGGCCTTGGAGGGGTCGGATTCTCCAGTCAAGTAGATGAAGGTTCGGGCAGGCCGTCTCCCAAGTTTCCGCTCAATCATCCGGGAGTAGACGGCAAGTTGGAACCTGTAGAATTCCTCAGCGGCAGCACTTATCTCCGATCGCTCCTGAGCTTTGAAGTCAAGAACCTCAAGATTACCCTGGTCATCCTGAATTAGGTCGACGACCCCAGTCATGACATAGTCCGGGCGGTCCACGACAATTGGTGCCTCGGCCTGCACTATACGAGAGAAACTGTCCCTGTTACGCTCATAGTAGGCTTGGACTTGCTTGCGCGCTAAATCCTTGAATATCTGTGCTAGTGGGTGAACGCCCCCTCGGGTGACGGCACGGACGTTCTTCTCGAAATAGGAGTCGATGCGTTTCGGGGTGAGCCTGCCACGCTTATGGAGAACATGCTTGTGAACGTCTTCAATTGTGAGGTGGACAAGGGAACCGAAGTCCTGGCCCGCACTTCGACCCGATGTGAAACCGAACTCGCCGTAATTCCGGTACTGGCGAGGGCATACATCGTAAGAGTGGATGTCTCCGGTGATGCTGAACTCACGCTTGGGAGGCAGGAATTCCTTTTCCTCGAAGTGCAACTTGCACAGACCCTCAGCGACGGCCGGAGTCAAGGGAGGGGCGGAAGAAAAAGCGGTTTGCAGATTTCGATGGGGGACACTGTCACAAGCTAGGACGAGCAGATCCTTCGCTCGTGAGAATGCCACATAGAACTCGCGGTAGTGGTCGAACGTGGAAAGGCTGTCCCAGGGCTCGCTGTGCCGCCGCTTACTGTAGAACTCCAGCTTCTGGTCCATCCATCGCTCAGTCCGGGGGCGCCTGTCAAGGGATCCGACGATCACCACGGGGAACTCCAAGCCCTTAGCTTGGTGGACGGTCATGATTTGAACCTTGCCCTTGGGAAAAACATCTCTAGGATCTTCGTACTGGTTGAGGCCACTTCCCCTCAGTACGTAGAAGAAGCTATTGAATAGGCGTAGACGGAGTGCTCGCTTGCCCCGTGCATGGATGATCGGGGCATGGTAGTACTCTTGGAAGGCTGTGAGAAGCGTTGAGAGCATAGCCAAGTTCCTCCCCTTCTCCTCTTTTTCCAGCCAAGTCACGAATGGATGCTGGCCGAGAACTTCATAGTAGATGTCGACGATGCCCTTTTTCAACGAATCACTCAGTCGCTCTACCACATCCTTCTCGCACTTTAGGTAACGCCTCAGTTCGGCCGACTTCAACTTCTGTGCTGTGGCTACGCAGTTCCGGTAGTAA
Source organism: Thermoplasmata archaeon (assembly GCA_021796385.1). GTDB lineage: Archaea > Thermoplasmatota > Thermoplasmata > Lutacidiplasmatales > UBA184 > JAJYEA01. The sequence goes on along the minus strand of JAJYXQ010000032.1, from coordinate 70,792 downwards.
ATCTCCAAGTCCGCGTTGTTTTCTGGGTCAACAACCTCCTCACAGCTCAGGAAATCTGTGACCTGCAGAAGACAACCCATGGCGGCCATCACTTCCTCCTGGTTGAAGAATTGCCTCCCTCGGGGGGAATAGGATTCGATGCCCAAACTCCTTAGAGCATCAATGTAAGGGCCCGCGGACCCGGCCACGCTGTGAAAGAGCAGGGCTATCTGGTTAGGGTCCACGACCACTTTCTTGTCGATAAGATATCTCACCAAGCGGGCGACTCTCTTAGGTGCCGACTCATCTACCCTTACGATAGATGGCACGCCGAATCTGTGGTTTGGACGGTTGTGCTGTAAGTTCTTGTCAAAACGATAAGGAACATTGGGGTTGTCTGAGGTCCAATCCACCTCTTTGATAAATCGGTCGACGAAGGCGACTATCTCTTGAGTTGAACGATAGTTTGTCTCCAACTTGTGCCTCTTTAGTCCTTTGAATCTTAACGGAAACTGGAGGAAATTTAGGACGGTAGCCCCTCTGAAACGGTAAAGGGACTGATCTTCGTCACCGACAACGCAAATATTGCGATGCTTGGAAGCCAGTCTTTCAAGGAGCAAGGCTTGGAGGAAGTTCGTGTCCTGGTACTCATCCACCATGATGTAGTCGAACTTGCCTCGAATTTCGGCTCCGACCTTCGCGTGCTTGAGTAGTGAGAGAGCAATGGACTGGAGATGTGCAAAGTCAACACTGTTCTTCTCATGAAGTTGCTTCTCGTATACAACAAAGGCACGGGCCACAACACGCAGCTCAAGGTCGCGTGCTCGGAGAAGTTTCCTAACATCTACCATGTCTTCGACAATCTTGTTGAAATAATCTCCAAGGCGCTTGATCGTCTTCCACTTCCCCATTCGCAGCGCGTATTGATCAGGGAGAATTTTATCGAAACTTTCGTGGATGAACAGGAGCTGCGTCATCTGGTCGAGAACTGTGTACCCTTTCGCAAGCCCAGCCTCATCAGGGTACTCATCAATGAGGCGAGCACAAATAGAGTGAATAGTGCCGATCCAAGCCTCTGAAAGGTCTATTTCAGCCTCGGTACCGGCATCGCGTATTGCCCTTCGAATTCGGTCTGATAGAGTAGCGGCAGCTTTGTTGGTGTAAGTGCAAAGCAGGACGCGACTCGCTGGAACCCTCTTGATCAGGAGTAGATGAAGTGCACGTTCAACAAGAACCTGTGTCTTGCCAGACCCGGGTCCAGCGACTATCAGTTGTGGGCCGTCAAGTGCACGCACAGCGGCGTCCTGACTATCGTTGGGTTGTTCGGGCAAGAGAGCGTAGAGTTGCTCGAGGCTCTCTACAGGCATTGTCGACTGGGAAACAAACAAAGTATATCACTTACAATCGTTGGCCTAAGACTCCTACAGAAAGTCTGGGCAGAGAAGGCGCTCCTCAGTACCGCGCTCAGTTTCCTGATAATGCTCTTGCGTTCTCTACCGAGGCAATAACATGACCAAGAGGTTCACAGTAACCCTTCATACGCGGGCCAGCCGATAGCTCCGGCTGACTAACCCGCTCCGAACGATGGATTCTACTGCCTGACCGAGTTTGGGGGACCGGTCTCGAATTGGAAGGGGTTCGACTGCCCCTGCAGGGCCCGCTTCCCGAGGTTCCGAAGCGTCACCCCTTGCATCTTCCCCGTTTGCATCACGTTCGCCAAGACCGGCGTCCGGTCCGCACCGCTGTTGATCCTCGACCCCCACGACAACTTCCGCTTCACCGCGATGAGCGGTCGCAGTCCCTGCTCCGCCACATTGTTATGGGCATCGACTCCCACCTCCGCCCACCACCACAACTCGTTCCAGTGTTTTCCCAAGAACTTCTGGTGCGCAAGCGCCTCCTGTCCTCCCAGCTCCACTTGTTTCCATCGGCGGGCCCACGCCTTCAAGCGTCGCCCCTCCGCAGCCTTCGTCTCTCCCTGCGGCCACCTTGCCGTCTCGAGGATGCGATGGGAGAGCTTCTCCGCCGCCCGGAGACCCCGCCAGTCCGGAGCGTCGGAGGGGTGTTCCCACCCCTCCTGCGCCTGAACGGCCTTCCGGAGGATGTGCACCCAGCATCGCTGGATCTTCCCCCCCATCGCATTGAACGCCGTGCCGCCATCGCAGTTCAAGACCTGTCCCTTGGGTCTCCGCTTCCCGAGCATCCCTCAGGAACCGTGTGGCCCGCGGATCGGGCCACGGTGAAGTAGGCCGCCTTCGCATCTGGGGAGACGAAGTCCCACAGATGATGGTTGACTCCGTCCACTCGCCATCCCTTCCAGTCGACATTCACTTGCCTCCCGTCCCTCAGCGCTTGACTTACCTGCATTCCGAGGGGTTTACACCACAGGTAGATAGCGGGTGGCTCCGAGAGCCGAGAGTATCTCTCCAGGACCACATGCTTGAGTCCAGGGAACCTGTCCAGTTAGTCGAACAGTTCTGCGTCCCCCGAACTGAGCTTGGCCTGATCCGCTCGATTTCCCTCTCGGTCAAGGACGGTGGCAACAGTCGTCTCACGATGTACGTCGAGTCCCACAAATACTTCTTCTAACATAGCGCGCCTCCGGTGGGATGAGAGGAGGCGCGGCACATCTCCTTTGCCTGACATCAGGGGAAAGGACACATCCCATCAAAGCCCCCCCAGCGCCGTGCGAAAGGCCCACCTACAATCCCAAAGCCGTCACCAAAGCAACCTTTATTTCGTTGTGAGGCTGTCGGTAGTCAGATGATGCGCAGGGTAAGTGTCACGCCAACCGCCCGTGGGCGGGATGTGGACAGCACAGATAGGGCATACGATGCTCACATCCGGACTGAGACGGTCGATGGCGAACGCATGATTGCAGTCGACATCTTCGATTCATCTGTCAAGAGTTCGAACAGGGCCCACGTCGAGAGCGATCTCTTTGAAGTGACAGTGGCCGGGGCCAAGGAAGCTCAAGGGTTCCTCGAGGAATATGGTTTCACCGTCCGAGTGCGCCCGCCTCAATAATAGAGGTATAGGGTCCCTCACCTGGTTCCCCCGCGGTCGCTGACCCTCCCCCTGAGCCGGGTGCGGGAAGAAGATCCCCGCGTCCTCCCGCCGGGCTCACGACCCGGCCACGAACAAGTTCTACCACCCCGAGTGGGCCCCCGAGCCCGACCCCAACAACGGCAGGGCGAAGCCCTCCCGGTCGGGACGCCGGACAGTGGAAATCCAGAGTAAGGAGGGGACCTCCCCGGCTTTGTGCCCGGCGACCAGCTCGCGTCCAAGGGCCCGCCCCGCGTGGCGATCTACGCCCGGGTGTCCACCACGAAGCAGGAGACGGAGAACCAGGTGGTTCAGCTCCGCGACTATGCCACCCGGATGGGCTGGTCGGTGGTGTTCCTCGCGTAACGAGGGTTGTCAGTAGTAATGAGACGAATCTCGGTAAGTCTCAGGCAAACTCCGACTGGCCACTCTTTCTGCTAGGACCCGGTCGGTTCTTTACAGTATGGACAGATGGGTGGAACCGGTGTGGGCAGGTACCTCCTGCACTCCTTGTTCTTGCACCTTGGTGCCTTTGGGAAACGGCCAGGCACTGAGACTTTAGATATCCCCGTCATCGCCTCTTTTCACCCCTGTAGGGTTGAAAGGCTTCATTCACTGATTCCTCCGGGTCTTTCGGCCAATATTCAGGTAGTCAACTCGGGTTTTATAGTCCCGCTTCTCAGTTGCTTCGCCTTTTCGTCCAAGAACGTGAGCACTTGTTCGCTCGCCGAGATGGTGGACACTGCGGCACCATGCTCGACTGTTCGGAAGTGCGCCGCCTGATCGAGAACCTCTGTGAGTGACTGGATTGCATCGGCCTCTGCGGGTTGAAGAACCTTCTGCTGAACGAGTGTTTCCGATAGCGGGCGAATGCCCAAGTGGAGTTGTGGTCGAGGAACATTTGCCAACTCGGCCACCTCCACGAGACTGCTCTCGATGCCTTCTCGTGCTCCGCCGAGAGCATACTTGGGATTAATTTTGACAATCTCTAAGAGATTACGGTGACGGACGTGCTGCCTCAACCCCGGAATCCTCTCTGGTGAACTCTTGGGGGATTGAAGAGTGTTCTTGACCTTTTCAACCGCTGGTTGGGCCAGTTTCTCGGTGAAAGTGAGCGTGTTCCCAGCGAAGGTGAGACTTTGGACGAAGGGAAGGGAGGCCACCACGATGAGGAGGCCCACCAACCCGAGAGTGGTCGTGTCGATGTTGAAGTTCTTCGATGCCGTGTGCAGAATAAGGAGAACACCGATTACGATGCCGAGGATTACAGCGACAAGAATACGTTCGTGGTAGTAGGGCTGGGTGCCAGTTTGATAGGGATTGTTGGAAGTCGGTTGGGGCGACAAGGTGAACCCTCTATAATCCGAAGTCTCATCAAGTTTGTAGGGGGCTGTCACGGGCCTGCGCATTCTTACCGTCTCCCAGCAGGAGCAGGTCGGTTGGAGACGTTCGACCGGACAATCGCGTTTAGGTTGTCTCCATCCACGACAGGGCAGGTGCCACAGTGGTGAACACCGACTTGCAGAAGTAGACGCGTGCTCCCCCTTCGGGTTGGACCCATAGCGTCCCTTCTCTCTCTGCCCTTCGGAAGTGGTAGTACTCGCTGGTCGGCATGAGCCACGCAAGACTGTCGTCCGTTCCGGTCACGACGTAGTCTTTGCCCAGTCGCCGATAGGTCTGCAAGCCTATGTGAACCTCGACAGCGTCCGGGATGTTGAACGTGACCTTGGTTGGGTTCAATTGAGCGATCCCTACGACCTCGTTACGGTGCAGAGCCTGAGACACCAAGTCGGCGTGCCGATGCATGCCGACTACCCGGACAGTGTTATCAGGGCGCCTCAGGAAGGCGATCGCTCGCTGAGAGCGCCGGAGCTTCGCGAGGTCCTCCCGTGTGCACCCCAGGATCTTGGCAACATCCCTGGGCAGGGCCAGATAGTTTGACCTCGGGCACGTGGCCCAAAGTACGACCCAGCCAGAGGTTGACTTGGCTTCCTTCTCCGCTGTCGGCGCGGATTTGGCACCTCCCATGTGAGGCCGACGTTCATGGAGGGGGATAAGGCTAACTGGGATTCGGAGGGATGAACGGTGGGTTGGACGACAGAGCCGTCCTGGTGGTCACGACCCACCTCTCCCGATGGGAACTTGAGCGACTAAGCTCTGTGGTCTTTGTTCCCTGTTGTTTGCATCTGTGCCAGATCCTCCTCCACTGATTCCTTCTCATCGGTGATTCGGGTCAATCCCGGCTTACCGGATGGGAGTGGCCATGGGGATTGTGGGTCACGGGGCGGTGTCGTCAAAGGGCGTCCAGAGTTCGACCAAGGCCTCCATGGTCACTCAATTTAAGAACAAACAGAACATCAAGTATTGGGGGCGTCGTCACTCCGGTGCAACGGCGAGAGACCAGTGTCATCTGTTGTCGAACCCCGGTCCCAACTCACCCACAAGGTGAGCGTGGGGTTTGACCGGGCTCGCCACTTCGAGCGGGCGGCGGGGGCACTCCTCACCCTTCAAACGGCCGGAATCGGTTCCCCTCTAGCCTGACATCCGGAGAACAAGGCGCGCACATGCTCCAACACAACCCTCGCCCCCTGGCCCTCTTCGAGCTCGAGATGAGCCCTCTTCAGCACCGCAACCGTCTCCCGTGGCATCCATCGGGTCTCCTCGATTTGGCGTGGGAAGGTGTCGGAGAAGGTCAAGCGATCGCGGTAGACCGTCTGCGTTTCGCGTGAGAGTGTCGTCCCACGGTGATCTAACAGCGGGAACAGGCGAAGTCGGCGGGGCCGGAACCCCAGGAGGTAGTCAGCGTCCCTGACGAGGGACTCTTTGGTCTGGTACGGGAGTCCGAATATGAGGTGGACTTCGAACTCCACGCCCGAGTCGCGGAGACTCCCGAGACTCGCTTCGATGACCTCGGGCTTGCCGCCGCGATGGATTGCAGCTTGGACCTGGGGGTCGAGCGACTGGACCCCGCATTCCAGCCTGACATTCATGTGAGACAGTTGCTCAATGAGGTCGCTGTCCAAATGCTCCAGCCGCGACTGGATCTCGAGGCGGGTGTTGGGAAGTTCTTCCGCCAGTGCGCGAAGGATGGTCTTTGCGCGCTCCTTGTGGTGGAAGAAGATCGGGTCAAGCACCGCCAGCTCGCGAATGCCCGCCTCTCGCATCCTCCGTAGGTCTTGACGGAGGGTCCGCATGCCGAACTCCGTGAACACTCGATCCTTGAACGGGAAAGCACAAAATGAGCAAGCGAAGAGGCAACCACGTTGGAACTCAATCCGCCCGAATCCCTCCTTCACGATCAGCGGAAGCAATTCCGGCAGAGACTGAGGCTGGACCGGCTCCGTCCCCGGCGGAAGGTGTGACTGGCCTTCGAAGGAGGTCGAACTTGGAGTGTAGATTCCTAACCCTTCGGGATTCCGTTGCTCGAGAGTGGCTCGCACGATTTCTTCCAGCGCGACCTCGCCCTCACCCTTAACGAAAAAGTCAACTCCTGGGAACTCTGTACGCAGGTCGTCGGTGGCGTAGGATATCTCGGGCCCTCCTAGGACGATTTTCCCACGGTACCCTTCGGCACGAAGCGAAGCCACAACCTGTCTTACCAGCGAGTTGTTCCAAACATAGACGCCGATTCCCAGCAAATCAGGAAGCATCGCAAGCGCCTCCTCGGCGACTTGACAAGCTTGGTCGTTCACGGTCGCGTCAAGGAGCCCGACTTGAATACGCGGCCAGAGGTCCGCTTGCTGTGAGAGCCATGAGTAGAGGTAGGCCGTTCCGAGGGGTGTCCGGGGGTCCTTCGCGCGGTGCCAGTTGAGCGAGAGCAAGACAACGCGAGTTACGCCACTGCTCAAGGATCGATTGGGGAAGAAGCCACCTGTCATCGCCCCCCAGAGTTCGCCGCGGTAACGATTGCCGAGGGCGCAGGAATCGGCAGGAAGAGGTCCGCTCGCGCCCTTAGGGCTGGACTGCAGCTTCGGTCTACAGCTGCAATCCCAACCGCCTTCCCCATTGAGTGGGCTAGGTCCGCGATTGGGACGTAGTCCGCATCACCTGATGCGATGATGGCGAGGTCTAGACGGTCTTCTATGATCGCCTGGGCCCCATCGACGGCCAAGGCTGTGTCGACGTCCTTTTGCCTTGAGCCTGGGGGAACCATCCGGACGGTGTAGCCTGCTTCGTTGTACTTCCGTGCGAGCCAGTCAGAGATTGAAAGAAACCCCTTAGCAACCAGTCCCCCTGTTAACCCGCTCGCATCTGCGCGGCTCGCCGCAGCTTCACCCTGGTATTCGCTTTTCATGGCGAGGTAAGCCCGCGCTATGACGACACGGCCAAGGGCCTGGGCGCGCTTGTACAGGTCGGCAGCGTCGAACGCCACATTCAGTTCCTTGAGAGATGCGTGCATGTTGGGTTCATCCACGAACAGCCCAACACGTGTAGATGGCCGAGCGCTGCTTCCCACATCGGTCATTTCTTCGGCTCCCGTGGGCTGGCATCTCCCTGCTTCACTTCGGTGTCGTCGACCTGAGTGATTGCCTCAATGATCTTGCGAGCCACCGCGAGCGAGGCGACCTGCTGCTTCTGTTTAGTCTTCTCGTCCTCAACGGCTTTCATAAAATTCTTCAGGAGCGTTTCGGTGGGGTAGTAAGAAATGTAGTCCCCGTCGTCGACGATTTGGGCAATCGTGCCGACCCTCGGACCCCCTTCCCAGTCATCCGGTCGGAACGGACGTTCGAATTCGTCCTTGCCGACCATCATCACGGTCCCACACTCGGAGTAGTCATCTTCGTACGGATTGGGGTCGAACTGCATGTAAACCCCAACCGGTACGCGAAGCTTGTACCGACTGATGAGCGGACTCATCGAGTCGAAAAGTTCCTTCCGCTGACGTTCGATCGCCTCGCTCTGGGCATCTTCAGGCTTGAAGGTGAAGGACTTGAGAACCTGCTCAGTAAGGTCAGAGATGTTGATGCCGAGGCTCTTCGCCCGCTCCACCGTTTCCGCGTCAACACTGAGAGTGAGCTTCTGCTTTCCCTCTGTCATACGTGTACCCTATACGTGCAGAGTACTTAAGGTATACGTGCAACCAATACGTGACGTCGTCCTCGAAGGCTGTTCCTTCTGTTAGCCCGGAGCCAGTGTTTGCTGTCCATTGGGCAGCTCGGACGTGAGGGGTGGGTGGTGCCTCGCCGTGCCCAGCAGGATCCCCCCACTCCTCTCGAGCTCAAGGATTCTCCGCTGCTGTCCGAGAATGATGCTCAGGAGCGCCCGCTCGACCGGGCCCCTTAAAGGGGGCCTGGGCAAATTTAGGGGTGCCCCCCACTCGGTGGTGCGGGTCGTCCGGCTCCGGGTCGCGCTCTCTCCTTTCCCTGTCCGTTTTCCGACATAGGGGCTTTGCGCCTCACCCCCTTCATCAAGCCTCTCCCTCGACCGCCCGGGTTCCGCTCCCAGACAGTCTCGTAAGGGGGCTGGTCCCGCTTCGCGCTCAGGAAGACCGCCCCCATATCGGCCTGTCGGGAGCGGGGCGGCCTCGGGACGCCGGAGGCATGATGGGGGGTCGCGGTTCGGGGGCCCCCCACCGTTCCACGGTGCCCCCGGTCCCACCGCTTTCGGCTCGGTTCCGATCACTATGTCGGAAAACGTAGTAAGCCAGAGAGAGAGCGCCTGTATCGCCGAACGACCCAGTGTCCTCGTGGGGTGCCGCGGGGTAACCATCGAAGGCCGAGACCGTGTCGTGACCTCCCCGCCCTCGGCAACCGGGGTGAGCGCATGAGCAGCTACGCCCGCCGTGCCGGGACGTGCGCCCTGTGCCAGACCCCGTTCCACGTGGGGGAGGAGATCGCCTTCGTGAACCGGGAGGGGAAGAACCGCCCCGTCTGCGCCAACAGCCAGACGTGCGAGCAGCTGCGGGGTAAGCGCGTGACCGAGACACCGACCCCGAAGAACGAGACGAAGCCCGCGCCGTCCCCGGTGCCGGCCCCCGTCCCACCCGCACCGGCAAGCCCGCCCGCGCCCGCCAGGGAGCCCGCGCCCAGCGTGGCGGTCTCCGTGGTCAGGACGGGGGAGGAGCGCGCCTGGTCCCTCCTCCAAGTGACATACAACTTGGGGAGCTTCGAGAGCGTGAAGGCCGGGGTGGCCGACTACGCGAAGGACGGGGAGGACGCGCAGGCCCTCGCGCAGAGGGTGGCGGCGCTCGTCTACGGCGAACTGGAGGCCCAGGTACAGGCGCTACGGAACCTGCACACGCGGGTCGAGGCCCAGGGGGAGGTGAGCGCATGAGCGCCTCCCTCGTGCTCCGCACGCCCGAAGAGGTGCCGCTCTACGAGCTGGTCCCGGTCTTCGGGCCCAACGGCCAGGAGCTGGGGGCCTACCGGGGCGTCCGCGACACCGTGTCCGGTGGCGTGGTCTCTGTCGTGTCGGACCGATACGGTCTGGTCCAGCACCGCGCGATAGCGGAGGCGGTGCACCAGGTGGGCGCGGCCCTGAGCCGTCCCGACCCCGAGGCCTTCGGGGCCCGCGCCGCGGCCTTCACCCCTGAGAGCATCACGCTCTACCAGGGCGGGCGGAGGATGGAGGTCAAGCTCGTGGTGGGCCAGAAGTTCAGCCTCGGGGAGGGGGAGACCTTCTTCCCGGGGCTCCGCATCCTGAACAGTTTGGACGGGGCGTGGGCGGTGCGCGTGGAGGCGTTCGCCGTGCGGGCCTGCTGCACGAACCAGCTCTACGCGGGGGCCCGGAGCTTCCTTGAGTTCCGCGAGCTCCACCTGTCGGACCCGGAGGACCTCCTCGCCCAGCTGGAGCGGGGCATCCACGAGGCCCTGGATCACTTCTCCGGGGCGCTCGACCTCTACGGGGAGAGCATGCGGGAGCGGATGGACATCGTGGACGTGGTGCCCGCCCTGGAGAGTGCCGGGATCCCGCGGAGGCACGCGCGGGCCATCGGGGAGAAGCTGCCGGAGTACTTCGGGAGCACGCTCTGGGGCCAGGCGAGCCGATGGGAGGCGTACAACCTCGCGACCGACGTTTTGACGCACGACGTGCACGTGGCGCCGGACCGGGAGCGCGCCTTCGAGCGCATGGCCGCCCGGGCCCTCCTCCTGTCGGAGGAAGAGGGGGTGAGCGCGATGCCCTGAGCCGGGCGCGGGCCGGGGAGTCCCACCCTCCCCGGCAAGACTGGCCGTTGTTCTGGGACCGTTATCGACCCCGAAGGGCACGTAAGGTGCCTTGCCGCTCTGCGAGCTTCGGCACACATATCGGCCCTTCGGGGTCTCCCCTCGCCGTCCCTGGTGGTCCGGTCGGGGTACGGGCCATGATGGCTCTCTCACCTCAGGCTCGTTCACTCATCAAGGCCCGAACCCTCCCTTTTCCCCTTCCGTGAAGAGTCAGATCGGGATAGCTGGTCGGCCCCGAACATCACGTAAGGGGCCTCGGGACCTTTGCCACCTCGGCCCCATATCGGCTGTTCGGGGCCTCCCCCTTCTGCGGCTCCATCCCGGCGCCCCTTCGCACGCCCGTGTCAGGCTGACGGGCGGCTCGGGACGCCGGGGCCCCTCCCGTGGGCAAGCTGTCGCCTCGCTCCGCTTCGCTGCGCTCGGCGGGTGACTGCCGCGGCGCTGGCCACCCCCCTGGACGGCTGCCGCAACCCCCCTGAAAACAACGATATCTTATTGGGAATGGCCACCCCCCTGGACAGGCAGGGATTGGCTCATGAGACATGAACCAGCCAATCTCCACCACCGTGGAAACGGTCTGAGGTGACCGCGGCCACCCCCCTGGCCACCGTGGCCATACCCCTGGCCAGTTCTTGAGGGGTTGGCCACCCCCCTGGACATGGACGAGTCGTACAGGTTAGCCAACTTCTTTGTTCCTAAGAGAAGTTACTGGTTATGGGCGCGTAGCCCCAAGCGGTCCATGATCCCCCTTATCCTGCGGACAGGGATCCCTGTGGCCGAGGATGCTTGGTTCACGTCTCCTGAAGTGATGGACCTTGCCGACTTCTCAACCTTGCCCGAGTCACAGATGTTGCCTGCGACCCGAGCCAGGTCTCCAATCCCCTCTCCGCTGTACAGGGTAAGTGCAGCGATGTCACACAGATCCTTGACCCGTTTGTGATCCATGCCGCGCGTCCCCACTGAGTGGAGCTTCATTGAAAGGAGTAGAGCAGGGCTCGGGACCCTGACCCGGCGGTTGCCCATCGATATCTCTCGCCTGTTCCCCTTTTCTTGAAAAACCAAGCCAAGGAGTGGTTCATCCGCAGGAGTGAAACCAAGCACGTCTGAGGCTGCCCGGTCGACCAGTGGAAGGATGAGGTCGATATACATAGGAATCAGATCATGGGTGGGCACGCGCTTGGCCTCTTCCTCCGAAAGCTCGCGGCCGGTCTCGTAATCGAGGTGTTTCAGATACCTGAACGATAGTCGCCTGAACCCGAGCGTGTCTGCGATGAAATGCTCCGCCGCTCTGAAAGAGCCGACGTCGGGAAGACCCAGGTCGATGTCACGGGATCCCAGGTAGTCTGCCCTCAGTTCCTTGGAGTAGTCCGACCTCACCGAGTAATAGACCGCCCATCCTCCAATGAGGCAGACACTCGCCGGGAGGTTGTCGATCAGGGCGTCGAGGTAGCGAAACGAAACGTCGGTCTCCTTCTTAGGATACAGCATGTCGCCCCACCATCTCCTCCACCGCTTGAACGCAGACCCCTCCTTCCCTCATCAGGTCCACCATGAGCTGTTCCCGGCTCACGATGCGGATCCCGTGAACGAAAGAGGCTTCTGAGATCACCCGAGGGTCTGCCGGGATCATCAGACGAAGGTTGCCTCTTCCCAGAAGTCCCTCGTCAGCGACTCGTCTCCATAACAGATTCATCGAGGCTTCACTCACGTAGACATCGCAACGCGTCTTGAAGAGGAGGTGGGTGAATTCGTTCTCCGCAAATGTCGTGGTGATCGCGTAGTCGACCTTCGAACTTCGGATCAGGTTCACAGGTCGGGTGTGATAGCATTCGACCGTCCGAGTGGGAGGAGGGGCGACCGACGCCGCGTACCGGAGAAGAGCCATTGGGTCTACGACTTTGGTGCCCGAGACCAACCCTCTCTCCTCCAGTTTCCCAAGCAGCTCTATCGCCCACTGCCAGGAACATCCTGAAACCTTGGCCAGCCCGTATCTTGTCCACTCACCCCCAGGCTTCTCCAAGAGGTGCTTGACGATCCGTATGGCCTTGACCTTCCGTCGCTCCATATGCAGGTAACTTAGACTATTTATATATATAACCTGCATGCAGGCAATTTTGGCAATTTATCAACTCAACCTGCATATTGACGGAGAAGATCGTCGGGCGCTCCCAGCGATTCCACTTCGAAGCCCGTGTTGCCATGTCAACAGAGGACGTCACGTGTCCTCCCGTGACACGATCCCTTTGGGGCCCGTTCAACCATGGACGTTTTCGCTGGAATCCGGGATTCAGCATCTGCAAAAACGGGCCAATTCACTAAATGTCCGGTCGTGGAGACCACGGGAAACACACGGACCCGCGCTCTCCTGAGAGCCGCACGCGCTTCGTGCCAATGCCGAGGAGACCCAACAGGGTCCCAAGCTTCGCCTCGTCCCATCCTTCGTAGTAGACGAGGAGGTCTTTCAGCCAGAGTGCTGGCTCGCGGTCCACCTCGACGGCCTTCCCCAACTGCTTCAACCTGTCACAGAAGCCCAGGGCTTCCTTCCGCATGTAAGTGAGACCGCTCGGTCCTTCGACGTCAGCACTTCCCTGCGTCGTCGCCTCCTCATCCGTGTTGCGTTCCACTCCAGCGGACGGAGGAGGGGAAAGACTGGCCGGTTCAGAAACTTCCCTGCGGCCCTCCTCGGTAGAGCCTCCGAATTGGCCGGCAACAGACGGAACTGAGTCTTGGGCAACATTGGGAGATACCTCATCGTCCTCCTTGATCTCATCTCGAGACACCCGGCGGAACGAGTTCACACCGGTCCAGACAAACACGGAGTAGCCGGTCTTCCCCACAAGGTGCCTGAAGACATTCCCTGCCACCTTGAGGTCGGGAACGAAGAAGTGCACTGGTGTCCCCCTCGACTTTACCAAGTTCTTGACAACCTGATCGCGATTCAACCCCGTGGTCTCGATCTCGTCATTGATGAGGACCCCGTGCTCGAAGTGGGTGAGGTCCGGAGCCTCCAAATTTGAGCCTTGCGCGGGTTCCTGGGCTTGGCCGAACCCCTGAGACGCCACGAAGACCACGACCTGTGCCTTCAATCCATCGTGGTTTGGACCCCCACCCCCCTTCCATCCTCCCTTGTCCAGATGCTGACGGCCTTTCTCGGTAAGCACGTTCGTCTGGTTCTCTCGGTCGAAGTCGAGGTATCCCAACTGTCGGCATCGAAGGATCGCATCCCAGATCTCGTTCGGATGGAGAGGAACGTTCTGGCCCAGTTCCACACGGGTCCTTGGGCCATCCTGAAGGGCCCTGAGGACGGTAAGGCACTGCTCATCGCCCACCAAAAAGGGGGATGCTCCTGAGGTCTCCTCCGCAGCGTAACGTCGGGTCGATGAGGTCACGATGGCATCGACCTCTCCAACGTCTCGTTCCGGTTTCGCAGGAGGGAAGGTGGTTAGCATCTCCAAGCGATTCCCTTGGACGAAGAGCGCCCGATAAGGGGGAAGGGCGCGCAGTGTCTCCTCGGTCCATCCCCTGCGACCTGGACGGGTGATATCTGCTGCCCTCCGGGAATCCTCCACCCCCATCCGGAAGAAGACCCAGGTGTCGGTGTTGGCGATGACCGCTGAACGGATCTCGTCCGGGATTTGCTCCAGGTACTGGTTCGCCATGATGAGGTGCAGGCCGAACTTGCGGGCCTCCGTCAGGACATGGGCGATGCTAGGGGTCACGAAGTTCTGGAACTCATCCACGAACAGCGCGGTGTGCCTGCCCGTCACCCCCCGCTGCAAGACGGCAAGCCAGAGACGGGCGAAGGCCATCGCCCCCAGGAAACGAGATGCTTCGTTCCCGATCTTCGTCTTCGAGAGGTTGACGATGACCAGGCGATGGTTGAGGAGCGTGCGGAAATCGACTGGGCTCGCCCGCTGGCAAAGGGTCAAGCGGAGGAGGTTGTTGTTGGTGATCTTCCCCAATCGATTGAGGGTGGATGAGACGCGGTCCTGCGAGTAGCGAACGTTCGTGAGACGAGGGAGCTCGTTCAGCACGAACTGCCGGATCCCTTCGGTGTGGACCAGCTCGGAGAATCGCAACCGGGCCTGAGAGTTCGTCAGGATGTAGTACATGTCGACCAAGTTGGTCCCGGGGATCTCGAGAAGTCCGGAGGCCAGGGACGAGATGTTGTGGTCCATCTGAGGGCCGAAGACATCGGGACCCCAGATGGTCTTCACGAAGTAGACGAGGTTGTCCACGATCACGTCGCGGGCCGTCGTGAGGTCGGCAACGTCCATGGTTTCCCGGTCGGGGAGCGCCAGTATGTTCAACGGGAGGCCCACCATCTCCATCCCGTTCTCTCGGTAGGTGAGGCGAGAAGGGTCGAGCTCGATCGTGTCCGAGGCGATCTCGGGAGGAAGGAGCCCCTTGAGGGCCTCGGCCAGGGTCCCGTGAGGGTCGATCAGGATCACGTTCCATGTGGGTTTCTTGAGGAGGACCTCCAGAGCCCACTGGAGGAGCAGGGTGGACTTTCCTGTCCCCGTCGCCCCCAGCACGGCGGCGTGATGCCAAGGCGGGGTCTCCGAGAGGAAGACCGGGTCACCCTGGTAGGTCTTTCCGAGCGCTACCCACTGGCGGCTGGCCTCCTGCAAGTTCGATGGTTGGAACTTGGGGATGTTCTGTGACCGTCCCGTGGTGGAAAGGACCCCCGAGCGCCTTGGGGGCCCACCCCCCTCAACGGTTCTTGGCGCAAGGCTGGCCAGATACGCAGACGGGGGGGTCGAACTGGACTCAGTTCCCCGCGAGGAGAGCACTTCGCGTAGGGCAGTGATCTCCTGGTCTTCGACGTAGTATTGAAGTGCGGCATTCGGGCGGGACCATGGTGGGCAGATGACGGAGGCCAGTTCGCTTCGTGAGATGTCCCGGCGCTCCCTGCCATTGACGAAGGCACCAAAGCTGTGGGAACGGAAGGCCTGGTCGAACTCGACCTTCTTCCCCTCCTTGACGAACTCAAGGCTCCGCCACCTCCCGGAGAGGAACTGTTTCAGGTAAGCCTCTCCTACACAATGGGTCAGGATCGTCTTCGCCTCGGGTCCATAGGCCGCCGCCCTCACCTCCAAGTGGTATGAGGGCTCGTTCAAGCGTTGGGAGAGCGTCCGGTGCTGCTCTTGGTCCCATTGGGTCGGGACCCTCTTGGTGTAGGAGCCCGTCATGGAGACGTCGAGTCCCTGATGATAGAGGAGGAGCTTCTCCCGGGGGGCGGTGAAGAGGTGCGGGTTCTCCTCCCAGGCCCCCGTGGCCCGAAAAAGGATCTGGACCACGACCTCGTGGCTCCTGGCGAGGGGGGAGGAAAGAGCCGTGACGAGAGAGTCGGCATAGTCATGCTCCCTGGCAATGTCCAATGGTGTCCAGTGTCTCGTCCGCTGTCTTGCCCATGCAAAGGTCCAGTGATCAGCAGGGTGACCGGGCAGGGCACAAGGAACAGGCTCGGGATACACCCCAGCCCCAGGAAAGGTCCGCTCCACAGAGTTCGCAAACAGAGAAAGGGCCTGCACGGAAGGGGCCGAGAGCAACCAGTCGATGCGGCCATCGGGATGCAGGTGGATTTCCACTCCCCCCTCAGGGATCGGGCTCTTGAGCAGAAGGTGGACCTCGGGGGGGACCCTTTCCCGCCGTTGGGCGGGGACGGGCTGGTGGTGGAGGATGCGATGGTAGGGCATCAGGCCTCCTGCGCCACCCGTTCCCGTAATTCCTCTGGGTTGGTGGTGATGATCTCGTGCTCCATCTCGCTGGAGACGATGCGCAAAGGCGTGTGGGTGGTGCCGGTGATGAGGAGCCCGGTCGCGTACCCCACGTCCTTCCCGGTCTTGGTGTGCTTCACGTAGCTTACCTCTGCGGGGGTCATGGCGAAGTAGTCCCGCATGGCCGCGGAGACCGAACGGTGGCGCATGAGGGTGATCATCGCGGAGTTGGTCATCGCGACCCGGCCGTGGTCGTTGTCCAAGAAGTCCGCCGCCGACTGGGAAATCAGAGTGATGCCGGCATGGTAGTGCCGGGAGTGCCGGGTCATGTTGGCGAGGGCAACCGCCGAAGTCTCCCGGTCCATCAGGTGCCAAGCCTCGTCCACGACCACGAGCTTTCGCTCGTAGTCCTGTCGGCACTCCGTGAGGATGAAGTCGAGCAGGAGGAGCATGACGGGGGTGAAGAGGTCCCCGGAGAGCCCCTTGAGGTCAAGGCTGACCACTCGGGCAGAAAGGTCGATGTCAGTCGCGTGGTTCAGCCACTGGAACGACCCATGTACGTAGGGCTGGAGAATGATTCGGAGCCGGTCGGCGTGGACGGATCCCAGGCCATCCAGTTCCTTCAGAAGGTCCCCGAGAGTGAACTCGTCCGGCTTCTCCACCTGCATCCGGTGCAGGGTGCCGTCCAAGAGGGCGACCTCCTCCTTGGTGAGGTCAAGGGTCGCCTGGAAGAACTCCATGGCGAACCGGACCCGCTCGGATGGTTCCTTCCCAATCCACAGCGGATTGAGGTGGGTCAGACCGTCCCCGAGGGTGAGAACGGAGCCACCCAGGGACTCCGTGAGGTCCCCGAACTCCCCCAAGGGGTCGATGATGAAGGAGCGGAGCTCGGGGCTCACCATCATCTGGCGCAAGATCTCCAGCTTGGAGGCGTAGGACTTCCCCGAACCCGATATCCCGAAAATGGCCGTGTTGTAGTTCTCCAGGCTGTAGCGGTCGAAGATAACCGGTGAACCGTTGGCCTCGTTGAGTCCGTAGAGAGTTCCCCCGGGCTGCACAAGCATGCCGCTAACGAAGGGGTACATCGTCGAGATGGCCGAGGAATGCAAGAGGTAGGTATCGCCCAGAAAGTCCCTCCCGAAGGGCAGGGTGGACCGGAGTAACTGCGCTTGCTGGAACCTGGGTGCGACCGCCCTCACCATCAGGCTCCGGAGATACCCCTGGACCCGGGCCGTCAGCGTCTCGAGTTCCTCGTAGGTCTTCCCCCTCAGGGAGATGTAGAGCCCGGTAGAGAAGAGGCGTTCTTCCTGCCGCACCAGGGCGGCACGGACGCCTTCGAAGATGCCCAGCTGGTTCTCCAGCGAGATGGTGTCGGTGGAGCCCTTGCTCTGCCGTCCCATGAGCTCCACTTGGAGGCGAACGGTCTCATGCTTGAGCATGGTGACCGCCGCCTCCTGGGAAAGGGGCTCCATGTGCAGGACGACATCCACCCGGTGCTCCGTGTCGGTCAGCAATTGGGTGAGCCACCCGAAGGGCAAGCTGGAGGGATAGTTCTCCACACGCAGCACGCGGACGTGCTCCGAACCCCAGACCAGATAGTCGGGGTAGACGTCAACCCGCGCGGGAGCCAGGGCATCGACAATGCTCGCTGGGGTTCCCCGGGACTCGTTCTTGCATCCGAAGTGGTAGTAGTTCCGGAGGAGCGTCACCAGGTCCTCCCCCTCCAGCGACCGTGCCTCCAATCCTATCGACACGAGTCCCTCCACGAGGGACCGGGCCCGGAGGTCGAGTATCTCCTTGGCCACCTTCGCCTTCTTGGTTGGGGAAGGGGCTTGCCCGTTCTTGTAGAGATTCGGAATGGCGTCCGGGAGCCGAACCCGGGTAACGACATAGAAGCGCCGGTCCAGGGCCTGGGAAACGGTCTCGTGGAAGAAGACGGCGAAGCTCTGGATCTGAGTCTTGACCACCGGAGAGACTTCCTCGGTCTCCCGCTGGACGAGGTCCTTGAGGTAGGGGACCGAGTGGAAGGTGTCGGGTCGGGCAACGACCTGAACCGGGAAGTCGAGGCCGTTCAACCAACCGGCGAAGGACAGGATGCGCTCCTTCTGCTCGTCGACGCCGAGGAGGTCGAAGTTCACACCGCTCGCCTCGACCACCCTCACGTACGTGTCGTGGGGGAGGACCAGGGTGTCTGAGGTGACATCGGCCAAGTGGACGAAACGTCGTGTCTCGGCCACGCCGCTGAAGTGGTGGGCCTCCCTGTCGAACCTCCACTTGAGGAAGAGATAGCGGGGAAGCGTCATTCCGTGCCGCATCACGAAGGCAAGGGCCGCACCAGCACCGACCGAGAGGAGGAAGATGGTCGTGGCCAGGAGGATGGCAATCAGGTCGTGGGGGAAGAGGGCAAGGAGGGCGTAGGACGCTCCTCCCCCGACGGCCGCACTCAGGATCAGGGTCACGGCCTGGTTCGCCGGCAAGGGGCCCATCCTCATGGTCTCGGACCCCACCTTGGGGGGGAAGCTCACCGTGCAGCTCGCACTCTCTTCTTCTTCGATCATCTTCTATCCCTCTGGCCGGGTAGCGGGCAGGGCACCGCTTCTTCGGAGCGAATTGACCATGGAGTGGTAATCGATCGCAACCCTCTGCCTTGGGCTCCCGGTACCGGACTCCTTGTTGTCGAGGTTGAAGAACGGATGTATCGGGCCTGAACTTCCACCGCCTGGTGGGTCGGCGCCCGTTGCACCGGCACCTGCCTTCGCCGCCTTGTGCGCGCTCCAGGCCTGCTTCAGGGGGCCTCCGACCCTCTTGCCGACTGCCCGACCAATTGCCTTTCCGCCCACATAGGCAACGGCTCCTCCCAGAGCAGCAGCGGCCCCGATGGGAGCCATGGTCCCAAGGCCGCGGGCTGCGGAGCCGATGGCCCTTCCTGCCCCGCTGAAGAGTCCACCGCCGCCTCCACCAGCTCCTCCGATCCCAGGCATGCCTCCAGCCATCCCCATGGAACCTCCGAAGGTCTCTGCTGAGCCCATCCCTGCCCCTGCGCCCATGACGGAAGCCCCGATGCCCGAGACGGCCCCTCCGGTGTCGGTCATCACCTTGGGCATCCCGATGGCGAGCGCAATGGCTCCGATCACGATGAACGAGTCGAGCCAGGAGTTTCCGGTGCCTCCCCCCTGGATGAAGAGGACCATGAGTTCGAGCACGATGGCGACGAATACCGCGAGGAAGGTCCACTCGAAGAACATCTTGATCATCTTTTTCCCGTAGGACTGGGTCTTCGGGAAGCTCCAGAGGAGGAACCCCCAGGGGAGGATGACGGCGGCGAAGAAGATCATCAGGATGCGGACGCCCTGCTCCACGAGGAGCATGAAGAGCATGATCATCATGACGAAGTAGAAGAACAGGGTGAGGGGGCCCGTCCCTCCGGTGATGGCGTTCGACCAGGGGATGCTCGTCCCCGGGGGGAGGATGGTCTGGGCCAGGGCTCCAGAGAGGGCGATGCAGAAATCCCCGATGAGCATCACGGAACTCCCAAGGACTAGGGCGAAGACCAGCTTGGTCAGCAGGTGCCGGTACTGGAACTTCTTCTCCGCTATGGGGGCGAGGACGAAGAGGATGCCGATGGCCGCGATGATGATCCCGAGGGAGGCCAGGAAGACGGAGTAGGTCACCTCGAGTAGTGACTTGACGGCCGAGTTGTCCAGGCTAGGAACGTAGTCAATGGACCCGACCACCCAACCCATCTCCGTCTGCACGGCGACCCCCAATGGGGCCATGAGGGCTCCCCAGAGGGACGACCAGAAATCGCCCCAGAAGCTCAAGGCTCCTTCTCCCCGGGGGCATGGGTCTCGTAGCAATCCCAGCAAAGAGGCCCCTTGGCGCAATCAACGCAGTAGAGCGGCTGCTCATCCTGCCAGAAGATCAAAAACCCACAGTCCTCACAAGTGTCCATGCCCCCGTTGGAAGGGAGAGGGGGGCTGACCAGCCCGCTCATCATGCCGCATCTCCACTGACGAGCGTGGTGAGCTTTCGCCAGCCCTTGAGGGTCCAGTAGAGGAAGATGCAGAAGAGTCCCAGTCCGGCAATATCGAGAAAGTAGGGGAAGGCTGGTGCCGGAGGGGAAACCTTCACAGTGGAATTGCCAGTGGTCCAACTCCCGTTGCCCAAGCCACCGTTTCCGGGGGGGAAGGTGATGGCCACCTCAACGACGCTCCCGTCACTCACATTGGACCAGTTCAGCCAGGCGTTCCCCGCCCAGGGGCACTGGGATGGAGGACTGGCGTCGAGGAGGATCGAGATCGCTCCCGAGAGGCTGATGTTCTCCGTATAGTTCGCCCCTGTGTTCCAACTGTAGCTTCCCGTGTTGGAATCGTTGGTGTCGTTTGAGAAGGAGTCGCTGGTGTTCAGGTAGAGGATCGAGACACTGACACTGGAGAGGTTGACACGGGCGGTGGCGTTCTCACAGGACAAGGTTCCGACAGAGAAGGTGATGCTCCCCTTCCCACCGGGAGCAGTGGCCGACACTGGGACGGGGGATGCCCCCACGATGAGGATCAGTGCTAAGGACAGAGCACAGATGGTGGCCCGCATGCAACCCCCTGGGATGTTCAGATTTCGTCGGGAATTCTACGACGTGACGATCAGGCCCTGCGCCACGTGGACGAGAACCACGCTCGTTGAGACGATCACCAGCCCCACGATCAGGGTCATGAACTGGTGGCGCCGTTGGAGCCGCTTCTCGGGCGGCATCTCCTCCACGGCCCCGGCCATGTGCTGGATGCCGAAGAGTGCGAACATGATGCCCCCGATGAGAACCCCGACCCCGATGAGGAAATACTGTATGTTGTTCAAGGTCGAGTCGAGGTCGCACGTCGAGTTGCCGTTGCAGCTCGTCGCCGCCGAGACCGTTGTCCCGTGCGGCGAGGCCGCCAATGCCCCGCCCGGGAATGCCAGTCCCAAGAGCAGGACCGCCACCAGTGGTATCGTCACGCTCCGTAGCATCCTCAAGGTCGTACGTTCGCCCTTTCGCTTCTCTTCTTTGCCGATGGTGTTGGTCGTCATCGGCCCGTACCCAAGGCGCTGAGATATTTAAGGGTTATAGATATCTATTTTCCATAGACTTTACCGCAGTTCAAACCGCCCCAGGCAACACCTCTCGTCTGAACCGATACAATGAAGAGTGCGGGCGACTCTCCAAGACTGGTGGTATTCCACGCCTGGCGGAGAACTTCCAGCCGCTATAGCGGCAAGTTACAACGAACTCGTAACTCGTTTCATCGAATCTATTGTGCCCGAGATAGGCAGTGGAATCCCTTACTGGTCCCTTCTGGCCAAGGCGCAGGACAGCCCCAGCATGTTGACATTCCCTGTGAATGGCTCAAGTGTTCTCTTCGACCTCCACTTTCACCACCGCCCTAGGGAAACGGGAGAGAAACACGGTCACTTGGTGGTCGAGACCAAGGCCAGTTACGACAGCTCTTACATCGATAGAGGATTCAGGGATTTCCTTGGTAGGGTGCGGCAGGTGGTGGACCAGGTCTCAACGAATGCTGGGGAAGATTGGCTCTTTGCGTTCGTTTCTCCCCTCCTACCAACGCGCATGCCGAGCCCGAGAATAGCGCATTCGTCGGAAGAACTCTGTTCTCTCTATGAGTCCGTGGGGGAGCCTTCCCTGAACCTTGACGAACAGGATATGCTCAGAGGGCGAGTGTTCGCCGTGGTGGTTGCTAGCGAGCTCTCTGGAGTTTGGGGGATACACTAGATGCACGACAGACACGACGCGCTCACCGCCGAGCTAGTAGGATTGTCTTCCGGGGACCCAACTTACACCTCCGGAAAACACCCCTCTCAAATCCAGAATAGGATGCTCGGGGTTGTCCAAGCGCTCCTAGGGGAACTTGGGATAGACGTCAGAATTCAGTCGGGGCTTCGAAGTTTTGACCTTGGTGGCAGCTACCGTGGTGCTCCTGTTTACGTCGAGGTAAAGTTCGGAAGAATTACTCTTCACGATATCCAGAGAGTGATAGCAGTCGCTCGCGGAGTGACGGTCCCAGGGTCCAGAGTCATATTACTTGGTACGGAGGTTCCTGCAGAGTTGAGGAATCTGCATGCTGTGCAAGAGAACTCAATCGTCTTGGTCTCCACATTTGCCCAACTCGCTGGGCTCTTTGATACAACCAGCATGGCCGCGCGAAGGCAATTCCTTTTGCGTCTCGCCAGCCCCGTCGAGGAAGTGACTCCAAGAGACGTTGAAGAGCAGCAGATAGTCTCTTACATGCGACGTGTCTTTGGCGAGGAGTTCTGGATGTCAGTATCAAAGAGCGAGCTTTCAGCAAGTCTTCTCAGGTCAGTCAAGGGAATCCTTGGAAGGTCGGAGGCTACCTTGGTCTTTGTCGGAACTACCCACACAGGGAAGTCAAGCATCGCAAACGCACTTTTCGGAGACGACGTGGTTCCCACAGCGGTAATCACAGACGTGACAGGAGCCATTGCTAGGATCCATTTGCAGAATGGTCTTACCATAATTGATACCCCAGGAGTTGGGGGAATGAATGAACGCTATGAGCGAGTCACGCGGTCTTTCCTTGGCCTAGCTTCAACAATCAAGAACTCCAGTACGTCTAGTATTCCTGTAGTCGATATCGATTCGCAAAAGAACAGGACGTTGGGGATGTGCTCCCAACTGGATTATGCTAAGGTTCCAGTGGTGGTCATCTTGGTCTTTGACCTTGCGGGCGGTTTCAAACGTTCCGACTTCGAGTTCCTGAATGAAGTCAGAGCTAGATGTCCGTCGGTCGTTCTCGCTGGAAACAAGAGAGATCTTCTTGACAACGAAAACTCAATAGAGAACATTCGCCTCGACCTGAAGAAGCGTGCATTCGTGGATTTCGTAGCCGTTGCTGCGAAGCCCAAAGGGGGAAATCGAAAACCGATTGCTTTGGACAGTCTAGTCAATGCGGTCTGCTTTCAGCTTTCCGAGAATGCAGTTGCTACGTTCAACGAGATGCTTGTTCGGCAACATCAACTCAGCCGGAACCGGTTGATTCAGGATGCTATCCTTCGAGTGGCTGCTCGCGCTTCAACCGTGAAACCGCATCAGGTGGTTCCTGAGGTCGGAGTTCCGATCCATAAGGTTCTCTTGACTGGACTGGTCATTCGTCTGGGTATTGACTACGAGGTGGGAGGTTCCAAGGTACGCGGTGAAGTTGAAACGGCAATTCGGGACACCTTTGCGTCGGTATTGTCCAAGACAACCAAAAAGTCTACCAAGGTTACTCCTCGTACGAAGCAGGTTCGCAAGCTTGTTACCCGAGCTCCCGGAGGCGCGGCCGCAGGACTCGCTACAGGCGCCATTCTTGGGGCGATAGGGGGGCCAGCAGGGATGCTCCTGGGGGCCTTGCTCGGCGCGATTTTTGGAGGTGTGGTGGGTGCCTCGGCTCCGATTGCCCAATTGGTGATGCAAATGTGGAACATTCCAGAGGACACTATCCAAGAAGTTCCTGGCGGCGCCGAGGCCGCTATGGCCACCATCGCCTTTGGATACGCAGTGTGGGATTCGTTCTCTCGTTTTGACCGGTCGCAGGTAAACTTGATTGACGGGAACCGATTCGCATCAGTAACTTCCGACAAGCTAACAAAATTCAAGGCGAGGCTCTCCGAGGAATCAAAGAAGCTTCTCGATCAAGGGACGGATGAGAGTGCCGCTTATAGAATCCTGCGAGCGATAGATAACGATTCTTCGTAGGGACTGGGCCGACCCTTGCGGCAACTCCGCTCTTACAGGTATCGACAAGGTCTTCCTCCTCGTTTTGGGTACCTGCCAAGATTCACGATTTCACGCTGGCATGCTCTGGTCTACGCAGTTCACCTTGTCGGTCGCGTATGTGGGACCCGGTTGCCTTTATAATAGATATCTATACTACATCGAAACGCTTAATAGGATAGAGCTCAATGTCCCCCTCGATTCCTATGCCCCGACAAGATGAGTGGACGGTGTTGAAGGCCACGACGACCAGCTGGATGTATACCTCGATTCCCTACGAGGTGGCCCAATTGATAGGATGTCGGGAAGACGTGATCGAGAAGCTACCCCATCACCTCCGCACCCTGGCCTTCCTGAACCGGGGGCCTGGGCGCTTGAGGATCGTTCCATCGCACAATTCCCAGGAGATCCTCCAGCGGGAGATGTACGACGTGGTCTCGATTTGCCAGATCAATCCGCACAACGCGATCCGTATCAACGAGAAGGTCGCTAGCCACCTTGAGCTGGATGTGCGCAAGAAGGGGGCGAAAGGATTCGAAAGCTTCGACCCTATTGCCTTTGTGGCCCCGCAGAGCGAGTACCTTGCCTATGTTGAAGCGGAGGTTAAGGGAGCGGCCTTCGAACCCCGAGAGGTCGGACATGTCTACCTTGCGAAGCCGGTCATCAAGGGCAAGTGGGTGTGGCCATCGCTCAACGAATTGGAAGCGACCACGAAGCAGAAATTGGTCGTTTCACCCCTATCGCGGCCGTTGCCCAGGTGAACAGAATGTACACTTTGAGAGAACGACCAGGTCCGCGCCTGCATTCAATCCTGACCCTGTCAATCCTCCTGATGGGTGGAATCTTTGTCTTCCCGTCCACACCCTTCTATGGAGTGAAGGTCGCAAATCTGGGTCCAACAGCTTCCCACACCACAGCCCTCGTCACCAAAATTTCTCCCCAGAGCACCTCGGAACCTAGACCCGCAAGCGTCGGGACGACGATTCCTGCTCATGCCCGAAACCTCAGCGAAGTTTCACCATCTGGTAAGGCAGTGATCCCCGAAACCCATTCTTCAACGAACTCTCCAGTGAGGGTCCTTGTTCAGCCCGCCCCTGACCCCGCAAGGCCGTCCTTTACACAGAACATCACCGAACCCCCTCTTTCACCTTCCCAGAACCAGTCCGGAAATCTCGGCACCCCGCGGCATGCGAAAATATCCCTGTCAATACACCCGCTGGTCTGCGGGTCACTTGAAGTATCGGCTAGTCCCGTGGGGGATTTTGTGGGTCAACCAGTGACATTCTCCGCGAGTGGCTGCACCCTCCCGACTGGTGACTACTGGTACTGGGGGAACCTCCCGGGTGGTTGTACCTCCCAGGACGCCGCACAGTTCTCCTGCACTCCCACCCAGTCCGGCCAGTTTCATGTCTATGGGGATATCCTATGCACATGCGGTGGGGAAGAGGCCAGCGCCACCGACTGGATCACTGTTTACAGTGACCTCGCAATGACTACAGGCGCTACTCAGGTCACGGTTGGAGTGGTCTACAACCTGTCTTCACTCCCCACGTCCGATACCATCAATCAGCAGACGAACGGTGGAATATTCTATTGGTACACTTGGGCCGGGCTCCCTTCTGGTTGTACTTATGGCTCGGGCAGCGGTTCTGGTGGAGACCCCGGTGACTCTTGGACCGATTGTAGCTCCGCAACCAGCGGAACCTACACGGCAGACTTGTATGTAGACTACTCAAACGGGAATGCGATAGAGAGCACCTTCACCTTCACCTTCACGGTGAACCCCTTGCCCTCGGTCTCACTCTCGATGGCCAGTGAGCGAGACAGCGGTCAAGCGCTTTCCTTTGTTGCTACACCGATCGGTGGGACTTCTCCGTATCAGTACCTTTGGTTTGTAAACTCGGAAGATGGTTCCCTCGACCAGTACTTCAACTCGTGCCCGTCAGCGATCTCAGGACCGAGTGGAGAGGTCCCTCCGTACACTACTATCGACAAGGTGGCATGTACCGCCAGCTCGCCGGGGACCTACACAGTACACGCGTGGGTGATGGATGCCGATGGAAAGACCGCCGGAACATACGGCATGCTGACCGTCTCCCCAGACCCAACGATATCCGTCATTACAAGCTCACGGTCAACAGTCGATGTGAATCAGGCCGTCTGGTTCAATGCAACAGTGTCGGGAGGATATGGAGTGATCACCTACACATGGAGCAACCTACCAAGTTCTGGATGTGCGGGCACGACCACTGATTCCGTGAAATGCACTGTGCAGACCACCGGCACGTTCAGCCCAACCCTCACGGTGACGGATTCGAATGATGTCACTAGTCCAGCGGTCACCGCCCCATCAGTGGGTGCCTTCTCGGATCCCGTCGTAACTTCAATCATCCCGTCTCGGACGGCCGCTGACGAGAATCAGGTGGTCTGGTTCAACGCCACGGTAACTGGGGGCTATCCAGGTCTCAATGGGTACACTTTCACATGGAGCCACCTTCCGACAGGGTGCCCATCCGTACAACAGGAGACAGTCCCTTCGGTCAAGTGCACTCCTACAACAAGTGGAACGTTTACACCAACCGTTTTGGTGGTGGATAGCAACAACTACGCTGTCACCGCAACAGGAACAACTTCTCTCACCCTGTCAACGGACCCCAGCATCACGGGCATCACGATCGGTCCGAGGGAGAACTACGACATCGGCCAAGTGGCTTGGTACAACGCCACAGAGAGCGGAGGTAGTGGAGGTTTCACCTACTCGTGGAGATATACCTACAATAACCAGCCACCACCATCGGCCTACTGCACCGGGCTTACGACATCCTCAGTCAAGTGCACCCAGACCATTCTCGGTGGAGAGATTCCAGAAGTGTCCGTTACCGACTCGAACGGTTACACCTCTCAGTGGGCGTACTCCACGGAATTCGCCTATGCGCAAGTCAATGTTTGGAGTGACCCCACGGTTTCGATTTCGGCCTCGCGAACTTCGGCAGACGAGGGGCAGATCTTCTGGATCAATGCGACGGTGAACGGGGGCTATGGCGGTCCGTTCACGAACTGGAGCGGCTTCAACTACACTTGGAGTGGCCTCCCGTCTATGGGTTGTCAGGGAGCCAAGAACTCGACCTCGGGGAATCAGTACTACGAGCGGTGCGATATCTCAGTGGCCACTACCCTGTCTCCAACCTTGTCGGTGGTTGACTGGAACAACTTTGGTTCTCCGATGACCACTGCACCCTTGGTGAACGTACTGTCAGATCCCTTAGCACCCTCACCGTCTAGTACTAATCCCACCGCCGACATTGGAACGGTGGTCACGTTCATTGCCAACCCTTACGGTGGTACCGGTATCTACTCCTACTCTTGGGCGGGTCTTCCGACAGGCACGGGATGCGCTTCGGTCAATTCAAGCACGGTCTCCTGTACCCCGACCCAGCAAACGGTGAGCTATGTTGCGGTGACGGTGAAAGATTCCAACGGATACACGGTGACCTCCGCACCCACCCGTTTCGTGGTGACCTCCGCACCCATCGTTTCGTTGCAGGTCAACAGGTCTCAATTGGACATGCATGAGACCCTACTCCTCTACGCCAATGCCAGTGGGGGAACAGGCATCTACACATACACTTACCTCGGTCTACCCTCAGGTTGCTCTACTGCAAACTCCAGCAGACTCCCTTGCACACCAACGGCTACAGGGACCTTCACCGTGACAGTCTTTGCAAATGATACCGGAGGAGGAAGTGCAAATCACTCCGTAGCTTTCATCGTTTATACCGACCCAGCAATCACGTCGTACTGGTTCCCAGTCGGTGGACGAGTAGCGTACGCCAACGAGTCCCTCGCTTTGGAGATTAACTTCACTGGAGGAATCGCCCCCTACTCCAATTGCATAGACGCACCCCCTGCGTGGCCCGCCGGGTGCGTGAATGGATTGGGAGGTAGTTCTCTCCTCTTGCCCGACTACCAGCCGTACAGTACGGCAGGGACCTACATGGTGGTCACGAACATCACCGACTCCACCGGTTGGGTCTCTACGCTCCGGTTCAATGAGAGCGTCTATTGGCCTCTCAACGTGAGCATTCCGGTAATCCCTCTTGTGCACCAGGGCACTCAGGCCAACGTCACCTTCACCCTCTTTCAGAATCATGGGGCTCCTCCCATGGAATGGTGGCTGAACGACTCTACCCGCGGGATGTCCCTCTGCGGACCTGTGGCCGTGCCTTCGTACGGGACCCAGTCGTGCAGTTTCGTCCCCAATTGGAACGGGACCGACACGCTCAACCTAACGGTGAGGGATGGACTCCACTCCCGACTCTTCGTGCCCTTCTCCTATCAGGTAGTCTCGGATCTCGGGTCCCTCACTCTTTCAGCCCAAGCAGGGAGCTACTCCGCGGTGCAGGGTGGAACTCTCCAGGACGAGGTTGGGGCCACCACCACCTTCATAGCCTCTTACGTCGGGGGGTCAAGCCCGTACACATGCACACTCACTCAGAACGGGTCCGGCACTATCGCTCTCTGGTCATCGTCGACGTCGAGTTGCTCGACCACGTACACGTGGACCCATGTGGGAACATACACACTGGACCTCACCGTGAAGGATTCCTTTGGTGGGGTAGGCGGGACAGCTAGACAGTGGCTGATAGTGGATGTCACAGCACCTGTCAGCGTCACGTCAATAGCGCCCGCCCAGACAAACCTTGATGCCCAAGTGATTGACAACATCTCTGCCAAGACCACCGGTGGCCTCACTCCCTACAGTTTCGTCTGGGATTTCGGCAACGGGGCGACCAAGACAACGAACCAACCCTGGGTGACTTACGCTTGGCCTTCCCCAGGGACTTTCACGGTCAAGGTGACCATCACGGATGGAGCCGGGGCCAGTTCGACCCTATCGACTTCCGTGCAGGTGATTGCGGACCCTGCCGTGAAGGTCATGTCTATGGTCGATGGGCCGATCTCAACCTCGGGAATCACATCTGGTGGAAGCACCACACTTCCTTCCGGGACCACTGCCTCTTTCAACCTGACCTTCTCTGGCGGCACCCGGCCCTACTCGGTAGTCTGGAAGCTGAACGGAACCACGGTTAACTCGACTGCGATCTTCAACCTCTGGACCAACTTTTCCTTGTCGTGGCCATCGGTCGGAAACCACTCCCTGTCAGTGACCATCAGCGATTCCGAGGGGCAGGTCTCGACCTTCACCCTGTCGGTGAAGGTGATCGTGGACATGGTGGGCCCGGTCACGTTGACCATCAGCCGGTCAGTCGTGGACAGCGGAATGTGGGACAACGCCACCGCCTCGGCCACGGGTGGGTGGGCACCTTTCACCTATGACTGGCTCATCTCCGCGGTAAGTGGCAACCGTTGGATCAACGGCTCCGTGAATGCCCTGGATGCCACTTGGACTACGTCTGGCAGTTACTCCATCACTACCATGGTGACTGACGCATTTGGGTACCGGGCATCCGAGACGACAAAGCTCACCGTGAATGCTGTTCCGACTGCTCCTTGTGCGCCCCAGATCGTGTCAGGAATCCCAATGGCAGGCAACGCGTTGACATTCTCCCTGAACTGCGTTAGTGGTGGAACCGGACCCTTGTCCTACTCGTGGGGCCTAGGAGCGAATCACCAGGTCACGACCGCCCCGCAGGCAACCGTCATCTTTCACCAAGCTGCTTCCTACGAGATCTCGGTGAATGTAACCGATGCGCTTGGAGAGATGGCTGATTCGAAGGTTCTGACATTGGGAACTATCCCTCCCTCAATCGACAACGCTACCTACGAGCAGGTCTCCCTATCTCACAATACGACCAGCAACGGGACCGCCTACCATCTCGAGCTCGAGTTCGTGCTCCAGACCAGCGACACCGATGGCTCTGTGACAGGCTACCGGTATTCCACGAACGAGTCCAACCTGTCCTCACTGCCCTGGATTCCCCTGAGCGAGAGGGTGGCCAATCTGACCCTCACGGGGTCCGCAATCCAGCAGCTCTTCATCCAGGTCATCGACAACTACAACCGGACCTCATCTCCTTACACACTGGTGCTCAACCTCACCACCCCACCATCAGGCAAGGGTCCGACAGGGTCAAGTGGCCAGGGAACGGACTGGGGGTTCACGTTCCTGCTGGTCGTGGTTGCCATGGTGGTCGCATTCGCGGCTATCCTTGCCTTTGTGGAGCTACGGAAGAGGCGACGCTCGGGAGGCGGACCGGCCATGACCACTGCGAATTCGTCCGATAGTGGTGTGGCCAAGGCCATCGAGGACCACCTGAAACAGAACCCGAACGAGGAGGAGGCCGCGTTGGTCCACCAAGTGACTTCGATGACTGGTGCAACTGATGCCACCGTGCGGACACAATTGTCTATCCTTTCGGAAACTCACAAAATCGAGAAGAGCGAGAACGGTGGCACCACGAGATACACGAACGCGGGAGGCGAGGTTTCCAGGGAGGAACTCGCCCGGATGGGGATGATCACGGATACCATGCTCTCAACCATCCGTAGCGAGACCCCTGTGACAGGGAGGAGGTTGAAGGAGGTGCTCAAGCCCTACAATCTTGGCGAAGGCGAGATTCGAAACTACCTCCTCGACATGAGAACCGAGATTGCGTGGGACCCTGGAGCCGACTTCGGGGATTTCGACAGCGTGGTTTTCAGGGCCATGCCCTCGACTCCACCAACACCAAGGGTAGAAGTTGAGGTAGACGAGAGTGCTCTTCCAAAGTTTCTCAACAAAGATGCTCCTACACAACCCCTAGGTAGCAAGAGGCACGGAAAGCGCTCACCTGTGGCCTGACCAACCTGCAGGCAAGGGACGCCTCAGAAGGCCGTCCGAGGACTAAGCTATCGCGCTGGAAGATGTGTTCTTAACTCTAAGGATTCCACCAAGCGGAATCTTCCATCGGGCTCTCGTGACACACACTCAAAATAGTGCAAGTCCGACATCAGTGAACCGACCTCCGTTTCGGTGAAATGTTCGTTTGCTGATACCAAGACGGACAGAATCTGGTCAACGGACACTATGTGGTCGTGTGAAGGAACCTTCCATGATGCCCAAAGGACCATGGCATGCCTCTCAGACAGATGTATCTCGGTTAGGTCAAGGACGGTTTTCGCTACGAGCAGTACCACAAGCACCCCGAGCCAAGGAACAATGGTTGCGGCGGCCGACGTCGCACCTAGCTGCTCAAGTTTGTCCCATGCACGCTCTCGCCAAGTGAGACGTATGTTCCACAGCTTCCGGCTGACCCCGCCTCCCCTTCCTCCATCGGCCATGATCACTAAATAACTCGTTGAAGAAGTCTTTTGAGTGATTTCAATGGGGACAGCGCCGACGCAATCGTCAACGATTGAATCTACCTGTTCCCTTATTGACTCATCGAATCTTCTTAGACGACTCAGATCCTCCTGGACTTTGCGGAGTAGTAGTTGCTTCTCGGTCTCAAACTTGGTTTCCCCTTGGTCCATACTCCTCGCCTCTACCTCAAATTGTGCCCAGCGTCAGCTGAGTGACCGGTCTCGGTACATTGGTCCATGCTGTATACCTTGAACGGATGTAGCACAGACGAATAGTATTCGCGACATACCTGTTGAATTCCTCTGCAACTTCCTTATCTTCTTTGGTGGACGGGCCCTCCATGGTCTCCGAATTATGCCTTGGGGTGTCCGTCTTGGGAAGTCTTCTTAGGGTGGCAATTGCACTATCGTACGCTGTTGAATCAGTACCGGCGGCCATGACGTACCTGAAATCTCGAGTGTATGGGACCAAACCGGCTAGCGCAGCAAACACGGTTGACCTCCGATAATCTTCCGGGTTGAAAACTAGAGATCCAGGCTTCTCTCCGCCAAATCGCTTGGTAGTGGTGCTCGCAAGATACTTCGCAGTCCTGACTAGGATGGTCCTTAGCCATTCATCGGTGAATTCATCCGTGATTAGATTGCCATGTGGGGCTTTGACGAGCTTCTCGTATCGTGGGTACTCAGCGTCTCTATCATACCCCCTGTTCTCGGAAGGTTTGATTCCTGCGGCCTCAAGAATCGGGCTGAGGTACTCCGAACGGAGAATGCGCATACGGTGTAGCCAATCTGGATGAGTTGATGAAGTCCCAATCTCTCGAGTGAACTCGTTGAGGAGCATTATCCGAACGTATGAGTAACCGCCGTACAGATATGCAATGAAATCTGCTTGATATTCTGACAGGTGGCTTATCAGCCTCTGGAAGCTGGTACTATTGTAGGAATCGAACGCTCCATCCTTTCGTTCGTATGCAATCCTAACTTGGTCAAGCGCACGGATGGTTTCCTCTTCCGCCACATGCCCCATTTCATGGAGAACTGCCACCCAATTGAGTGGGTTCCTGAGAACTGAAACCGGCACTGACAGCAGCCATGGGGAATTCTCGATATTCATCCCCCTTGCGAAGGTTCTGGGGAAGAAAGTGAGGTCCTCGACGAGCTTGTGGGATAGACGCTGTACCGCCACGCTCTCCCCGCGATTGATAAGTATCGCAACATTCTTTCTGGGGTGGCCCACCTTGGCCTCGCCTTTTCTTTCTAGAGTTGGCTCATCAAGCGCAGCCAGCCCCAGGTCGGTTAGAACGTTCAAGACTAGATAGTAGAGCTCCCGCCCCACAGACCTTTCATCCGACAAAACCGACGTGACCTCCGACAGAGAGTGCTCCACATAGTGGACAAACTGCTCAAGTTGAGCTCGGGCAATGCCAGCTTGTTCAGCCATCCTGGCTTGGTCCGACATGGACTCAATCTTCTTGATCTTTTCACTAAGCTCATCTTGGAGAACCTGGATAAGCTCCGAGACAACTCTCTTGGTGTCATCACTCTGCCATAGAAGAAGACGGACATCTGTTGAAGAGTCCGCTAATCTCTTAAGGTGGAAATGGTAAGTGTGCAACCTCTTGCTGATTATTTCCGGCGTTAGGAAGGAGTAAGAGTCACTCATCAGCTAGGGACTCGTCTGAAATGTTCCGGTAAAGTAGATCCAACTCATCCTCCAGTCGTTCGATCTCGGAGAGGTCCGGCTTTGATGCATCGGTAATCGGGAGTTCCAATGCGAAACTCCTTACAACGCTCGAAACCCTCTCGACCACCATGGCCACTTTCTGAACATTCTCTTGCATCAGAGAGATTTCGGTCTGGGGCTCAAGCCTTTGCGCCTTTCGAATGACTTCCAAATCGTTGATCAATTCAGTAGCCAAGCGATGGTCCTCCCTGACAGCCTGCAGCGCTTCGGTCGCAATTGAGAGAGTTCCAAGTAGTCTGTTCTTCGTTCTAACATCCGTATCGCGTCGGCTACCAATGAACACTACCCTGTGTCCAGCCGACCTAATCAGCGGTTTCGGCATCTCTCTGTCTCTTTAACAAGGGTGTCAATTTATCCAGCTGAATTGGCATGACATTATTTTGAAACCTGTACTTTCCCTGATACGGGAAAGCCGTAGGACGTGTCTTATAAAAAACTAGCCGCGCAATTCTGATGAAAGGGTGGAGAATAATTGGGGCTCTTCCAACATTGCTGAGCTCAAAGACGAGATGACCTTGAAAACCAGGGTCGACACAACTTGCGGTGCTATGAACTTCTAGTCCGCGCCTCCCCATACTGCTACGCCCGTCAAGTCGGCCCACGATATCGTTTGGAAGCCGAATGTACTCCATCGACTGACCAAGCACGAAGTCCCCGGGGTGGAGAACATATCTGCTCCGAGGATCATCAACGTCGAGTTCTACAGCTGTGTCTATGCGTTGCTTTCTGACGAGCGAGATTGCAGTTACCTCCCCTGGCAGAATTCGTCTGAACCTGAAGTCTAGTCTCAAATCGATTCCTGCTGAGGTCAACTGACCATCGGCCGTGCCAAAGCTTGGGTCCAACAAGGGAGTAATCAGAATCTTGTCGTCCGCATAGGACTCGTCGATGTCGAGGCGTTCAACCAAACCCTCATAGGGAAGGATGGTTGTGTCCAAGTAATCGATACCTTCACTATCCCCGAGTCCCGGCACCATGTCGTTTCAAGATACTCGCAATCCAGTATTTTATGGTGCCTGGTACACCAGACGGACGTGGCGAAAGTGGTCACATGTGATATAGAAATCTATACTGCTTAAATATCTCTTTGGCTTCAGTCTGCCGAACACGAATGTCCGCAAGCCGCAGCCGAATGGCCCTTCTGCTCGTGCCCGTGCCCGAAGGCACCACCATTGACGGAGAGGTTGGCGTCTCTCAGATTCAAGACCTAGCCTCCACGATCGACTACCTTCCCGTTACTCAGTCCCTCCCGAAGCCTCCTCGTGTACCCGAGGATGGTATGGCCGACCTCCGGCCATTCAAGAAGCACGTGGCCCGCCTGCCCTCGAACCATCCGCTGCGATTCGCCCTGCAAGACGAGCCGGATTGGATGGCCCGCTCCGAGTTGCGGCTGAAGCTCCGGGAGTGGGCGAAGTACCTCTCGTGGCAGGAGAAGTAGGAAACGTCATGAGTGAGTAGCTCGAAGAAGGGACGGCCAAGGAATGCCATGAACCAGTTCTGGTGTTGTTGTGAATGTGTGAGGTACCCCGCCCCGCATGCTCCAATGTTTGCTGGCCCGCAGGATCGAGTCGGTTTAACGCTCTTTTGCCTTTACGTAGTAAACTATAATAGCAAGGGTCGCCACAATCACCGCGACAATAACGATTATCCACAGGATGGACTCCCAGTCCAGGGAAGTGTATGTAACGACTCCCCCCCCTCCCTCATCACATAGTTCCTGACATGATGTCGAGTTCTGGTAATCGACGTTGGTTATGCTAAACGGCGCAAGAGTCGCATTAGAGCCAAGCACGCCGACGAACATTCCAGTTTGGTACGCCAAAGTCCCATACCCGAATCCAGAAACTGCCGTTGAAGCGAGGTCGCTCGCAATTTGGAGAAGAGCAGATTGGAGAGTCTTATTGAAGGAGGCGAAAGGAATCCCGAGGTACTGCGTCAGATAGATTGATCCAGCCCCCGCAAGTATGGATGGCAAGGTTGTTGCGTCGGAGAGCACCCACGGGATTGCACTATTCAGCAAGAAGTCGAGGCCTAAACTATTGCCCGAGAATCCATCTTGAATCTCAGCGGAAGTCACCTGCTGGGCAAGCCCAATCGCCTCCGTCTGAATCAACTCCGCCAAGAACCCCGGGTCCTTGTCGACTGATTGAATGGGGTCAATGATCCCCAAAGTCTCATACGCAAGCGTAACCAAGTCCGCTGCAAGGGCCAGGTTGCCAGTCGGGGAGGCGGAGATGTTGATCCTGTCTCCGACTGAGGGGTGCAGCAAACTGGTTGAGTGGAACTCTGCAAACATCTGCGATGACTGACCAGGCTGAACTATCCACTCAAGGGGAGCGGTGTTTCCTTCCGGATTCGTGATGGAAAGTTGCCACCAAGGCGTGACGACACCCATGAACTTGGTGAGATTCTGAGGTGGGTTCGACCAACCTGAATTTGAAGGAGCGAAGGTCAGATTGGCGATGATCGTGATGGACGTTGTGCGATTTACCAAAAGGACGTAGCCAGCATTTCCATTCCAAGAAAGAGTTAGGCTTCCACCCGAACTGCCAGTAGCAGGACTTAGGCGCACGGGTTCTCCACATTCGGTTCCGTTCAAATGGAAGCGTGGGCTATTGTTGCTATTGGCGTAAGGGTAAGTCCCAAGCCACAACCCTCGACTGGTAACGGTCACATTTACGTTGTTCCCTAGACTTGAAACCGAAAGGGAAAGGGTCGATTGGTTTCCCCGAAATGCTCCATCCACATACCACTGATACGATTCATTCCCAAGGGCCCCCGCAACCGACGTGTACAAAGTGGTATGGTGTGTGTATGGACAGGTCCCATTCGTCGACTCAACTTGGACGGTGAGCGCCTCAGGTTTGGGGGTACTTAGGACAAGAGTTATCGCGTCTGTGAAGTTTGTTCCGAGAGAGGGGGTTAAACTTACATCCTCCTGACTCGAGATGTCGTCCTTGACGCCGGGGGGTTTCGCCAGTGCCTCAATCTGGTAGGTGCCACCTTGCAAGCCAGAACCCGAATAAGTTCCCGACGCATCAGTTGTCCCGACTACGTGCGCACCATCCGTCAGGTTCGTAATGTTGACGGTGGCACCAGCGACCCCACTAAAATTGTACTCGACGTGAACTGTGAGGTTCCAGAGCTCACCTACGGTCACTGCGTTCCCTGCTCCGCTACCGAGCGATAGGGAGGCTGCACCTTCGGACCGCTCGCTGTCTGGGAGGCCCAAGCTCGCGCTATTCGGCTCTGAACTACCGGCGAATGCTGCCCGAGGGGGAGCCGACAGTACCAAGAAATACACCGTAACAACCAGCAACGCTGCGGCAACCGCGAGCGATTCCCCGTATGACCCTCTGCTGTAGACTCTCACTGCTCCCACATCCCCTCCTACAATCCAAACCGGCTCCTCAAGAAATTGAAGGCGGTCCGGCCCTTCTGGGTCTGGAAACGAACCTCCCTCCTTCCCGCTGGCACCAGACTAGAATCCCGAGTAGAAAGGGCGGAAAAAATTACGGCGTGATCGACTACGATCGTGACATCGGGTCGATCTGCGGCCTGGGGATACACAACGGTGTCTCCAGAACAAGCCACGTAGAAGGTAGCCGCTTCAGTTTCCGTAACGAACACCCAGGTTTGAGGAAGGTAGGTGCGAATGACTGCTCCGATGAATCCTCCGAGGTAAGGCTTCAGTCCACTCTCGACTTCGGGTCGCAGGTTTTCGAGAAGTTTAGCTATGCACGCCATTGCCACCTTTCCGTCAGGCTCTTAGTAAGGTCCGAGTTGGCTTGAATCTTGCTATCGATACTATCATAAGTATCCACACTCTCGTAAGGGTGATGAGAAGGATCGTTCACGTTGTTCCGTTGGGGTGGGAGTACGACAGGGTTGTTCGGCCGATTTCTTTGATGCATGCTCACCGGGTGCACCTTCTTTGCAGGCCCGACTCTGACCCCGTCAGGTCGCACTACTTGGACATGGTGAAGGTCTTCCTGGAAAGGAAAGGAATCGATGTCAAACACCACGATGTCGATGCAAACTCCGACCTGAGTGGACTTCTCAGGGAAATGTCAGACATCGTTCAGACCGAACAGAGGGCCAACAACACTTTGATGATCAACATCGCGGGAGCCGGGAAGGTCGCGGCCGCGGCCTCAATGTTGGTTGCAATGGCTCATCTGAGCAGCCACACCGGCTTACTCTATTATCCAGTCGCCGATGACTATTCTCGCACTGAGAAGGATCGAATGGAACATGGCCTTTCTATCGGGATGTCTGGGGATCCCGTGGAGATACCGTTCTTCAGACTTCCCATTCCGCAGGGAGATTCGCGGGTAGTTTTGTGGGCATTGTCAAACGCTCCCGGAGGCACACTGTCATATACGGCGTGTATCGACCTATTAAGCAAGCGCGGCTCAAAGGGATACGAGATTCCGAAGAAACCGAAGGATGGGAAAAGGGGGGTACCTCGTAACCTATCCAATGTTACTTTGAATCGCAGGGTTGTCAAGAAGCTGCTCGAATGGAAGTTTGTGGAAGTTGAATCCGCGGGAAGCGAAAGGATGCTTAAACTCACAGACCAGGGTCGGCACATGGCAATGCTCTGCACATTTGGGGAATCAGCCATGCAACTTGAGGTCTAACCCAACTTCCACTAGAGAATCCACCCACGGGTCGTTGGCCAAGACCCCATCTTTCCGAGCGCAACAAGTATGGTCTTTGCTTGGGGGATGAGTTGCGCTCTTCTGCTGGGCAAGGAGGAGGGAGTTCTCTTCGCTGGTGGCAAGTAGACGCAGCCTCTCCCTATACTTGAAGGCTGTGTCCGTGAACGGAAGGAGGTTCGCCATTGTGCTTGTGCCAGTGCCCGAAGGGAGTGATGTTGATGGTGAGGTCGAGGTCTTGCCGTTCCAGAGGGTCAACTCTGGCCAGGGCTATCTTCTTCTGGTGAGCCCCGGTGCGGTTCCAACCGGTGCACTCCCACCGAATGCGCTTCCCCAAGCTGTCCCGAAGCCCTCGGAGGTAAGGGCAGAGTCGATGAAGGACCTCCGGTCACTGAAGAGGCAGGTTCCCCTCCTACCCGAGAACCACCCACTGCGCTTTGCCCTGCAGGGGGAACCGGACTGGCTGCCGCACGCAGAGGCAAGGCGGAGACTGCAGGAGTGGGTGGAGTACGTGGACTGGAAGGCGAAGTGACGATGGCCTGGGTGGGTCCGAGCGCCGCCACGAACTGCCACCGCGCTGCGAGCCTCTGGGAAACCTCGCCTATGGGGACAACCTCCTGTGTGGGGCCACTCGACGCCCCCAACCGGTCCCTGACTTGGTCTCGGATGGCCGCAAGATCGTTCAGGTCCATCTTCTCGATTTCTTCCTCGTCGAATCCAGCAAGTTGCAGCATGGCAATCGCTACCTGCTTGGGCACGTCCTCCCTGGAAGTCGTGGAGGTGGTCTCCAGAAAGGGCAGGCATCGCCGGTAGGCATCCCGCATGTCATTCACAAGGTCGGAGGGTAGCCGGCCCTTGTTGGTGGTGTATCGGGCCTCCATGCTGCCTTTGTGACCCATCCAGAACACTCGGTAGTCGTGAGCCACTTTCCCCTTGCTCTCGGCCATGAGAAGCTGGGTATCGAAGTAGCCCCGAAGAACATACGGACGCCACTGGAAGGAAGCAGTTCGGATCGCCCTTCTGATTCCATCACATACGTTGGTTGTCCGTATGAATTCCTTGACCTTGACATTTGGAGTCACTAGCGCCGATCCTGCCTCGAGCCGCTCCCCATTACTTAGGCGCTGTTCAAGATAGTCCCTAACGTAAGAGCAGCCCTCATCAGATAGGAACGTGAAGTACTTGTTTCGGGCTTTAGACAGTTCGGGCCGGATGACAATCATAGCGGGGGTCGTCTGGAATGTCACCAACTTACCTTCCACATGCAATTCTGGAATATCCTTCAGTCGTAGGCCATCGTTCCCGAGATAATTGCCAATGACTTCCGGGCGAACACCAGAATGTGCCATCAGGGCACAAGCGACACGTTCCTTTGGCGTGGCGCTAAGGAATATTCGATGAAGCTCCTCTTGGGTTGGGACGCGTTCGTCCTGCAACGTCGGGGTGGCTTGAGCCCCCTTCACTTTTACCGGACGCCTGACCTGAATCCCATTGTGTGCCAGCCAAGATCGAACGGCTGTCAGGGTACTCTTGATATAGGAGCCCGTCCGACCCTTTTTTGTCTCCTCATTGACAAAGTCGAGGAAGAGGTTGTGCAACCTTTCCTCCTTTAGTTTCAGCAAATTCTCGGGAGTGGTCCGCATTTGAATGCAGAATGCCCCGAGCCTCCGGAGGTTGACATCCGCCGTGATGGGGGACCCTTGGGAAACGTTCTGATGCCATCTTCGAATGGCTGGAGTTTGTAGAAGACGGTCGTGGTGTGGACCAAATCTCGGCATCAAGTAAGGGAAGGGCACAGGAGTTTATACCCTTTTGGGAACGGGCTCGCCGGGATTCGAACCCGGGTCGATGGCTCCGAAGGCCATCAGGATGGTCCAGACTACCCCACGAGCCCGTCGGCGGAAGAGACCGCCGAGCCTAAAGCTTCTCCTCGGGGTCCTCGTCGCTGAAGGTCTGGAGGCTGGTCTGGGGCTGAGGGAAGAGAGTCAGGATGGAGGCCTCCAGGATTTGGACCCGCTGTTTGAGGTAGTCTCCTACCCCGTCCTGCGTCGCGAGGCCCTTGGAAAGCCCCAAGTACTTTGTCACGGCCCCTTCGTAGACCGTCGGGCTCAATTCCCCGTCACACACCCCACCTTCCGTGACGGAAGCGCAGAGTCCACGGAGCGGGGGCCGCCGGTACGATACTCCGCACTTCCGGCACCGGAAGTGCTGCGTGGCATAGCTCTTCATGTTGCCCATGATGTCGGGCAGGAAGTGGTGGTTGAGCACCATGGCCACGGCCTCTCCTAGGTTCACGGCGGAGATCTTCGAGACCACCGACATCGACTGGGCCACCACGCTGGCCATCCCTTCGCTCTCCCGGTACGCGGACCGAGTCGGCCCAAGGGCGATGTCGGTCGTGTCGTGGGTGAAGCCGTATCCCGAGAACTGCCGTGCAGGTTCTTTCAGATGCCGTCCTGCCGTTTCCATGAGCGGTTCGACATCCTTCGGTCGCTGCCGGCGCTCCGCGGCCTCGTAAAACTCTAGCGGATACGTCGAGAGGATGTCCACGTTCTGCGCCTCCTTGTCCACCTCGCTCAGGTCGAGGCGCGTGGTCAGGACCAGGGGCTTGTCCATGAGCCCACCTCGGGTCTCGGGGAGGTACGCGAACGAGAAGTTCAGCAAGCCATCGAGGAGCAGGGTCACGGAATCCTCATCCCCGTCGCAATTGCGCCGTTTGGAGGCGTGGAAGGCGGGGTGGGCAAAACATCCCTCAACCTCCGTGTACCCGATGATCCTTCCGAGCACGGCACCGGACGTGTGCGGGGCGAGGGCCATCACCTGGTGACCGATCAGGTCGGTGGGCGTCTCGGCCTCATAGTAGGGTTCGAGCCCGTAGAGGCGGACAAGCTCTTGGTCGAGGAACCGGGAGAGGCGAAGCAGGTATTCTCCAGTGTCTGAAGAAACGACGATGTCCTGCGGACGGAGCTCGAGCAGTTGTGTAGAGTCGCTCAGGGGCGCCCCGGTCACATCGGTCTCGTAGCCCAATTCCTTGGCCCGCTCCACAGAAAGGTTGATCTCAGCGGGGCGGAAATGGGTCAAGGGGATATCGGTGAGATCGATGCGGCTGGTGCCGTCCTGATAGACATAGATGTCGTGCTGGGCCCGCAGGATGCCCTTCTCGACCGGTTCCGGTGTCCGCGTCCGGGAGATGAGCCCGCGTACCCCTTTCACAAGGGGCGGATCGGTGATCCGGAGCCGGGCGCAGGCGTTGGTGAAGAGCTCCCCCACGGGGATCTCGACCTCCACCTTTTTCCCCACGGGTTCGGTATGCTCACCGCAGGAACAGAGGTTCCACGGGGTTTGGCGCCCACACTTCGGGCATTTGCGAACGCCGACCGAAACATTCGCCCGTCCCCCGCCCTCGTTTGACAAGAGGCTGTTCAGGGCCCGCTGGGGTCCTCCAGCCATTTCTACGGGGAAGAGGGTATGGACCGGAGGTTTCATCATGCGGAGGCGTGCCTTTTCGGGCCGACCGACGCGCGCCCCGATCCGCGAAGGGCCCCGCGGCTTTATCCGGATCCCGGTGACCCGGGACACCTCGGCGGTAGCGTCCGGGGCGTTCCCCTCGATGACCGCCCGTCGTGCCAACCGGCCATCCTGCTCGTCCAACCCGAGGCAATGTACGAAGGCCGGGGAAAGCAGAGGGTCTACATAGATCGCTCCGCCGCGTACACTGTGGAGAAGCCCCAGCATGATGAGAAGGTCCTTGATCTCCCGCTCATCCGGGAGGACAAGGGTTCCCCCTTCGA
This sequence comes from Thermoplasmata archaeon, assembly GCA_021796385.1. Taxonomy (GTDB): domain Archaea; phylum Thermoplasmatota; class Thermoplasmata; order Lutacidiplasmatales; family UBA184; genus JAJYEA01. The sequence continues at coordinate 29,625 of JAJYXQ010000032.1, read as the reverse complement.
CCCTGCCCTTCACCAGCACCATGTCGGAAAGATAGCCCGCTTGGGCGGTCGAAATGTCGTGCCAGAAGAGATTGAAACGGGGATGGAGGGGAACCATATGGACCCGAGAGTCTTCGAGCGCTTCGCCCCAGCTAGGGGTGATCGCCCTGCGGTCGATGGGGACGCCCTTGCGCCGGAGTTCCTCAAGGTGCCATGCCAGAGTGTATGCGCCGGGGACGAGGGGGTAGTTGTTCTCCAGGAATTCACCGTAGGAGACGAGGATCTCCCCAAGGTCCACGATCTTCTGGACGGACGGGAGCAGCGCTTTCGCTCGGGCCGCATCGTGGACCGCCACAAGGTCTCCGTTGTTCAGCAGGACGATGGGTCCCTCTATCGTGTCGCACGAGGTGATCGCCGCCGCCTTTCCCGGATACTCGGTCTTGAGCTGCGTTCCAAGGGCCACGAAATCATCCAAGAGCGTCATCGTGGCCGGGTTAAGAGAAGCGGCGGCCAGACCGCTCGTGCGAGACCGCCCGTAGATGAGGCGGAACCCTCCTTTCCGGTGCGGGTAGGCTAGGATGGGCCGTCCCCCTACGGACTCGGCCAGGTACTTTGGCACCGGTCCCTCCTCGCTTGAAGTGCTCTTGCGGCCCAGTTGCTTGAGGAAATCCCATCCATCGATGCCTAGCTTCTCGACCACCGAGCTCAGCTTTCGGGCCTTCTGGCAGATGCCCTCGGCGAGGACAAGGCAGGCGCCCCCTCGTACACCGGCCGTGTCCACACGCTTGAGGTTCCGGAACGCGGTGACCTCCTCGTCCACCTCGGTGGCCTCACCGTTGATGCATACTGGGATGTTCCGGACGGCCACCTCGATCTCCTCCGCCGTCGGGGAGTACTGCAGATGCTGCAGGTGTTTGTAGAGCGGGACCTCCTCCTTGTAGCGTCCGACCTCTTCTTCCGTGGCCACGAACGGTGCGAGATTGAGCTGCCGACGTACGACATCCGCCATGAGGACCGAAATGGCCTGGGCGGTGCCCCCGGCGGCGCGGATGGGGCCGGCATAGTAGAGGTCCACGTACGGTCCGGCGGGGTCCTCCCGGATCCTGGCTTCGACGAGCCCCTCGAGGGGTGCGACCAAGATCCCCTCGGTCAATATGGCGAGACCCGTCCTGAGGGCCACATCAAGGCGCTTTTCCCGGTCCCCCCGCGCCGGGTCCATCGCCAGCTCCCGTGCGATGGTCAGGGCCACCATGTCCCGGGAAATGTCCCGGGCTGAGAGTTCGCGGATCCGATCGGCCACCCCCTCCACATGCCAGGCCGACAAGAGCTTCTCTACCCGCGAGGCCAGATCGCTCGCGAGCGGGATCTCGACCCGGGTCTCCGGATCGAGTCCTCGCCGCCGGGCCGCTTCCGCGACACCATAGGCGTGCTTGACCTCCTTATCGAGAGAGTCAAAGTACGCCTCCATGGGCTTTGCATTCCACGAGCTAAAATAAGGTCCGCGCCTTCGCAAGGCCAGAAGTCCGATGAAGCTCTACCCTGCGATCGATGACGACCTCGTCCGGGATCTGAAGAAGGCGGGGTACCGCCGGATCGCCCTTCAGGTGCCGGCCGGCCTCTTGCCGGGCGCGGGCGAACTCGCCCGACGCCTCGAGGAACTTACGGGAGCCCATGTGATCGTTCCCACCCGAGCCTGCTTCGGTGCGTGCGATCCGCCCTCCCGGGAAGAGTCCTTGGCCGCCGAGGCGGTCGTCACCTTGGGTCATGCCCCGATCCCGAACATGCCGCAAGCGATGAGGGAATATTACGTCGAGATGCGGGCGGGTACGGCGGACATCGAGAAGCTTGTGCGCACCGTGGTTGACGGTGGGCTCCCCCACAGGCTAGGGCTCGTCGCATCGATCCAGCACATCGAACTCCTGGAACCGTTCCGGCAGCGTCTGGCGGAGCACGGGATCTCGGCCGAGATCGGGACTGGCGGCCGGCGTCTCGGCCATCCTGGCCAAGCCCTCGGATGTAATTACACCGCAGCGACCACGCTTGCAAAAGGGGTCGACGGATTCTTACTGCTCGCCACGGGCCGGTTCCATCCCGTGGGTCTTGCACTCTCGGTGGAGCAACCGGTCTGGAGCCTCGATCCCATGCAAGCCACCCTCGAAGGGCCCTACGACCGGGATTCGATGGTCGCGAAACGTCTTCTCCTCATCGAGTCCGCGATGGATGCGAAGCAATGGGGCGTCCTCGTCAGCGCCTTTCCAGGCCAATGCCGCTCTCCGCTAGCCCAACGGCTCGTCGGCAAAGCCCGTGCACACGGCCGGGAGGCTGGAATCCTGACGTTCGACCGGCTCGATCCCCGCGATCTCATCGGGCGGAGGCTGGATGCCTATGTGGTGACGGCTTGCCCTAGGATCGCGATCGACGACGCCGCGCTCTACGACCGCCCGATGCTCACCGCCCCCGAGTTCCTCTCCGCCATTGGGGACCGCCCCTTGCTTCCTTATCGGTTTGATACGTTCGTATGAGGTCATCGCACCTTCTCGCGTTGGGGCTCGCGGTACTCGTCGGGGGGATTACCTTTCTCAGCCTTGCGGTCCTCTTCGGCTCCGCGCATGTGGCCGTGGTGCTCATCGTTCCGGTACTCTACGGGAGCTCACCCTACCTTGCGTTAGGGGTGCTACTCCTTGTCTTGGGGTTCTTCCTGACGTTCCTCGGATGGGCCTCCATGGCGGGAGATGAGGTGGCGCTGGGGCCGGCGACACCCATCGTGTCGCCCACGGGAGGTTCAGCCGACCGGTCCGAAGGCACCAGGAGATCCTATGGGGGATTCCTCCTCATCGGCCCCATCCCGGTAGTTTTCGGGAACCGACCTGCCTGGATGCCCTATCTCGTGGCTATGGGTATCATCCTCATGCTGGCGCTGATCCTCTTCTTCGTTTTCGTCTGAAAGCGCGTGGAGGAAGCGATTTCAGAAGCCCCACTTCCAACGGGACAATCCCCCATGCCGGGGCCCCGTCCGCGGCGCTCCTCGCTCACAGCGCTCGCGCTCTATTCCCTGCTCGCCAGCAATCGGGGAAGCCTGTTCACCATCTACTTCGCACTTTTCCTCGTGACAGAGAAGCATGCCCCCCTCACCTTCGCGCTGGCGACGCTCTCGGTCGCGTACATTGGGGCAAGCCTGCTCTCCCCGCTCATCGGACGCTGGTCCGACCGGTTGCGGCGTCGCCGCCCCTTTCTGATCGCGGGGGAGGCGCTCTCCCTGCCGCTCCTCATCTCCATCCCCTTCCTTCCCGGTTTCGAGGGGCCTTCCCTGGCGTTCATCGTGGGGGAATGGGTCCTCTCCTTCGGTTCACCGGCGATGAATGCATATGTCGTGGATTCGACCCGGAGGGGCGAGAGGGGACGTTGGTACGGCGTGCTCGGGGCCGCAAGCGCCCTCGGGGCGGCCATCGGCTTCCCCGTGGCCGGGTACCTCATCGGGATCTGGGGCTTCGCCGCCCTCTTCGTCGTCGCCGGAACGGTGATGGCCTTGGCCCTCCTCACCGTTGTGTTCCTCCTGTCCGAAGCCGAGGTTCCCGTCGCTCCTAGCCGCCGGGCGATCCGCGAGATGAAGCCGCTCGCCACCTTCTCCTTCGCCGTGTCTATCCGTGCGATCGGCTGGGGCGCCGTCGTGTCGTTCTACGGCGCCTTTGCCTACGTCCTCGGAGCTTCCGCCTTCGACATCGGCCTCATTGCGATGTCGGGATGGGTCGTCGGGGCGCTCATTTCCGCACGCGCCGGGCGCCTTGTCGACCAGATGGGTGAGATCCGGGCGATGATGCTGGGGGCGTCGGTGAGCTTAGGAGCGATCCTCATCTTCCTCTTCACGACCGCATGGCCGGAGCTCTTCCCGGCCCAGATCACCTACCGGGTGGGCTTCGCCTTCATGAACCCGGCCATGCTCTCCTGGGTCGGAGGCATGGCCCCTTCGGGTCGTCGGGGGGAGTACCTCGGTTTCTTCTCGATGGTGAATTCGACGCTCTGGAGCTCGGGCCCGCTTGTCGGAGCCATTGCCCTCTCCATCGGGGGTTCTACCGGCCTCTTTCTGATGGCAACGCTGGCGACAGCATTCTCGGTGGCCGCCATCCCGATCCTCTACCGTTCGAAGATCTTTCGAAAAGGGACCGGGCCGGATCCCGTGCCGTCCTGACCGAATGCTAACCATTAAGCCGTGCTTGCCGTAGGCTCGGTCGTGTCGTTAGCCGGCTATTGCCCGACGAGTGTAAACTGCGGATCGTTCGTCCCTGGCCTCTTCCTTGTGGGTGACATCCTCGTCTTCGTTCTGCTCGTCATCGACCTTCGTCTCCTGAAACCTCGAAGATATACCCCGCTCTTTTGGGTCTCTCCTCTTCTCTACGGGTACCTTCTCCTATCGTTGCTTGGGCGAGTCGCCACCGAAGCCCTCGGGGGTTCTTTCAGCACCCCCTTGCTCCTTGCGATTTCCCTCGGCGTACAATTCCTCGCCTTGGTGGCGGGCGCCGGGTCGGGCCGGGCCATCGGCCGGAGGATGAAGATCGGCCGGTACGCGGACGGTCGTCGTTGGTTCGAAGGGGGCTCGGGATTGGTCACCTTGCTGTGGGTGTGCCTTCTCCCCCGGGCCGTGGTCTCGGCCGTGGACATCCTGAACGCCTTCTCCGTTACCGGAGCGCCGTCCTTCGCAACCTCTTCGTCGTTCCTTTTGCTCGATGTCTTCAGTGGATCCCTGGCCGTCCTCGTCGCAGCGCTGACCATCGCATGGAAGTCCCGGGTCAGCGTGCGCCTCGCCGAGATGAAAGGACCCACCTGAAGGGCCTGCCTCGGTCGATCAGTGCGGAGGAGGGCCCACCGGTGAGGGTGTCCCCAGGTCGAACACCGACCACTTGTGGCAGAGGGGGCAAGACATGTACCGCGATGTGCCCAGCCGAACACTCGTGAGCGAGGCTCCGGGGATGTAGTCGTAATCAAAGGACTGGCCGCATTTCGGGCATGTCAGCCGGGAGCCGGAGATCACTCCAGGGCGTCCGCGGGAGCGGTTCCTCCGGAGGACCCAGGTGTAGAATACCACTAGCAGTACGATCAACAGTACGGCGACACTTATCGATACGATCGCGATTGGCCCCATGGTTCACCTTCCTCCGCCGTGAGGTTCCCTCGGGCTTCCCGCCTTTCCGTCAGGGCGTCGGGGGGCTCGGGTGAGGAATGCCTGCACGGACCGAAGGACAGTGACGAGGGGATCCTCCATATGGGGGAGGTTCTCTGAAGGGCGGGGGGTCTCGAGGGGCAATACCTTCGGCTCCACTTGGGCCGCTCGCACGTAGAGTTCGAGGTCAGGGACGACTTCGACGACCTTCCGTCGGATACCCCAGAGGATCTTGCGCTGGTACCCTGGGTTCGGAAAGGATGAGAAGAGGGCGTTCGTCACGGTGGGATTCCCGTCTGGCCCACGGACTAGCAATGCAAGGAAGTCTCGTTCTCTTCGACTGAACATGGGTTCGACCTCACGTGGAGCAAAGCCCCGGAACTATTTGAGCGTTACTTATTTTGGTAACGCAGCTGTCCCTCCGTTCAGCCACGCATCGGACGAGGGGGGATCATCCACCCTTCCTCCTCGGCGGAGACGAGGGCCGCGAGCAGCTTCTCACGGATCGGTCCGGAGAGGGGCTTCTTTTGTAGGGTCCGGTAATCATAGGCCACCTGCACAGAGCGTCCTTGCATAAGCAGGGTCCCGGTCGTCCGGTCCACGAACCGGTACAGGAGTTCCCAGCTCGTGCGCCCGACATGGGAAGGGGCCACCTCCGCCACGATCTTGTGCTGATAGCGCACCGGTACGTGGTAGCGGGCCGCGGACTCGGCGAGAATGAAGTCGATTTGCATGGGATCGTCGAGGCCCGAAACCTGCATGTAATGATGGAGACGCACCGTTTCCATCCATGTGAAGACCACGGCGTTGTTCACATGGCCTGCAAGGTCGAGGTCCCGGAAGGTGACCTCCAGCGGCTCCGAGAACGCCCACTCCTTTAGGCCTCTAGGTCTCCCCTCTCCTGACATGAGGGCGGGCACACACCACGGAAGAAGAAAGTATCGGGCGTTCGCGGTGGTCCAAGTCCCGTGACACCGGCATATTATACGCGCAGCCGATCCTCGACCTATGAGCGGAACGCAAGCCCCTGTCCCTCCCACTTTAGAACGACAACTGGCCCGGAAGACCCTCGTAGAGACGCTCCGGGTGAAACGAGGGGAGAACGTTACGATCGAGACTTGGCCCCACACCCTTTCCTACGCTACCGCCTTCGTCTACGAAGCACGGAGGATCGGGGCCCACCCCTTGCTGCTGCTCGAGGATGAGCCCACCTATTGGAAGAGTGTCGAAGACCTCCCGGCTCCTGCCCTTGGGAATGTGGGCGCACACGAATGGGCCCTGCTTTCAAAGACGAACGCCTATGTCTTCTTCCAGGGCCCCTCAGACCGTCCCCGGTACCGGGCACTGCCCGCCAAGAAGCTCGAGGCGCTTACCGCATACAACCTCGAATGGTATCGCCGGGCCAAGAAAGCTCGGATCCGGGCCGCGCGGATGTTCCTTTCCATGGCGAGCGATTCCCAGGCCCGAAACTTCGGTGTCGATGCCGCGGCTTGGCGAAAGGAACTTGTCGAGGCGAGCCTTGTCGACACGCGCGCCATGGTGCGCGAAGGGCGCAGGATCGCAGCCGCGTTCCAGCAAGGACGGGAAGTGACGATCGACCATACGAACGGGACCCATCTAGTGTTGCGCCTGAAGGGGCGCTCCCCCGCGGTGGACGATGGGGTGGTGGGTCCGGAGGACGTGGCCGCCGGACGGAACATGACCCCCATCCCCTCAGGTGTCGTCGCGGTGGCTGTGGACGAGACGTTCGCCGAAGGGGTAGTCCGGGCCAACCGGCCAAGCTACCTCCGGGGAAAGGCAGTCGAAGGTGGCACATGGAACTTCAAGAAAGGTAGGCTCGTCGGGTTCCAGTACGATAGCGGAGGGGAGGAATTCTCGGAGCCCTACGGAAAGGCCCCGAGCGGAAGGGACCGGCCGGCCACCCTCTCCGTTGGGCTGAATCCTCGCCTTCACCACGCCCCCCAGATGGAGGATCAGGAACGGGGTACCCTCTGCGTCGCGGTCGGTGGAAACCACTGGCAGGGAGGCAGCAACCGCTGCCCGTTCCTCTCATGGCTTGCGATCGGCGAGTGCGATGTACGGGTCGACGGAAAGCCGTTGGTCGTCAAGGGCGAGATACGCTAGCAGGCCTTCCCGACCACCCCCGAACGAACCGGTGACGATTCCCTACCGGACACCTCTTCCTTAGCCCCTGAGGAAGCATTCCAATCCTTGCGGAGCTCGGAGGCAGGGTGCTGACCCTGAGAACGAAACCATTCAAGTGGGACTCGGGCGTCGGTAGAGAACGGACACTTCCGCATTGTGCGGGAGGAGGCCCCCACGGGGATTCGGGAGGCCCGAGATGTCGGAAACACCCGTTCAATCTGGATGTCTGTGCCGGTCCACCCTCGCCAAGACACCGATAGAAGAAGACCGTCCATGGAGCACCCTACTTTGAGCCGCCTTCCGGGATGGCCCACATGGAGAGTCAGAGTATCCAGTATCCGTGAACTTGGTCCGAGACGTTGCGCAGCCGCCCGGTCATCGAGGGAGTACGTCTCGCCCGCGTACCGCCCGTACGCATATGCGCGGCGAAGCTCATCCTGATTTGGGATGGGCGAGAGGAACCGAAGACCGCAATCAACAAAATGCAACATTGGCTAACGTTCGGAACGGAACTCCCGGGCCGGCTGCACCCTCGAGGACATGCACCAGATACAATGCACCACTCGGTCGCCGCTCATGGAAGGCTCTCAGGTCCTACAGGAACTCTCTGGACTCATACCGTTTCCGAGCTCCGGGCCCACCCACGGCCGGTTCCAGCCAAGGGACAAGACTACCGTGGCTCGCGCAGAAGATTGACCAGGGCGAGTGCCCGGATGGTCGCCTGGACATCGTGCACCCGGACGATGTCCGCTCCCCGCAGGGTGGCAAAGACCGCCGATCCGAGGGAAGACTCGAGCCGTTCGGTGACCCCGAGACCCCCGGTGATGTGCCCCAAGAAGGACTTCCGGGATGTCCCCGTGAGGATCGGGAACCCGAGGGCCCGGAACTCGGAGAGATGGTCGAGCAACTCCACGTTCCCTTCCACCGACTTGCCGAAGCCGATGCCGGGGTCGATCACGATCTGCTCCCGCCGGATCCCCGCCCCAAGGGCTCGGTCCGTCTGGGTCTTGAGGAAGCCGTACACCTCGCTGCGGATGTCAGCGTACGAGGTGTCGTTCTGCATCGAGTCAGGTGTTCCCCGCATGTGCATCGCCACAACCCCCGACCCGCTCTCCCGCACCGCCGCGCGCATTCCCTTTCGACGTAGCCCCTCCACATCGTTCACGATCGAGGCCCCGAGCCCGACCGCCCTCTTCGCCACTTCGGGCCTTCGGGTGTCGACCGATATCGGAACCCGGACCTCCTCCGCGAGCGCCTCGATCACAGGAAGGACCCGTTCCATCTCCTTCGCAACAGGCACGTGGGTGGCCCCCGGCCGAGTGGACTCCCCGCCAACGTCGATGATGTCCGCACCCTCCCGGGCGAGGGCCCGCCCGTGTTCGATGGCTCGGTCGCTTTTGAAAAAACGCCCTCCGTCCGAAAAGGAGTCCGGGGTGACATTCACCACCCCCATGACGAGCACCCGTCCCCCCACGCGCATGGGGGATCTCCCTCGGATCGCCCATTTCCGGGTTCCGGTAGTGCCGTGGTACCGGCGAGCATCGGCGACCGCCGCGAGCAACCGTGCGATGGGTCGGGTCAAGTTTCTGGGAACCCGGGCCTGTCGATCGACCGATGGCATCGTCATGGGTAGTATCAGTTCCTGGAAGCGCTGGCCTTTCCCGACGAGGTCTCGGAAACCGGTGTGAAGGCCCATGGTTTGCAATGTCTGGAGAAGCCTACGAGCCTCGGATGGCAGAATCGGTCCGTAGCTCAGGAGACATGAGCGCCCGCTTCCACCCTCGTCGGGCGCTGGAGGTACGATCCAGTGCAGGGGCAGAAGGTAGCGTTCCTTATCGGCTGAGGATCGCACTTCGATCACGCGGGCGAACGGAGAGGATCTCAGGGTGTGGCGCGCCACAACAATCGCCCCTCGGTGTCTGTCCGGAGGTTTCCCTCAGCACCGCGGTCAGGGAGGGAACCCTCCACGATGGCCACGGTGAGATGCCCGTCGGCCGCGTCCACGAGAGCCAGGCGGTGGGGAGCGGTGAATCCGGCCGGGGGAACCACGAGTTCTGTCGCGGCCCGGATCCGACCCCGGGAAGGCTCGGTGGTCTCGACCATGCATTTCCTCAGGTGGTCGGGATCTTGAGGAGGGTGGCTCCCCGCTCGAGCATGGCCACAGGATCCTTTGCAATGGCCTTCGGATCGAGCGATACGAGCATCGATCCCCGGGAGCTCATGGCTACCTCTCGGGCAACATCGAGGAGTCGGCGGACGTTCTTGGGGCCATTGGCCTCGACAAGGGTCTCGATCGACGAGAGGACGACCTTGTATCCCTGCCCCTTCCCGAAGTGTTTCTCAATAAGGTATCCGATCTTGTCGAGATCGCCCGGAGGGACCACGTCCTCACCTTCGACTCGGGAGATCCGGACGACCTCGGCCTGGCTCAACCCCAGCTCTTGGAGCTGGAAGTTCGAGGCAAAGGCGAGAAGGAGCAATAGCCGGTCGGGGGGCACACCGGCGTTCTGGGTCATGAGCAAGAGGTTCTTCTCCTGATTCGTCTCGAGGAAAACGAGCGGTTCAAAGAGCGGCCAGACGGGCAGGGCCGGCGCCGGGGCGGGCGGGCCGACAGGTCCGGAAGGGACGGGGGGTGGCGGCATGGCAAACACTGGAGCCGCCGGGGGGACAACCGTCGCCGCCGCTCGCTCCCGCCGGATCTTGCCGATCAAGTAGCGGGCCGGGAGCCCAATTGCCACGGCAAAGGCGATCGAAAGGATCACGATGAGGATGATCATGGTGACCGGGTCCACGTAGTTCAACAGCCACATGAGGAGGCCGAGGACGATCCCGAGAACCACTCCGCTCGAAGCGGGTCCGGATGCGCTCTCCGTCATGGCTTGTCTGGGCCGGTTCCCGCCGGCCCCCTCGCTGTCAAGGCCCCTTGCCGTGCCTCACGCAGCTTCCGGCTGTACCGCAGGAAGTCGCGTGTGATATAGTACACTTCCACGAGCGCAACGAGCAAGAGGATGAGGACGAGGATGGTGAGCGGGTTGTAGGGGGAGATGATCTTCGTTACGAAGGGGATACCCGGACCGAGTTGGGAATTGTTCGCCGAGTAGAAGATGATGGACGCATCGTAGACACCGGAAAGTATCAGGCCGTAGTTGGAGAAACCGGTGTTCGTGAGATTCGTGCTCCCCGAGAGGTTGGTCGGGGTGCAGGGAGGGAGGTTGGACTGCACCCAGGTGAACATCGATAGCCCGTAGAGAAGGAGGTTGAATGCGATCTTGTTGATGTCCACCGGGACGGTGCAGTGCCAAGAGATCGCGATCGTGGAGAGCCCTACGGTGCTCACGTAGATTGCCGAGTCGGTGTTGTCGTTCAATCCGGTGATCGATTGGTTCGACGGCACGTTGGTCGCGGCGTTGGCATTGATGAAGTAGAGGCAGACGGAGAAGTCCCCTTGGGCGATCGCATTTGACCCGCATCCCCAGGCGCTCCTCCCTGGGTGAACCGGGCCGAGAGGGGTAGGCCCTGTATGGGGGACCGTGATGGGGTGGGCGGCGGCGGTGCCGTAGAAAGTGCCTGCCAGAAGCAGGATTGCGAGGCAGGCCAGGAACCTCATCCAGATTGTTCATGGCCTCCCCGCCTATAAAACTGACGATGCACCGAATGCTTCCCGAGGGGAGGATAGGTCGGGCCTTACGGCCGTTCAATCGCCCCGGCGGAGCAAGGTGACGAAATTGTTCGAGCCCATCCCGCCGACGGATTGGGCCAGGCCAAGTCGGCGTTTCCCCGCCTGCACCTTCCCTGCCTCCCCTTGAAGCTGGAGCACGATCTCGACGATCTGGGCAAGGCCGGAGGCTCCCACCGGATGCCCCCTGCCAAGGATTCCCCCCGATGGATTGACCGCCACGATGCCCGTCGGGGCTCCGTTTCCCTTTTGGAGCCAGAGAAGGGCCTCTCCTGGCCCGCACAGGCCCACGTCCTCGAGATCGATGAGCTCGAAGGGAGCGAACGCATCGTGGACCTCGGCCAGGTCGACCTCCTTGCGTGTGATCCCGGCCATGGAGTACGCCCGCTGGGCGGCGAGCCGTGTGGCGCGGAACCCGGTCAGGGTCTCCCGCAGCACCACATCCGGGATGTCGGTCCCCTGTCCTATACCGACCACCGCCACCCTGTCGGTAGCCCGGGTGATCACGGCAGCGCAGGCCCCATCGCTTATCGGAGCGACATGGAGGAGCCGGAGAGGGCTCGAGATCATGCGGCTCTCCCGGACCTCGGCCAAGGTGACCGGTTTTTGGAAGTGCGCATAGGGGTTGAGCGCAGCCCGCTCCCGATTGGCTACGGTGACGATCCCGACATCCTCGATCGAAAGCGAAAAAGCGTCCAGGTACGCCTGGCTCACGAGGGCCGCCATCGAGGGCATGGTCGCCCCGTGCAGAACCTCCCGCGGGGAAAGCGAGTGGGAAAGGATGGTGGTGACGTCGGTCAAGGGGGCGGCGGTCATCTTCTCCCCGGCGAGGACGAGGGCGGAGCGGTAGCTGCCCGAAGCCACTGCGTGGACTGCGGCATGGAACACGGCCGCGCCAGAGGCCGAGGCGGCATTCACATGGAACCCCGGTGCTCCCGTCATCTCGAGGGCCTCGGCGACCTTGGGGACGAGGTTCTCGATACCGGAAAGCGGCCCGGGGGCCATGCAGCCTACGAAGAGGGCCTCCGGGGGGGTACCCCCCCCCGGGGCACGCTCCAGAGCGTCCTTACCCGCTTGGGTCAAGAGCCCGAGGAGATCCTCTTCCCGCCGCCCGAAGCGGGTCCGACCGGCCGCGGAAACCCAGACGCTCATGTCGATATCTCGAGCACCATCTGGAGGAAGTCCATGAGGGGTTTCCCGTCCTTCCAACGCAGCACTTGGTTCCCCTTGTCGGTCACGTCGATCCCCGGGGTGTTGTTGGCGATGAACCGTGCCACCCCCTTCGTGTCCCCATTCGAGGCGCGGAAGAGCCGCCAGGGGTCCTCGTCCCGCATTCCCATGAGGCGGTATGCATAGAGCAGGACTTGCCCCGCCCGGAGGGTTTCACGGGTGAGCTGCTCGTATTGTTCCCGGTTCCGTCCCCGCGACGCGGTGAAATGCACCACGGCCTCCCCGGAGCATTTCACCTCGATGGGGAGGGCCACGCCATCCCGGAGCGCCAGGAGGTCGAACCCGTGCGATCCTGCCGTCCGGACCACGAGGAAGGGGCGTTCCGCCAGCTTGTCGAGAGTGTGCAACGCCTCAAGGGACGAGGCGATCCTTCGGTACCGGCCCAAGAGCTGTCGATCTCCCCCCATGATCCCCTTGAGCTCCCGCTCGTAGGAGGAGTACCCGGATCCCATGCGGGTCCGGAAGGACCCAACAATAGATATAGGCTCGGAAGATGCTCCGGGAGTGGCGATGGGGGTGGCGGCAGGGCATGGGCCGGACCTCGAGGTGACCGAGGAGGAGGTCCCGGTGGCCCGCAAGGTACTGGACCTCCTTCAGAGCTCCCGTCAGCATCAGGAGGCGCGTGGCCAGCGGGGTGGCCGTCCCTCGTTCCGGCTTTCCGAGCTACGGTTGGCACTCCTGAAGGAGAAGGCCTTCACAGATCCTCTGCGGCTTCTACAGCGCCTGAAGCGGGTCGGGCTCCTCGAGGAGGTCGCATCGACCCGGGAAGACCGGACGTACGTCCCCACGAGTGAAGAGCATCTCCTCGGGTTCCTCCGCTCGAGCCTCGAGGCGCCCGAGCCGGGATTCGAGGGAACCATGTCCGGGCCCACCAATGAGGCGATCGAGCTAAGGGAGATGGACACCGAGTACTTCCTCTACCTGAAGGACCTCCTCACCGATCGTCTTCCGGCCGTGCTCAAGTTCGCCGAGGAGTTCACGCTCGCATCGCTCGTGAGCTACACGAAGGAGCTCTTCGGTGAGGAGCTCTTTCTCGACATCCTGATCGGACTCCTGCACCAGTATGCCCTATGCGATGCCCCGCTGATGGCCCCCACGGGGCGGCCGACGGGAACGAGCGGATTCAACCTCTCCCTGTTCGGACCACCCGGGACGGGGAAGACCTTTGCCATCGACGACATGATCCGGGGCAACCCGAAGGCAGGGGTTCCCCCCCACGGGCTTCCCGGACGGAACCGTTACTGCGGCGGGATCACCCCAGTACAGTTCCTCCGAGTGGGTTCTTTCTATCGGGGTCGCACGTTCAATTTCATCGTGCCGGAGTTCAACGACTGGTTCAAGTACCGCGGCATGGTCGAGCCCTTGAAGCTGGTCATGGAGCAGCGCCCCGTCAAGTGGGAGACCACGCTTGGCACGATCGGCCCGTACATCTTCGCCTCGTACTTCTCGGTGAATTACAACGTCCGGGTCGAAGGGGGAAGTGACTATTGGACCACGATCGCCGACCCGAACTTCGCTGCGCTCGAGGACCGGATGCTCCTCCGGTTCCATCGCATGACCAAGGCCCGGTTCCGGGCCGTGGAAACGAGCGCCGAGCGTCTGGAGCTCGGGGAGATCGATTTCTCTCGGGCCGGGATGATCCGGGATCATCTCACCCTGGTCCATGCCGTGCAGACGGGCCATCCTCTGGCCCGGCGCTGGAAGAGGAAGGGGGTCGCACTCACGCGCCAACTCTACGGTTCCTTGCGCTCGGTTTCTGAGAAGGCCCTGGATAGGACGAGTCACCCCCGGTTCTCTCCGCGCCTAAAGAGCCGGGCGGTCCGGCTGGCGGCTGCCGGAGCCTTGGTCGGGTACTTCGCTCAGGGTTCGGACGATGTCATCCCGGTGGGAAAGGAAGAGGAAGGGCTGGCCCGGCGCTTCTACGAGGAGGAGATTGCGGCGAGGGAAGGGAAAGGCTCCTGGAGACACTGAGCCGAAGCGAACGCTGCGACGCATGGCCCCCTCTTCCGGGGACTACGAGCTCGCGGCGCCGGAGATCATCGAGGCGCTCGCCCTACGGGCGCTGTATTCCTCCGGTGGCTCCATCGAGACCCAGGGGAAGCTCCACGCCGAGCTGGTCGAGCAACTGCGCGGCGAGGAGAAGCGCCTGCGCGTCAGCGAGGAGCGCATGCGTTCGGTACTCCTCACATCGAAACGGATCGCGGTCGATGTGCGGTACGCCTCGCGACCGGTGTCCGCGCCCTTGCGTTCCTGTCCGGTCTGTCACCGACCGATCCGGGAGATCTACAACGAAACGTTGGACGGGGGCCGGGTGATCGCCGGGTACAAGTGCAGCCGCTGTCCGTTCTGGACACCGATCCGCCGCCGGGTCCCTGCTCGGTACACCTTCCGGGTCACCCGCTAGGGGAACGGAAGCGGTGCGCGCGACCTGGTCAATCGTTGACCATCTGCTGAAATCGCTGGACCACCGACTTCGGGATCCACCGTGCGTAGCGCCAGCTCATGACCCGGACCGCCAGGACCGAGAGGAACATCTTTGGGGCCTCGGTTCCCGGATTGAGACGGCTGTCGTCCGCGTGGTTCCATGTCACCGGGACCTCGCGGAGGAAGTACCCCTTCTTCCGCAGGTGAAAGAGAAGCCCCGCGTCAAAGGCCCAATTCGTGATCGAAACCGACCGGAGGGAAGAAGTGAGGACAGATCGCCGGAAGAACTTGGCCCCGCATTGAGTGTCCTTGACCGGGAGGAGGAGAAGGCTACGGGTCAGCGCGTTCCACACCCGGCCCATGACGACCCGGGAGATCGGTTGCTGAACGACCACTTGGCTCCCGCGCACCCAGCGTGAGGCGATCACTGCATCGCATGTGGGGAGCGCGTTCACCATCCGCACGAGATCCGAAGCGAGGACCGGGCCATCGGCATCCACGTAGCCAACGCAGTCATACCGGGCCACATCGACCCCAGCCTTGATCGCTCCGCCCTTGCCGAGGCGCCTGCTGAACTCGAGCACCCGGACCCCACGGTGGGCGAAGGACCGGGCGACCTCGGCGGTCCGGTCCGTGACGCCGTCGACGACCACAATGATCTCGTAGGGCCGTTCCTCCCGCTCGAGGGCCGCGAGGTACTTAGCAAGCGTTTGGGGCAGCCGTCGCTCTTCATTGTAAGCGGGGATGACCACGGAGACCCCCATGGAGTCCGTAGGCGCCTTCCCGAAGTCCTCAAAATAGGGATGGGGGAGGTCGAAGGCGATCGGCCGGTGTATCGCAAAGTGCTCAGCGTTGGCTTCCATCACCATGGTTCAAGATCGACAACGGCGAGTAGGCCACTACACCCCCTGCTGTTCGCCGTTTCCATCCATGGGAAGTCCGCCCGTGGGATTTTAGACCGGGTATGAGGTAATAAACTTTTGCTCTGAAGTGGAAATGCCCAGTTCAGGATGGAAGGTGTACCCCGGGCCGGACTTAGGACCCGGTCGCGCCCATCTATGGGGGCTCGGTAATCTCACGAGCGGGAAGGCACCCCAGAGGTCCGTTCGGCATGGAGCAGGCCCATGTCCGACTCGGCCTCGGGTCCCCATCCGAACTTCGCTGTATGGATCACGGGGAACCCCTGGGCTTCCAAAGCGGTAACGAGCTGGTCGAGCGTTCCGACGCCAAGGTCCGTGTTGTATTCGATCGAGAGGCGTTCAAATCGAGCAAGGGCGGGGTCCCGAACGATCTCGAACTCGGAGCCTTTGCAGTCCAACTTGAGGAGATACGGCCTTTCGATATGGAACTCGGACAGGAGTTGGGTCAGGCTCAGGCTGTCCACCTCCGTCGGGGTCCCTTGTCGTGCGAACCGGCCGCTTCCCCCCCGGAGGCCGCTCCGGAACACGACCTTCCCGTCACGACCGACGGCCTTCTCAATCGGTCGGACGGCTTGGGCGAGGCCGGGATTCAATTCCAGGTTGCGAAGGAGCCTTCGAAAATTCATGGGATCCGGCTCCAGGGCGTAGACCGTGGCGCCCTGGGCGGCGAAGTAGAGCGCCGTGTCCCCGACGTGGGCTCCCACATCGACCACCACCTTGCCGCGGAGGTCTCCAGGCACCTGGTGCAGGTCGTAGATGAAGGTCTCGGCAAAGATGTTCGCTTCGAGCGATTCCAGGGTAAACTGGATGCCGCTCGGAGTCTCGATGATCCCATCCTCGACCGAAAGTCGCCAAAGGTGCCGCTGCGAACGCGGACCCGAAAAGCGGGCCCCATAGTAGGCAAGGAGGAGGATGTTCGTCACCATGCGCAGATTGTCCCGGCTCACGAGAAGCGCGGTTCCATCCTTCAGATGGAGGGTGCGGGTGCCCCCGAAAAGTCCCGTGGCCCAATAGGCACCGGGGTTGGAAAGGATGTCGGGATGGGATGCTTGGAGCAGGAGCATTCGGGACCAGAGTTTCCGTAAGACCCGTGAGGTCAACCGGCCGGTCGAACGAGTGGGACTCATCGTACGGCCCCTTTCGAGGCCGCGACCGTTATAACGGTTCGTCGACCCGCCCGTCCCTCGCCGGTATCCCGGGCCGCTTTTATGGCCCGTCTCCTTCGGTAGACGCGCTCCGGATCGGAATACCATGGACGTGAATCCCTCCCCGTCGAACACCCCCTCGCCCCGGATCTCTGTGATCGTCACGGCACACGATCGCCTCTCGTACCTTTCGGAGGCCCTCGGGTCGCTCGCACAGCAGGACGCTTCTCCGTCGGACTTCGAGATCCTCCTCATCTCGAACATGGAAGAGGGGACCGTGCGTCCCGTTGTACGTAGTCCAAGGGTCCGTGTCCTCACCGAGAACAGCGCCAGCCTCGGTCAAAAGATTGCGACCGCCCTCCGGTACGCCCGGGCCCCGTTGATCACATTCCTCGAGGACGATGATGCCTTCCATCCGCACAAGCTCTCCGCGTTGATTGAGGAGTACGATCGCCACCCAGAACTCGGGTATCTACACAACCACTACTCGCTCATGGATGCCCAAGGCCATCCTCTGCCGCCGAGCGCATTCCGCGCTCGGGCAGACCGTCTCCTTCGGGCCCGGGGCGGCATACGGATCGATTCCCACACCCGCTGGGATCAGGTCCAGCATTTGGCGGGGGTCTATCCCGAATTCAACAACAGTTGCATATCGGTCCGCCGGGAACTCCTGGCCCCGTACGCCCATCTCTTACCCCTCGCCGACCTCGCGACGGACCAATTCCTGTGGCTGGTGGCCTTGCGGTCGCCATGGTGCCTCTCTCTCGATGAGCGACGTCTGACGACCGTTCGTCTCCATGGTGCCAACGCCTCCCAAATATCCGAGGCATCCCGATCGATGGTCCCGCAGGGTTTGCTCGAGGTTTCCCAACGAAACGTACAGGCACTCGACGCCGTCGGCGAGACCTTAAAGGAGGGGCAGCCATCGGAATATCGCCAGATCGTGGATTCCGTGCTCGCCGTAGAGAAGGCGCTTCTCGACCTGAGGGGAGCCGAGATCCGGCGCGCCCGGTACCGAGAGGACTTCGGGCAGTTGATGCGGCTCCGCTCGAGCTACGTGGTGAAGACTCGGCGTCCTCTGCTGCTCGCGACGGGGACGGCATCCCTCAGCCCGGCGGTCGCGCTCTCGTTCTACCGGACGATGGGGGGCCGGATCTCTTGAATCCGCCCGGGTCGTTTGCAATCTGGAAGAGCTCCCCGATGAAACGGGTCCAATGCTCTTCGTCGCCCCGGTCCCGTTCCATCCCCCTTTCGGCCAGGTACGTATCGAGGGCCGGGAACACTTTCCCCGAGCGGAGCAGCTCCTCTACCCCCTCCCGAAACCTCGGGAAGGGAAGGACGACGAGGCGCGCCTGATCGGGTTGCCCCACGGCGGCCTCCGGGGTCGCCACCACTGTGAGTCCGTGGGCCAGATAGTCGATGACCTTCGAGCTGACCCCGCCCTCGACCCGAATCGGTGCGAGGCCGACGTGGGCTCCATAGAACAGGGAGCTGATGTCATCGACCGGTCCCAGCAAGCGGACGTTCGGCCCGGCCTCCTTCGTCCAGGATTCGCTTCCGGGACCGACGATGACGATACACGCCGTGGGGGAGCTGGTTGCCAAGGCCGGGGCCAGATCGCGCAGGATGTACCGAACAGCCTCCGCATTGGGTGGGTAATGGCAATCTCCGGCGAAGACCAGGAGCGGGCCTGGCGGGAGTGCCCGTTCCCGCTGAAACGAACGGATACGTTCCCTGTCCGGGAAGGACTGCACCGGTCGATGGGGTGCGATCCACGTGGTCAAGTGCTTCCATCGGGGGTTCGAAGCGAGGGCGGCCCGCATCGCATCTGTACGGACCACGACCGCGTCGCACGTGGCGAAGGATAGTCCGTCAAGAACGCTCCGGAGGATCCGCATCAGGGACCCTCTCCCCTTCTGAGAACCCGCCCATGAAGCGGCATATCTCCCGGGAAGGTCGCTACAGAGGAAGACCAACGGAACCTGTCGAATGCGTGCGATCAGCATCGGAACGAGGTACAGATACACATCGGCTACCACGATCACCGAACGCTGTTCAGAGGGAAGGATCCCCTTCATGCCGAGAAGGACCCGTGCTTGAAGGCCGAGGGTCTCCACAGAGTCGGGCAACAATCCCGAGAACCGGGGGGGGTCGAGCTCCCCACCTCCCGGGGCCACGGTAACCAGATCGAACGGTGTCTTCAACGAAACGATGAACTGGCGCACGTACACCGCTTCTCCATGGAACTTGTTCCGGGTGTCGCGGTGATAAAAGAGGACCAGGCGCGGCCGCTCGCCGGTCGGGTCGGAGAACCGGTTCTGCCTAATGCGGCTCATCATCTCTCCCCGTCAGGCAGTATGTCGCTCAGGCAGGAGACGCTGGAGCACCCTGTACCCGGACGCCGCTGATGCATCATGCTCCCCGTACCCGGCCGGAAGTGTTCGGTGGCAGACTGGCAAGAAGGGGGCCCCAACCGCCCCAGCACGCAAACTTGAAGCAGCTACGCGGGGAGTAGCGAAGACACGGTGTGGGGAGCGAGCCATCGGACGACAATTCCCCATCTCCCTCCTCTTATCCCCCCGGGCTTCCTTCGGGCGAAGGGGGCTTGGGCCATTATGGTTTCGGAGAGCCCCGAGGACGGCGGTCCTAAGCAACGGCGAAAGGCCCCCTCCCCTGGATTATTATACGGGTGGGTAACTTCCCCCCCCGGTGTGGCCCCGAATCTCTTGAGCCGTGCATCTCCAGGCCGCCGGGTGGTACTGACGTACTGGTCGGGCGGAACAATCGAAGCGGTGCACCGGCAGAAGGATCCCGGCGGCATTCCCATCGCGGTCGCGGAGGCGGGCTCCCCTTCCGTGGCGTTGGTGCGCAGTTCCCGCGTACCCGCACTTTCCGGAGTGGAGATCGTCGAGGTCCTGAAGGAAGGTCCGGGGAGCATCCGGGGAGAACTTCGCTGCGCCTTATCGGTGCTCGACCGGTATGCGGTGACCGATGTGATCGTGATCAAGGGTTGGAAGCGCCAGATGCTCGTTACGCTCTGGGATCGCTTGATCCGGGGGGTGCGCTCCGTCGGACCATCCGGACACGATGCCCGTCGATGGATCCTCAAGATGGATTGGGGGGGACCGTACTCGGACCACCTCACCAAGTACTTCACGGGGCCGTACCTCTTCCTTTCGAGCTGGCTCTTCGATAAGATCGTGGTCGAGACTACGTGCGCAGAGGAGATCGCACGGAGATGGGTGTGGGGCCCGGCCCGACTTTGCATGATTCCGGATGGCTACTCTCCCCACCACCATCCGATAGCAGAGAAAGACCCGCACCCGAGAAGTCCCCAGGTGCTGTCGGTGGCCCGGATCTCCCGCGTCAAGCGCCTCGAGGTATTAATTCGTGCCTTCGGGATCGTCTCCAACACCTTTCCCGGGTGGACGCTGCGGCTGGTGGGGCCGGTCGAGGACTTCGGGTATCGGCAGGAACTGGAGGCGCTCGTGGACTCTCTTGGGCTCCGCTCCCGAGTCCAGATCGTGGGTGAGGTGACGAACGTCAGTGAGGAATATCAACGGGCATCGATCTTCTGTTCAACCTCCCAGATGGAGAGCTTCGGGATATCGAGGGTCGAAGCGTTGGTCCACGGTTTGCCCGTCATCACTTCTCCCTCAGGCTGCCCCCAGGATCTCCGGGCCCTGGGAATGATCGTGCTCGAGAAGGACGACGAGGCGGAGCTTGCGCATGAACTCCACCGTCTGATCGCCGATGAGGCTCTGCGTCATCGATTGGCCGACCAAGCCCGGGGCCGGATACCCACATGGAATCAGGTCGTTGAAGACCTGCTTCGGCCCGTCCCGCCACGCAGACTTAAATAACCCTCGAGCGACTCCGGCCGAGGAGACCAACTCATGCCGCACGACCCTCCGGAACAAGATCTGGGTGGCTCTTCCGGTGCAGGAGCGAGCCATCTGACCCGAGGCATTCGAGCCCTCGTGGGCCGCCTTTCCTCAAGGAAGCCGTTGGGAATCATGCTGCTCGCGTTCCTCGCGGGATATGCGATCTTGTGGTCGGCCATCTCCCTCGCCCGGATGTACGCCTTCCAGACCCAGGTGTACGACCTCGGGATCGAGATGGCCCTGTTCTGGGTCCCCTATCACAGCGCTTCCATGTGGTCTCCGGTGTTCTACCTCAACTACACGCTCGGTAACGGTGTGGCGTTCCTGTTCTGGCCCTTTGCCATCGCCCCGAACTATCCGGTCCTGCTGGTCACCCAATCGGTTCTCATCGGTGCCCCCGCACTCGTGCTCTATGGTATCGGGCGACAACGCCTGGAGAATTCCGGGCTCGCCTTCCTTCTCGCCGCGTCGTACCTCTTCAACTTCGACATCGCCGGGATGAACTGGTACGATTTCCATTTGGAGGCGATTTTCCCGCTGCTCTTCGTGCTTGGCTATTACCTCTTGCTCAGGGGCCATTACGCTCCGGCGGGGGCCGTGCTCTTCCTTTCGGGCCTTGTCCGTGTCCCCTACATGGTCTTCCCGCTGATGTTGGCGGTGGTACTTCTCGTTCAGCACTTCATGCACCGGGAGGATTGGGTACCCCTCCGAACCCCTGCCCAGATCCGGTTCGCAAGCGGACTTCTCCTAGCGTGTTCGCTCTACTTCGTCGTGCTATGGACCACGGGACTATTCCTCACGGGCGGTGGCGCCGGCGCGGCGGCCTTGGTGCATCAAGGATCCTTCTTCACGGATTTCAATCTCAAGCTCCTGACGTTCGGGTTGCTGGCCCTCCCCTTCATACTCCTGCTTCCCCTCGTTCGCTGGTGGTTCCTCTTCTTCCTTCCCTATGCGTACCTCGTATTCTTTGTGGGGTGGTTCCACTACTACTTCCCCGTGGTGTTCACCGACCAGTACCTGGCGATCGTCGTCCCTTTCATCTACCTTGGGGCGATCGACGCCGTGCGCACGCTCGAGCACGTGACGAAGGCGCCCAAGGGTTCGCCGTCACCACCGGCGTCCCAGCACCGGTGGAGAACGCTGGGAGTGCCCTATCATCACTTGGGGCGTCGGGCACCCCTCGTGAGCGTGCTCAGCGTCCTGGTGATCCTAGCGCTCCTCGGGCTGTACCTTCTACCCTATGGGCCGTTCAATGATCGTTCTCCGGTAGATTTCGCTTTCACCGAATCCACGACCTACAACTCGTCGATGTACGGGGCGTATCTCCACATGATCTCCCTCGTTCCTGCGTCCGATGGCTACGTTGTAATCCAGCAGAATCTCCCGCAGTTGCTCCCGCGTCCTCTGCCATACAGCCAGCCGATGTCCCCACCAATCTCCCCATTCGGGACGAACTACACACCTGATCACTACCCGGTGTTCGACGCCCTCACTGGCACCTGGGCGAATGCCACGATCGATTACGTCGTGGGCGAGCCCCAGGCGACCCAATACTTCGCCTGGGGAAATCCGAGCATCCAAGTGATCTCCCAGCAGCTCTACGGGGGAAATTTTGTGGGACTGGTGGCCGAGGTGTCCGGGATGTATGTGCTGGAAAGAGGGTACCACGGTGGCCTACAGGACTACCTTCCGGCCGCCCAACGACTGTCTACCACCGCTCCGGAGTTCGGGGTCGGAGCGGACGGTGTCCGGTCGGCCGACGGGTCGATCCAAGGACCAGTGAACGGTTCCACAACGAACGAGATATGGAACCTCGGCTATCCGTTCCTCGTGCCGGGAACCTACCGGATGAGCTTCGAGATGAAGACCAGCTCTCTCGACCCCGGCAACCGCCTGCTCATCGGGAATCCCTTGGGAGCGAACTGGTACGTCGATAGCGCGGATTTCCCCCAAGCCAACCTTTGGACCTCCATCTCGTTGGAATTTAATGTGACATCCTTCATGTCCGTGAACGCATGGGTGGGGTATTGCATACAGTGGAACGGATCGGTCTCTCTCTCGGAAATGTCCATCCAAGAGATCGCTCCTCCCGCCTGAGGAAGGACTCCTTTGGTTCGTTTCCCCCAAGATTTGCGAAGGTTTAGGCAGGTCCCTTCCCCCGAAGGAGATATCCCAACGGTGCCCTAGGGCATGTCGACCCGGCCCACACCTTCCGGGGAGAAGGCATCCGTGACACTTCTAAGTGACAATCCAAAAAGCCCAGTTCTCCGTAATCGGGCTCTCCTACCAGCAACCTTGACGGCGGCCAAGGCGGTGGGGAAAGCCCTCCGGGAATCTCGGACCCAGTGGCTCCTCCTCGGGCTCATGCTGGGAGCCTACACGGTGGTATGGTCCTACATTTCCCTCGCCCGGATGTTCGCCTTCCAGACCCAGGTGTACGACCTCGGGATCCAGATGACTCAGATCTATGGCCCCTTCCACAATCTGCAATCGTGGACCGGGTTCGAGTACTTTTACTTCACCACGGGGAACGGGTCGGCGTACCTCTTGTGGCCTTTCGCCCTCTATCCCAACTACGAAGCACTCCTCATCCTTCAGAGCTTCCTCATCGGTGCCCCCGCCCTACTGCTCTATGGGATCGGTCTCGAGCGTCTGCGCGACCGGAACCTCTCCTTCGGGCTGGCCGCCTCCTACTTCATTAATTTCGAGATCAGCGGGGCGAACTGGTACGACTTCCACTTGGAAGCCCTGTTTCCCTTTCTCTTCATCTTGGGTTACTACCTGCTGCTGCGGGGTCACCTCATCCCGGCCGGGGTCGTACTCTTTCTCTCGGGATGGGTCCGGGTCCCCTACATGGTGTTTCCTATCCTCTTGGCCGGTACGCTTCTCCTCCAGGCCGCTCTTCAGCGCGGGGACTGGCTCCCCCATCCCCGTCGTACCCAACTGGCTTTTGCCGGGGTCCTCCTCCTCGTCTGTCTCCTCTACTTTGTTGTGCTCTTCGTGCTGGGTCTCGCACTTCCCGGAGGGGTGGCCGCCACCACCACCCTGGTGCACCAGGGCACCTTCTTCACCGGACTCGAACCTAAGCTCCTGACGTTCGGGTTGCTGGCCCTTCCGTTCTGTCTCCTCCTCCCGCTCGTCCGCTGGTGGTTCCTCTTCTTCCTTCCCTATGCGTACCTCGTGTTCTTCGTAGGGTGGTTCCACTACTACTACCCCGTGGTGTTCACCGACCAGTATCTCGTGATCGTGGTGCCGTTCGTTTATCTCGCCGCGATCGATGCCATCCGGGTGCTCGAGCAGGTCGCCCCGAAAAAGGGGGAGCGACGGCCGGCCGTCGGTCCCCGAGACCGGTGGAAGCTCCTGGGGCTCCCCTACCAAAGGCTCGGTCACCGGGGACCGATGAGCATCGTCCTCAGCATTGTGGTACTCTTGGCGCTCCTCGGGCTCTACCTGCTCCCGTACGGCCCGTTGAACAGTGGCTCCCCCGTAGATTTCGCCTTCGGCCCGTCCACCACGTACAACTCGAGCCGATATGCGGAGTACCTCGGTGTGATCTCCTACGTCCCATCCTCGGACGGGTACGTGGTGTTTCAGGAGAACATGCCGCAATTGTTGCCCCGTCCGCTCCCGTACAACACTCCCATGTCACCACCCCTTTCCTCGTTTGGTACCAACTACTCGATCGACCACTACCCCGTGCAGAACTGGTTGACGGGACGCTGGGAGGACGCAAAGATCGATTACGTGGTCGGGGAACCGGAGTCCACGCAGTACTACTACTGGGGCGACCCGAGCGTCCAGGTGATCTCGCAACAACTGTATGCTGGGGGTTATGTGGGGATCGTGGCGGAAGCCTCAGGAATGTACGTCCTCGAGCGCGGGTACCATGGAGGTCCCAAGTACTACGTGCCCTGGGTCGATGAGGTCGCAACCACGAGTCCCATGTTCAACGTAATGGGGGATGGGATGCGAGGTTCCGGAGGCGTTATCGAGGGACCGACGGGGAATCGGACGACCGACGAGATGTGGACGTTGTACTATCCCTTCCTCGTCCCCGGGACCTATCGGGTGACACTCGATATGGAGACGAGCACCCTTGATCCCGGGAACTTCATAGCCTTCGGGAGCCCCACGGGAAACTCATGGGACATCACAAGCGCCCAATTCTCGCAAGCAAACCAATGGACTCCTGTGTCGGAGGTCATGAACGTATCGGGATTCTTCGGGCCTAACGTCTGGGGCGTGGTGTGCAACCATTGGAACGGCACGGTCGCCTTCCGGTATTTCTCCATTGAGGAGATCGGTCCCCCAGCCTGAAGGGAGGACCGATTGGCCGTCCCACTTCCGTGTCCAATCTCTTGGGCCTGGGATGTATCACCCCGGAGCCCCTGGGATCAGATCGATAAAGGACCTTGTTAGCTGGAGGCGAACATCCACAAGAGGGACGGGCCGGCCCAGCTGCCGCTCCATCGAGGTCATCACCTTCCCCTCGAAGCCGCACGGGTGGATCTTTTCGAACCAGGAAAGATCGGTGGAGACATTGAGGGCGAATCCATGGAACGTGACCCAGTCCTGGACGGCGATGCCCACCGAACAGATCTTCCGGTCCCCCACCCAGACGCCTCTCTTGCCCTCCACTCGCCGTCCCTCGATACCGAACGGTCGAAGCGCCTGGACGACCATCTCTTCAAGGTCATGTACGAAGGCCCGTACGTCCCGCCCCCGGGGGGTGAGGTCCACGATCGGATACCCCACGACCTGCCCGGGTCCATGGTAGGTGGCGAGCCCGCCCCGTTCCACATGGTACACTGGGGCCCCGTCGATATCGTCCGCGGTCTCCCCGCCCTGGACACCCACCGTGACCACATGAGGGTGTTCGACCAGGAGCAACGTATCGGGAATGCGTCCTTCCTTCCGTTCGCGCCGCTTTTCGCGCATGAGGTCCCAGGCGGTGGCGTAGTCCATCCGTCCGAGGTCGACGATCTCAGCGGGCACCCTTTCTGACCGCCACATGGAGCGGTTCCCCGAGCCAGAGCAGTGCGACCTCGCCCATGAGTTCCCCATAGGTGGGATGCGGATGGATGGTCCCGGCAATGTCCCGTACGGTGGCCCCCATCTCGATGGCGAGGGCCGCCTCGCTGATGAAGTCCCCGCACTCCGCACCGACGGCGTGTACGCCGAGGACGAGCCCTGTCCCTTCCTCCGCGACTAATTTCACGAAGCCGCGCTCCTCGTGGTTCGCATGGGCCCTCCCGAGAGCGGCATAGGGAAAGCGGACCTCCCGGGCCTTGATGCCCTTTCCTTCGCAATCCGCCATGGTGAGCCCCACCGAGGCGACCTCGGGGACCGTGAAGATGACGGAGGGGACGACCTGGTAGCTCCAGCGGGAGGATAAACCGGCGACCGCTTCTGCGGCCACGATGCCCTCCCGGTAAGACTTGTGGGCCAGCATGGGAGGCCGCGCCACATCACCGGCCACGAAGATGTTGGGGTTGCTCGTGGCCATCCGATCGTCCACGACCGGGAAACCTTTCACGTTCAGGGCCACGTGCGCCGCCTCCAGGTTGAGGTGCCTCGTCTCGGGTCGCTTGCCGACGGTCATGAAGAGGACATCCCCCGCCACCTCGACGCTCCCGTCCTGGGTCCTGATGCTGAGGGTGACCCCCGAAGGCTCCTTGCGGAGTCCCTCCGCCTTCGCTGAGGTGAAGATCCGGACCTTCAGCGCCTCGAGCGCGCGCGTGACCTCCCGGACCAGGTCGGGATCGACCCCCGGAAGGAGCTGAGGCATCATCTCAACGATCGTGACCTCGCTCCCGAGCCGGGCGTAATGCTCCCCAAGCTCCACCCCGCTCACTCCACCCCCGAGGACCAAGAGCCGGGGTGGCACGTGGTCGAGATCGAGCATGTCCCGGGCAGTGAGGACCTGTATTCCGTCCGGCTCCATCCCCGAGAGCGCCACATGATAGCCCCCGGTCGCCACGATGGCGGCGCGGAAGCGGAGCTCCTCCTTTCCCTGCTCGGTCTCGACGAGCGCCCGGTCGGGCGCCACGAACGAGGCTGTCCCGTGGATCCACTCGGCTCCATTCGCCTTGAGGATGGTCTCGACCCCCTTGCGTTCCTTCTCGACGACCCCGGTCTTCCAGCGCTGCATCGCCACGACATCGAACGCGTGGTCGGCCATGGGGAGGCCCATCTCATCACCATGGTCCCGCAAGTGGCGATAGATCGAGGAGACATGGATGAGTGCCTTGGATGGGATGCACCCCCGGTTGAGGCACTCCCCCCCAAGGTATTCCCGTTCGATCACTGTAGCCTTCCGACCGAGCTGTCCCAGGCGGGCGGCGGCGATGTACCCCGCAGGGCCGCCACCGATGACGAGGACATCGACGTCCCGCGTCACGGGAAGTGGCCTCCCTGGTCCCGATCGAAGGTGTCCCGTTCCTCGGTAAGCGGCCAGACGGCCTCAGAAAGGGTGTCCCGGAAGAGCGTGTCCTGGGTGGGGGGTTGGGCCACCTCCGCCGCAGCGATCGCCCGGCGCAATTGGTCCTCGATCTCCTTACGCATCGCTTCCTTTTGTTCCGACGATAGCAATCCCAGTCGGTCCATGAGCTCTTCGAGCCGGGCGAGAGGATCGTGGGCCTGAGCCTCCTTCATCCAACCAGAAGGCACGTAGCGGGTGGGATCGTCGGAAGAGGAATGGGGATTCATCCGATAGACGAGCGCCTCGACCATGCGGGGGCCATGCCCGGCCCGGATGTCCTCGAAGGCCCGTCTCAGGGTGGCGTAGACCCGGACAAAGTCCGTTCCGTCTATTCGCTCTCCTGGGATCCCATAGGCCTTGGACTTTTCCGCGAGCACGGGGACGGCGGTCTGCCTGCGCACCGGCACGCTGATGGCCCACTGGTTGTTCGCACAGACGAAGAGGACGGGAAGCTGGTAGACGCCGGCCAAGTTCATCCCGGCGTGGAAATCGCTCGTGCTGGTGGCTCCGTCCCCGAAGAAGGCCACGGTCGCCCCGGGATCGTTCCGGAACTTTTGTGCGTAAGCCGAACCGGCGGCCTGAACGATCTGCGTGCCGACCGTACTCGCCATGGACACGTACGCCACCGGCCGTCCCGTCGGATGGCACGGCATCTGGCGGCCGAGCGAGGGGTCGAGCCCGTTCCCGAAGAGGTGGTGCACGTATGCTTGAAGGTCGAGGCCTCGGACGAGCGCCAAGAGCTGTTCCCGGAGTCCGGGGAAGACCCAGTCTTCCTCCCGCAGAAGGAGCGCGCATCCCACGTTCAGCGCCTCGTGCCCGGTCGCCGGTCCGTAGAAGCCGACCCTCCCTTGGCGTTGGAGCCCAAGGAACCGGGAGTCCATGAGCCGGCCGAAGAGCACCCATCGGTAGCCGCGGACGAGCAGCTCTTTCCATCCATCGCCGAGAAGCTCGGCGAGGTCCCGCTCCCCATAAGGGAGCGGAAGGACACCCTCGGGAACTGCGGCCATGTCGCCTCCAGGCCTAGCGAAGCTCGAGCAGGAGCTGGTGGGGATCTTCGAGGCGCGCTTTCACGGCGGCGATGAACTGGGCCCCGTCGTAGCCATCGATCGCCCGGTGGTCGAGGGAGATGGAGAGGTTCATCATGTGGGCCACCCCGAACCCTCCATCGCTCTGGACGACTGGCCGCCGCTCGATCTTGTGGACCCCGAGGATGGCCACCTCCGGGTAGTTGAGGATGGGGGTCGCAAGCAGTCCTCCCAAGGGACCAAGGCTGGAGATGGTGAAGGTGCTGCCGGTGAGCTCCTCCCGGCTGAGCTTACCAACCCGGCCCCGGGTGGAAAGGTCCTCGATCTCCTTGGCGATGGTCGAGATGCTTTTCCGGTCCGCGTCCCGGACCACGGGGACGATGAGCCCGTCCGGCGTGGCCGTTGCGATCCCGATGTTGTAGTAGTGGCAGACCACGATCTCCCCCTTCTCGTCATCCATGTAGGCATTCAGGCGGGGAAATTCCTTGAGCGACTCGACCACGGCCTTGGTGATGAAGGAGAGATAGGTGAGGGGAACGCCCCGCTCCTCGAACTTCTTCTTGGCCCGTTCCCGGACCCGCACGAGTTCCGAGACATCGAGCTCCTCGACGTACGTGTAATGGGCTGCATGGGATTTCGCAATGCTCATGTGCTCCGCGATCACCCGGCGTAGTCCCCGGATCGGTATGCGTTCTTGGAGCGGGGGGGCGTTCCCTGCAGTCGGGCCCGGGGAAGGAGCCGTGGGGATCTTAGGGGCCGGTAGCGGAGGTGTTCTGACGGTGGCTGCCGGACCTGAGGGTGGGGCAGGCGCCGGAGCGGTGGTAGCCCCGCCGCGGTGGAATCCCTCCAGATCGCCCTCGGTGATCCGCCCGCCGGGCCCAGTCCCCTTCACCTGACGAAGGTCGATCCCCAGTTCATTCGCCCTACGCCGAACGGCGGGGGTCGTGATGATGCGGTCGTTCGCAACGGGGCCTGGAGCAGCCGCTCCCGTCGTGGGAGGGGGTCCCGCAGGCGCGACGTGGGTCTGGGACGGAGGAGGGGCCGCCTTGTCTGCCGTCTCAAAGGTGATGAGAAGTCCTCCCACCTTGACCATCTCGCCCTCCTTGGCGTGGATGGCGAGCACCTTGCCTTTCACGGGGCAGGGGATCTCAACGTTCGCCTTGTCCGTGAGGACGCTCATGAGGGGCTGGTCCTCCACGACCGAGTCGCCCACCTTCACATGCCACTTGACGACCTCGCCCTGCGCCACGCCCTCTCCGATGTCGGGAAGCCGGAACTCGTACGCCATGGTGCTCTTGCCTCGGGCCGCGCCTACGTTGCGCTGGCGGTCCTCTCGATGCCGCGGGCGATCCGGTCGACGCTCGGAAGATAGAGATTCTCCAACGTGTACGGGAAGGGGGTGTCATAGCCGGTCACCCGGAGGACGGGCGCCTTCAAGCTGTAGAGGCAACGTTCAGCGATCATGGCCGAGATCTCCGCTCCGAAGCCCGAGAACTTGGGGGCTTCATGCACGACGACGGCCCTGCCGGTCTTCTCGACCGAACCCACGATGGCGTCCACA
>JAJYXQ010000009.1 GCA_021796385.1 Thermoplasmata archaeon | reverse complement strand
GCGCAGCCCGAACCACCTGTCCATTCAGGAGGTAGACGAGCGGAAACACGGCGGGGCCTTCCAAGGCTTTCACGGGAAGCCGGAGGCTTGGCGGGATATTATGCCTGACCTCAAGGGCCTGAACCATCGTGGAGGGGTACGGAACGCTGCGGACCTGACGGGTCACCGTCCGGCCAGTGGGCGAGTAACGGGGGAGATCTTCACCGCGGTCCCGTAGGCAATGATCTCATCCATCGTAGCTTGCAACTCGTTCGAGTCGAAATAGATCTGGATGACGGCATCACCACCAATGGATTGGGCGTGTTCGACCAGGCGTTGCAGGGCTTCGTGGCGGGCCAGGTAGGCGTTCTGGGTGTACTGCGTGATCTCGCCACCAACCAGGCTTTTGAAGCCGGCCCCTATCTGCCCACCCAGACCGCGGGTCCGGACCGTGATGCCCACGACCAACCCCAAGCTCTGGGTGATCTCAAAACCGGGGATAAAGCTGGTCGTGCTCAAGGGTATCGCAAAGTTGGGGGAAGGCACTACTTGGGGTGGGCTCGGCTTCGGCATAACAAAAACCTATTCCTAGTTGGAATTTAAGGCGTCTGTAAGCTATGGGAATAGCGTCCCCCCAATGGTTCTCCTTTTGCGAACAGTGACCCACGCCCACCAAGGTCCCCAACTTCCACGCCACGGGAGCGGACGCCGATGCGAGGGCTGAACTCTTAGCCTAGACGTGACCCAAGGGTGGAACATTACCCTGGAACTGAGATCGAATTGTTTCCGGTTCCTATTCGGGTGGATGCCGGGCAAAGGTATAAGACCCAGAGCAGAGTCCCTATCTCGAACCTCCTATGGTACTCGACTCGCTCGGGAAGTCCCTCCGTTCCATTCTCTCCAAGATCGCCAAGTCGTCGACCATTGACGAGGAACTGCTGAACGAAGTGGTCAAAGACCTGCAGCGGGCACTTCTCCAAGCGGATGTGAACGTGAAGCTCGCACTCGAACTCACCCAGCGGGTGCGTGCGCGGGCACAAACCGGCAAGGTCCCGGCTGGGGCCAACCTTCGGGACTATCTGGTACGGGTCATCTACGAGGAGATCTGTGGGATCTTGGGACCCGAAAAGCCGTACGCTGTGAAACCCAAGCGGATCATGCTGGTCGGACTCTTCGGCCAAGGCAAGACCACCCATGCGGGGAAACTCGCCCGGTACTACCAGAAGAAGGGGGTCCATACCTTGCTGATCGCCGGGGATATCCACCGTCCGGCGGCCATCGACCAACTCGAACAATTGTCGAAGAAGGTCAAGGCAGGGTTCTATGCGAACCGGGCGGAACGCCGTGCTGAGGTCATCGCCCGGGAGGGGCGGGCGAAGGCAGCACCTTCGGAGACGGTCATCCTTGACACGGCAGGCCGCTCCGCCATCGATCCCGAACTGATCGCCGAGATCAAACGCTGCAAGGCAGCCTTCGAACCTGAGGAGGTTCTGCTCGTGTTGGATGCAGCGATGGGCCAATTGGCGGGACGGTCCGCCGCGGCTTTTCACGAGGCGGTCGGACTCACCGGGGTCATCCTGACGAAACTTGACGGTTCGGCGAAGGGAGGGGGGGCACTTTCCGCCGTGGCCCAAAGTGGCGCCCCCATCCTCTTCGTGGGGACCGGAGAGCATATGGACGAGATGGAACACTTCGAGACAACCCGGTTCGTCTCCCGTCTCCTCGGCATGGGGGACATCAAGTCGCTCGTCGAGCGGTTCGAGACCATCGAGCGCAAGGAGGAGGCCGAGACGGCGGCCGCCAATCTCATGTCGGGCAAGTTCACGCTTCGCGATTTCTATGTGCAGATCGAGTCCCTGGGGAAGATGGGCCCGTTCTCGAAACTCCTATCCTTCCTACCGGGGTTCGCCACCGCCAAGGTGGACGAAAAGCAGATGGAGACCACCCAGCGGCAGATGGGGCGCTTCAAGAACATCATGGACTCGATGACGAAAGAGGAAATGGCCAACCCCCACTTGATCAAGGGGGACCGTATCCATCGGATCGCCCGGGGGAGCGGGCAGCGCCCCCAAGAGGTACGCGCGCTTCTGAAGTACTACGAGCAGACCAAGAAAGCCGCCCACGGGCTCGCCTCGAACCGGAAGCTGCGCCGGCATATGGAGAAGCAGTTTGCCCAGGGAGGCATGGGCGGGTCCACCCCCACCGCCGACTGATCGGTGGGTCCACGAACGATGGGGAACTCACCGCTCTTCGAAGTGGGGGCCCTCCTGCTCTTCTTCTTTGTTCCCGGCTTTCTTCTGGTAAAGGCCCTCTGGCCCGAGTGGCGGGTCCGGGGACCCACCGGGGCGGAGAACCTGCTCAAGTTGCTTGCGGGAGGAGTGATCCTCAGCACGGCGCTCTCTCTCCTGATCGGCTTTTATCTTGGCAACACAGGTCTTTTCCAAGCAGGCCCCTCCGATCCTATCTTGGAGGCAACCCTCGCCGGGCTTTCCGCGGCCTTTGCCATCGCCGGGTGGTTCCGAGGAGCGTATGCCCGTACTCCGCCCACCCCGGCCCCTATCGCTGGGGAAGTCCTCCCAGGAGAGGAGGATACGCTGGATTACCTGGCTTCTCTCGGGGAACTAGGGCGTGAGGAGCGGCGACTTCGGCACGAGGTCCGGGTCGCCCGAAAAGCCGGCCAGGAAACAAGGCCTGTGGAGAAGCAACTGGATGAGACCATCGCCCGAAGGAAGGGCCTCGAACAGGAGCGGGAACGGTTGCTCCGGTCCCACGATTCATTACCTCCTGAGCCGTAGACCGGCCCGAGTCTATCCGCCAGAGAAGGTCTGGACGATCTCGAGGGTCCCTTCCCCTGGGATCTGGAAATCCGATGGGACGGGTTCCCCGTTCCACCACAAGCCACAGCTCTCTACCGGAACCCCCAATGTCTTCAGGAGCTGGCGGGCCGGGGTCCCGGTGTAGACCAAGACCTCTCGAGGCAGATGAGACAGCCCTGCCGAACCCTGCAGTTTGATCCGGACTTCGGGACCGACAAGCCCGGTGGGGGAAGGGGTCCCGAAAGTCATGGGTGGAAAGGTTCCTTCCGCGGGCCATCAGTCCCTTGTACCGAGCGATCGGATCGGGGGGAATGCAGGGTGGCGACCTCATCCAGGGCTTGGAGGGCAAAGTAGCGTACATTCGGAACGATCTCAGGGGAGTTCAGATCATCCCGGCTGAACCACCGGATCCCGAGGGACTCCGCGTTTCCGATCGCCTCTCCCGGTCCTGCCTCACAGAGATAGACGAGGTCCACATGGTCGTGGGGCCCCTCCGCGATCCGCTCCACTTGGACATGGTGCGGAAGCGGCAGGACCCTGACCGTGTCATCGGAAGCCATCGGAGAATACTTTCGCAAGGGGACGACCTCCACGAAGAGACCCGTCTCTTCAAGGACCTCCCGCTTCATCGCCGTCACTGGGTCCTCTTGGGGCTCTATGTGACCGCCGGGTGGTAGCCACAGTCCGATCTTCCGGTGATGCACGAGGAGTATCCGGTCCTGACGGACTATGAGCGCCGTCGCAACGAAGTGTTTAGGCAGTTCCTGACCCGCGGGTTTATCTACTGGCTTCATCATGTCTCCCCGGGGTTCATTCGCATGATACCTGGCGAACGTATTTACCTCCTGCCCTACTATTATCAGTTTCTCCGCAACAGCCCCGCGGGACGTGGGATCATCTCCACGACCCTCGACATCGAAGGGGAATGGGTCCACCGGGGCCTTGCGTATGAGACCAAGGACGCTACATGGCTCATCCTCGCGTCCCGCACAGCGACCCGGGCGAACCTCATTACGCTCTTCGAGCACAAAGGAGCCGTATCCGACCACACCGTACATCGGGTACTTCTCGCGGTGATGGTACCCTCGGCCGTGATCGAAGGCGCCCGGAAGCTGGGGGTCTCGATCTACAAGTTCCCGAGCGAGCCAAAATTTACCCAGATACCTTGCTCACTATGCGGGACTCGTATCGATGCGGCCCACTACCCATGGCGGTGCCCTCAATGCCCTTCAGAATTCGGCAGTGATTACCGTCTGGTGATCTGTCACCGTTGCGGGATCCCGTTCCGTACCTCACCTAGGATGGAGCGGGAGGTCTACACCACCATTGGTGACGAAGAGGTGTGGAGCAGGCATTCCTTCTGCCCGGACTGCCGGCGCGAGGACCTTACCAGCCCCGTACTAGGGTTCGATGGCACCGCACGCAATCTCATCCTATACGGCTTGCTGAAGGGCAAGCTCAAGATCGAGAGGTTGCCCATGCTCGGAGTTCCACAACCGTATGTCGAACGGGTGATCCGGCCTTCCTTCATGCGAGTGGCCGCCTTGCCCCGGGGTAGCGCCATCACGAAAGAGCTAGAGATGGCCCCGCTTTCGGAACTGACGGCCGCCCAGGGTCAGGCCCAACTCTTGAGCGCGATGGTAGCGGAGGATGGTGAATCGCACTTGGCTATCGGGAAGGTCGTGGATGAGGCCCTTGGGACCAAACCCGCTCCCGAGACCGTCCCTGTCAATCAGTTGCTCGAGGATGAGATCTCGGCTCTGGAACAGGCTTCCCACCGTGCGATCGCCCGCCGGGAGGAAGAGGAGGCGGCTCCCTACCTCGAACGGATGCTGGCCATGCCTCCCACGCATCTCAAGCCATCGATATCGAAGGTCCTCGACGCCATAGACGCCGACCTTGTGGAGGCGTTCCGTCGCCTACCAGAGCAGGACCTCCCGGCACTCCTTAGGGTCGCTGCAGACATCACGGCGAGAGTGGGCAAGGAACTCGACACCCCTCAGTCCCCGGGCGAGGACATCATGACCTACCTCATGCGATTGAAATCGAAGGCCCCGCTCGACGAGGCTTGAACTGAAGTTCTCGCATTCTCTGACGGGACAGTGTGGGATCTGACGACGCGCTCTGCAGATCCCCGGATGTAGGGATTTGAATTTGTGCAGAACGACGAAAGCGCGCGAAGAAGGGAAAGGTGCTATGTACCCGGAAGTGCGCACACCGTACTGATCACAAACTCAATGCGCCCAACATGCTGAATCGAGTGGCGAGTCACCTATGCCGCTTCAACAGGGGTAAGGGGGCGGTTTTTACGCGGGAGATGATGTTTCCCTCTGCTCCAAGTGGAGGGATGGAATTATACTCTTCCTCAATGAATATCCTAACAGATGATCGACTCCCACGATTTAGATTCTTTTCGACATTTTAAAGAACATCCTGAAGAGCTTCCTCGAACCCCTGACCCACGGTATTACCCATCCGGCTCCTTGGAGCCGCCCGGGATGCTGAGGATTCTCAATCGGGTCATTGCCAGTCTTCACTGCGATCATTGTGGCCGTTTTCCTCACCCTGACGGCACGAGGCGTAGGCAACATCAACGACCCGGTCTATTAAGAGGCAATCAGCTGGGTCCTTGTGATAGCGATTGCGGGGCTACTGATTTCTCTGATCCTGCTGATTGTGACTCATCTTCACACCTCAGGTACCTCAGGTAGAGACTAAGCTACGTCTTGGGATGCCTACTGATGTTGGAGGCGCTGAGGGGGAGATTTGAACTCCCGCGGAGTGAACCCCCACCGGTTTTCGAGACCGGCGCCTTGACCGAGCTAGGCTACCTCAGCATCCGACCCGGCGTACGCCGGAACCGAGAGCCAGTCAGGGTTCGAGGATAGATAACGTTGCGTCTCAAGACAAGTGCGCGTCTCCGCTGTTGAGCATCCCAACTATGTGGGGTTGGGGGCTCGCTCGCTTAGGGAAGTTCTCTTGGAATCATCAAAGCCTTTTTCCCCACGCGGTCCATTCATTGTCTGAGCACCATGGTCGCAGACTCCGCTATGGGTACATCAAACGCCTCCGCTCCACCTCCCAAGAGTCACCCGGTAAAGTTGAACACAGTTCGAGTGCGAGTTCCCGTGGAGGATCCCAAGACCCGGACCCAAGATTTCAAGGAGGTAATCCATTCCTATACGCTCGAAGACGCAGTGCTCGAGGCAAAGCGGTGCATCCAGTGTGGCAAGCCCTATTGTGTAGAAGCCTGTCCTATCACCCAGGACGCCCGCGAGTACATCCGGCTGATAGCCGAACGGAAGTTTGACGATTCCGCCCGTGCCATCCTGACCGAGAATCCATTGGCCACGACCCTCTGTAAGGTCTGTTATCACTATTGTGAGGATGCGTGTGTTGTGGGAAAGAAGGGAGTTCCCATCGCGATCCGACAACTGAAGCGGGCCGGACTGGAGCTCGGAAAGTCCGACCTTCGGTATGTCCCAGCTCCCTTGAACGGCCAACGTGTGGCTGTCGTGGGAGGTGGGCCAGCCGGGATCATGGCAGCCTGGGAATTAGGGTTGCGGGGGTACGAGGTGACCGTTTATGAATCACAAGTGCGCCTTGGTGGACAGGTCAACACCATACCCCGGTACCGTATGGTGGGCCCCGAGTTAGAACAAGACCTTGATCGGTTCCAAGACCTTCCGGTGCATTTCGTCAACTCGACAAGGGTCGGTACGGACATATCAACGGATTCTTTGATCTATGGCGGCTTTGACGCCGTCCTTCTTACGATGGGTGCGACAGAGCACCGAGCTTTGGGCATCCCGGGTGAGGAGCTTCCCGAAGTGTATCCAGCATTCTCGTTGCTGCGGGACGTGAACGAAGTCTACCCCCCAACCCTCGGACGGAAGATACTAGTCATCGGAGGCGGCGATGTCGCGATGGACGCCGCACGATCCGCGCTACGGCTCTCAGGGGGGGGAGAGGTGACTGTGGTCTACCGTCGGGGGCGTAGGGAGATGCCTGCCGACAAAGACGAGGTTCACGAGGCTGAGGAGGAAGGTATCGGGTTCCTCTTCCAGACCACCCCTTTGCGGATCTTGGGAGTCGAGCATGTCGAGGGGCTTGAACTCCAGCAGACAGAACTGGGACCACCGGATGCTTCGGGTCGGCGTTCCCCCCGCTTGGTCCCAGGGTCGCAACGCACGATCCCCTGTGATACGGTGATCGTTGCGGTTGGACAGCGAGCAGCCACAGAAGGATTTCCCTCCGAGCTTGAACTCCAGTTCGGATCGCAGGGATGGCCCCAAGGCGCTGGGGAGGATTTTATGACCCATGTGGAAGGCGTCTTCGCCACGGGAGGCAGGTCGGTGGTGTACGCCATGGCGGCGGGGACGAAGGCCGCCGAGGCGATTGACGCTTATCTTGCGCGCAAGCGCGGAGGTAGCCCGGCCCCACGGCCGGATCCATGGGGAGCCCCGACACCGCCGGCGAAGCTCCCGCGTGGGTATGGCAGGCCGACATGGCATCTTGGGTAAGCAACCAAATCAGGGAACCCAAGTGGGACCGATGTCTTAATCCCGGCTGCGGCTGTACATAACCTGATCAAAATCGATGAGCGATCGTCCATCGATGGTACCTCAACGCATGCTCTTCTCCACCGCTTTCGGTGTCGCGTTCGCAGTTTTTATTTTGTTGGGCACACCCGCGGGGGTGGCGACCCCGAACCCCCGGGGGCCATCGATAGCTTCTTTTACCGTGGCTGCGGCCCCATCCACTTCCTCCCCCGACGTAGCGGGGGCGCTCGGATATGTCCCCGCCGTGCTCGGAGCCCTGACGGCAGCGCACCCTCTGAACTCGAGTACCATGATCTCGCTCGGTATCTCCCTCGGGCCGCGGAACGTCACGGGACTGGACCAGCTCGCCGTGGAAGCGGCGACTCCAAGCTCCCCGGCTTACGGACATTTCCTCTCTCGAGAGCAATACTTGGCAGAATACGCCCCCACAGCCAGCGACTACCACGAGGTTACGACGGCTCTAGAATCGGGGGGTTTAACCCCGGTGTCCCAATATTCGGACCACCTGTTCCTCATGGTGCGCGGAAGCGCGGGTGCGGCGGAGCGTTACTTCCATACTTCGCTCGAGACGGGCACCTACCATGGCCGAACGGTCGTCGTTCCGACCAGCCCGCCCACGCTCCCTCTCGCGCTTCGCCCGTACGTGGTTGCGGTGTCCGGACTCTCGGAGAACGTCGCCACCTTCTCCTTCGATCTTGCTCCGGTTCCGGCGGTGAACAGTAGCGAGATCTACCCGGACTATCCACACTTCATGTATGGTCTCGACCACGTGTACAATCTGACGGCATCCGGGTTGTGGGCCACGGGGGAAACCATCGGCCTTGTCCTCTGGGGCGATGGGTACAATCCGAACGACCTCACAAGCTTCCAGACGGAGCTCTACCCCTCTTCGCAACCGTCATTCACCATTGAGCCGGTCCCCTTGGACGGAGCCCCTTCCCCTAGCCCAGCAGCCGTAAATGATCCGAGTCAAGCCCCCTTCGAGCTAACGTTGGACATGGAATGGAGCGAATCCCAAGCTCCAGGGGCCACCCTCATGCCGGTCTACGTCCCGGACGGCCCGGCCTCGAACCACTATTCACCATCGGACGTCCAGTTGGAGGACGCCTTGAACTACCTTGTCAACGCATCTGTCAGTGTGATATCCATGTCCTTCGGGTCTCCCGACGGGCAGGACCTTAGCTTCGAGCAGGCCATGGACAATGCGCTGCAGGTGGCGGCGGCCCGAGGGATCAGCGTGTTTGCCTCCTCCGGAGATAATGGAGGGTCGGTCGAGCAGACCCAGGGCGCGTGTTCCGGTACCCCCGAAGTTGAGTTTCCGGCCACCTCACCGTGGATAACCTCCGTGGGAGGAACGGCACCGATCGTCAACATCGGCATCGGGAACGCCAACACGGATTTTCTCGCGGGTGAATCGGCCTGGTCTTCCAGCACAGGCGGGTATTCTTCCACCATCACCGCCCCCGCCTGGCAACTCCAAGGCAACGCCGGCAATCTGATACGCTCCCAAGGGGGAGGGCACCGAGGCGTCCCGGACGTTTCCGGACCTTCGGCGAATAACATGCTCTTCTACAACTCCTCAGTGACCGCCGGGGAGGGGACCAGCTTTGCATCGCCCATGTGGGCGGGGATCGCCGCCGAAATGGACAGTGCCCATGGCCGAGGGTTCGGACTTCTCGGTCCCGCGCTCTACTCCCTCGGAGCACAGCAAGAGAATGGAACCGGAACGCCAACTTTCAACGACGTCACACAGGGCTCGAACTGCATCTATTCTGCCGGAGCCGGGTGGGACCCGGTGACCGGATGGGGCTCGCCCAGGGATGCCTTGGTCCTCTACGGGAACCTGATCAAGGGTCTCCTGGCGCTCTCGCTCAGCTTCAACCCCTCGGTGGCCACGCCGGGAAGCTCGGAGAGCGTCACCGTGACCGCTTCGACCGCATCCGGCCCGGTTGGAGGCTTCGATGTCAATGTCGGCATATTCTCCCAACCCACGCTCGGGGAAGCCCCCTCCCTTGTCACAAGCCTGACGGTGTTTGTCGGGAACTCAGGTTCTGGCTCTCAGTCTTTCACTGTTCCGATCTCGTACGCTTTCGATTCACTCCTCGTGAAGGGAGGGGTTCTCACTTCCAACTTTGTCGGCTCGAGCTCTGCGATCCTGGGGGTGTCGGTGCTGGGTTCGTATTGGGGCCCGCTCACTCCGCTGCTCACGTGGCCGGTCAACATCCTGTTTTTCCTTGCGTTGTTCATCTTGGCTACCCTAGTCGGATGGGCGTTGGGGAGAAAGAAGCCCGTCCCCGTGGCACGCCGTTCCCCGGTCCGGACACCGGTCCGGAAGGTCCCTACTGCCCGTCCACGGCCGGCTCCTGTGCGAACTGTCGCCGGTTCCCCTCCAGCACCCGCCCGCCCCGTCGGAGCGGCGCCCTCACCATCCAGCCCAGCCACTGGCGGGAGAACCCTCACGGGTCCATCCGTTCCGGTGCAAGGCTCGACGATGCCAATATCCATGGTCCAAACCTACCATCAAGCGCCAGCGGAAAGCCCCCCCCCGGAGGAGGTTCCGATCGTGGCCCAGGATCCCTCGACCGAGGTCCGACCCTTGGCTTCCACAAGACCGGTCATCGTGCAATCCCAAGACATCCCCATCCGGGTAGAGCCCGAGGAGGGGGCTACGCCCGCCAATACCGACACGCCAGTTCCCACGGAACCGGAGTGGGCCGAGCCGGAAGGTGATCTGGATGAAGTACCCGAAGGTCCGCAGGGATCTCCTGCGGAAGACGATACGGGACCAGAGGTCCCCGAACCGGAGACGATCACGGATGCTGAAAGGGCACCGCCGGTGGGTAGCTCTGTCGTAGAGGAGGTCGCGTCAGAGCCCGACGATTCCTCAGAGCAGAGTCCAGCTCCCGCAGGTTCAGTCCCTGAGGTTCCCGGTGCGGTGGCTGATGAGACACCCCCGAATAGCCCGGAGATACCAAGCGCTTCGTCGGAGGAGGTAGCTCAACAGCCTGAACCGTCTACGGAAGAGAAGGCGGCGGAACCCGAGGTCGAGCCGGTGCCGGAACTTCCTGCATCTCCGCCGGAGACCGTCCCACCTAACCCCGTCCCCGTCGTTCGAAAAGCGGCCCCCAGACGTGCCACAGTGTCGAAGCCCGTCAAGAAGGAATCCAAGGCTGCGAAACCCGCGAGAACTGACACTAAGTCCCGGGCCAAAACACCTAAGACCAAGACCGGTTCCCGGTAGCGGAAGGCCATGGCAGTACCCGACCTCTCGCTGTCGCTCTCGCCTCAGGAAAAGCGTGTGCTCCGCGAGCTGGGCCAGGGAGCTCGTTGGTTGGAAGAAGGGGAGATCGTGAACACTTCGGGCCTTTCTCCCGAAGCGGTCCGCGGCGCATTAGAACGTCTGAAGACCAAGGGGCTCGCGAACTCTTCTGAGAAACATGAAAGACATCTGGAGCTCACCCCCCGAGGAAAGGAGGCCGTGGAAAAGGGGTTGCCCGAACGTCGATTGCTGACGACCATTGCTCCGGGCCCTTTGACACAGTCCGAGGTGCGGATTTGCTGCGGGATGGACGACAAGGAGTTTGCGGCGGCCATCGGCCAGCTTCGTCGGGCGAGCGCCATCCGTATCAGTGGAGTGCTGGAGGCGATCGTATCGGACCCACCCTCGCTCCTTGAATCCGAACACCTGCTGCAAGCGCTTGCGCACGGAACCCACAAGGGCGACGTATCGGACGCGCGAATGGATGAACTAGTACGCCGAGGGCTTGTCGACCGAACAGCCCAAATGCGGAGGTCTTGGCATATCTCGGACCAGGGAAGTTCGATCGCTCCTGTCCTCAGAGACAGTGCGACCATCAGCGCCCTCACCATGGCCGATATGAAATCCGGAGCCTGGCGCACCTCGGAATTCCGCCCGTATGATGTGCGGGCCCCCGTACCCTACGTTACCGGAGCCCGGCGGCACGATTACCTGTCGTGGCTAAAAGAGGCGGAGCAACTGTTGATCGGCCTGGGGTTTGAGGAGGCCCGGGGTCCGTTGGTCGAAACGGAATTCTACAACAACGATGCCCTCTTCATCCCCCAGAACCACCCCGCACGTACTGCCCAAGACGTCTTTCTGATCGAGGGCGCCGAGGGAAAGGAACCGCCCACCGAGGTCCTCCAGTCAGTTCGCAACGCGCACGAAGGAAAGCCCCCCGCACCAGAGGAGCGGGCGCTCTCCGAAGGGTGGGGAGGAACCTTCGACCCGGGGTTGAGCCGCCGTCTCCTCTTGCGCAGCCAGACGACCTCGGTTTCTGTCCGTTATCTCCTGCAGCGCCCGACCCCGCCCTTTCGGATGTACTGCATCGGCTCTGTGTTCCGGAGGGAGTCCTTGGATGCCCGCCACCACATCCAGTTCGATCAATGCGAAGGTGTCTACGGCGGGGAGAACGTGAACCTGCGGCATCTTCTCGGGCTCTTCACCACGTTCGCGCGAGAGCTCGGCGTCGGCGAAGTGAAGTTCAAACCCTCATATTTCCCGTTCACCGAGCCCAGCGTAGAAGGCTATGTGAAGCACCCCGCCATCGGTTGGATGGAAGTCCTTCCCGGCGGGATGTTCCGGCCGGAAGTTTTGCGTCCGCTCGGCATACGGGTCCCCGTGGCGGCCTGGGGCATCGGAGTGATGCGACTCGCCATGGTGGCGCTCGGGATCGACGACATCCGAGAGATCTACGCTAACCCCCTCGACACCCTTTCGGAAGCTCGGGCGTAAGCACATGCCGCAGGCCAATCTTTCCATGAGCAGCGTCTCCCGTCTCATGGGCACGGCGCTTTCTCCAGCGGAACTTGAGGAGATCCTTTTCCGCACAAAGGTGGAGCCGGTCGAGGTGAAGGACGACGAACTCCGCGTCGAAGTGACACACGACCGCTTGGACCTCCTGTGCGAGAGTGGCATTGCAAACTTGCTGCATGGACTCCAACGGGGGAAGTCCCTGGCCCCCCTCCCGGAACCATCGCCGGTGAGAACGCCTGTGGAGGTCCGAGTCGACCCGGCCACCGACCCACTCCGGAGTCACCTCCGTATGGTGGTGGCACACGCCCCGGGGACCTCGACGCTCGATGTCGATTTACTTTCCGAACTCATCCGGTTCCAGGAGGTCTTGCACACCTCGCTTGGCTTCGATCGACGAGAGGGGAGCCTAGGAATTTACCCCATGAAGGATCTGGAGCCCCCCTTCGTTTATACGATGGAGCGGATCGCAGACATCCGCTTTACGCCGCTGCCGCTGGACGGGACACCTTCACGTGAGGTGGGCGGAAAAGAATTTTTTGAGGGACATCCCATGGCGCTGAAGTACGGAGGGCTGGGGAGGCAGGGAGAGTCCGCCCTCACCTTGCGGGACCATGCGGGCCATCTCCTTTCCCTTCCGCCGACCCTGAATTCCGCTCGACACGGCCAAGTAGAGCCCGGCGAATCCGAGATCCTGATCGAATCGACGGGTCGCAACCCGAGAACGGTCCGGGACATGGTGGGATACCTGCTGCTCCCCTTTGCGGCCCGGGGATGGACCTTCTCCACCGTGGCCCTCCATTCCCCCCATGAAGCCGAGGGAGGCTCTCCGCTCGAGTTACGCCGAGTTGAGTACTCCCCGGCAGCCCTCGAAGCGCTGCTGGGCCGGCCGGTCCCCACGGAGGTGGCTACGAAGGCTCTCGCTTCCTTCGGAATGAAGGTCCACTCGGGTACCCCACGGTCGACGGCCCTTGTTCCACCGTGGCGCCCGGACATCCTGGGGGAGGTCGACCTTGCGGAGGAGATCATGATCCATGAAGGGCTTTCCTCCTTTTCCGCCGAGGAGAACAGCCACGCCACCCGTGGTCGCAGGCTACCATTCTCACGGTACTGTGACCGGCTGACCGAGGTGTTGTTAGGGATGGGCTATCAGGAGGTTCATACCCCGGTGCTCATCTCCGAGCGGGCGGCCTTGGAGTTTGGGCTTCCAGAGTCGTATCTCCGGATATCGAACCCGGTCTCGGAAGACCTCGGGTTCGTTCGCACAACGCTCCTCCCTAGCCTGCTGGGTGTGCTCGCGGCGAACGCCGACTTCGGGTACCCTCAGCACATCCAGGAGATCGCCGAGGTCGTGGTCCCGGACAAAGCTTCCGAGATTGGGTCGAACACGTTCTTACACCTTGGTGCGGTGTACGCGGGGGAAGGGGCAGGATTCGCCACAGGGATGGCTCTTGCGGAACGGCTCCTCCGTGTGATCGGGATGCCCGGGATCAAGGAGCCGTGCGAACTGCCGGGTGCCATCCGAGGACGATCGGCGCGGATCCGCTTGGTGGGAGAGCCCGTGGCAGTGGTAGGAGAAATTCACCCAGAGGTGCTGGCGGCGCACAAGATCCCAGCACCCGTTTGCTGGGTCGAATTCGATCTGAGCTTGATCTGGCGCCTCTCAGGTCACACCTAGTTCGATTCTCTCAGGTAGGGGAGGTATAGCCGACGGTCACCAAGGCCTCGGGGGGAGGCGACCCCTTACAAACGCTCACTCCGAAGCAGCCCTGAAGCGCCAGCACGACCCAGCCGCCCGACGCGTCGACCAATCCCGTGGGAATTTGGTCGGGGCCTAGAGGCAGTTGTACTTTACAACTCAGATTCCCGCTCTGCGACCCTGGGACGAACTTCCAGCACTCTACGTACCAAGACTGGGACGTGACGTTGATGCCGACCACTTGGTCGTAGCCACTCCCGATGGTATTAGAAAAGACCCAGTAGGGAGACTGGAAGACGTTCTCAAAGCCCGGAAGCTTGGTGAAGGGGTCTCCGTGCAACGAGAGGTCCTCCACGCCGATGAAGCCCAATCCG
The DNA here is from genome assembly GCA_021796385.1 of Thermoplasmata archaeon. GTDB lineage: Archaea > Thermoplasmatota > Thermoplasmata > Lutacidiplasmatales > UBA184 > JAJYEA01. Next base: position 7,962 of record JAJYXQ010000009.1, on the reverse strand, counting down.
AAGACATCGGTACTCTCGCCCCCAATCATGCCCACCACATCAAAGGCCAAGTTCGGGTTAGAGTTCGGAACTGGAACGGGAGGGATGGCTCCGAGCACAAGAGTGGAAACTCCTCCCCCGGGAAGGAGGGCTTCGGTCAGGAGAAGAAAAGTCTTTTGGAACGTGGTCCAATTCATGGTCGACACTTCGAGGGCCACCCCAGAAGAACCCCAGGGGCTCATTCCCTCAAACGTACAGTTGGAAAGGTTGGCTGCTTGGGAAAGGTTGACCGGAGGGCTCCAGATCTGTCCAGTATCCCCACTTATCGAAACAAACGGTCCCTCCGGTGTGGAACCATTCGGAGAGTCCACGTTGAAAGAATATTCCACGGTCATGGTGCTCTGGGTAACGAGCGCGGTGGGATCGACGATGTTGGGAGTGAAGTAAGGAGAGGAATCGGTCAGATTGAGCAGCATGGCGGTCGACCAAGATTCGCCGGCATCGCTACTGGAAAATGCGACCAGTCTCGTAAGAATCGAATTCGGCAGTTCGCTCTTGGAACCATGCATTACATCGCGGGCGGGCAGCGGGCAGGGCAATCCTCCACTCCCGAGTGCCAAAAGCACGCTCGAATTGTGGACGCTCATGGAGAGAGTCATCCAACCGTTTGCTGCCGGCCCACCCCCTGGGGCTCCAGGAAGTGGCAACATGGGAAGTGTTATCCAAGTGTGTCCCGCGTCGGCGCTCCTGTAAACATGGACCGAGGAAGTGCCGAGATACGCAACGTACACGTCAGAACCGTAACTAGCGATGACTGGTTCCGGGTAGCAACCTGCCCCGCCACCGAAGGGCAGGGAAGTTGTATAGAACCTTGAGGACGGCTGGCCCGTAAATGGATGGGAAACAAGGTACAACCCCACTCCTGCGACGATGACGACGACGGCGACCCCAAACGCCAACCATCGTCTATGCCGCCATCGGGACCGGGGTGGAGGGGAGATGGAGCCTTGCGGCGGAGACAGGGTCGGCACCTCGGCCGCTCCGGTCCCGGATACGATGTACTCCCAGGTGTACCCGGGGGGAGGTCGCCCGGGTTCTGGGGTGATGGTAGGAACAGTTGTCGTCGCGAGATCGTCTGCGATCATCGCACTGTTCGATCCGACAGGGTCGAGGCCGGGGACACCTTGTCAGCCATCTCATGAATGAGCCGATTCTCGATGAGGGCCAACGTTTCGGACAATGTCGACTTGGACACTTGAAGGCCGGTCGCGAGGTCGCTCAGGGTCGTCCGCCTCGGAATGTCCCAGTACCCGGAATCCAAAGCCCGGTGGAAGATGTCTAACTGATGTTGCGTGAGCAGGCCGACCTCCCGCTCGAGTCGTTCCTTTCGTATCGAGGTCAGGTCTACCCTCGGGAACTTGGCCCTGAGCTCCGAGAGCAACGTGCGTATCTTCTCTCCCGAGGCGGCAACTACGAGCGTGAGTTTGCCTTCCTGGATCTGGACCGGGAAGTTCGGGATGAGGCCGAGGCTCGTCTGGACACGGATGGCGCTCACCTTCGGCAGGACGGATCGCACACGCGTGGTGATCGCACCCATGTCCCGACGGAGCACCTCGCAGGAAAGGACATCCGGGGAATTCCGGATCAGGCTGAGCACCTCCCCGAGGTTTGGCGACCGGGTCACTTCCAGGTCGAGCACTACCTCCTGCCCGACGACCAGGAATCCGGAGACCTGCAACAGTGCTTCCGGGAAGGCCGTTGAGACCTGCTCAACATACCCTTGTCCCTTGGGGAGAGGGATACTCAACTTACAGACGACCGCATCGCCTGTAGAAGGGAGAGGCTCTGACTCGGGAAGTTTGGACGGGGTCCGATGTGGTTTGTCGGATTTGAACGCATCCATACCGCATCACCCCAAGAATAGGGCGATGGGTTCAAAAAGACTTGCCCAATGCATATCACAAACCCACGATTTTTTGAGAGGGGTTACTGGTGAAGAAGTCCGCAAGACGCCTCAATGGAAGAACCACAGGTCCGGTAGACAAGGCGAACGCACCGGGTAGAAGGCGGCCGGAGGATCACCGGGTCCGACAGAGTCGGGTCCACATCCGAAGAGCGGAAACACAAGACATTCCCACCCTCGTGCGATTCCGCCACCGAATGTTCGCCGACATGGGAGGGCGAACAGAAAGTGCCATACGGGCCCACGACGCGCGCTACCGGTCGTGGGTCCGCTCCCGGATCCAGTCGGGCGAACTCGTGGCCCTCTTGGCCGAAGACCGGGACCGCCATCCGATCGCCACCGGGAGCGTGTGGTTCCGTGAAACCCATCCCACGCCGCACGTCGCCTCCTTGAAGATGCCCTATATCCTGTCGGTGTTCACAGAACCGACGGCCCGGAGGAAAGGGACGGCGGGGCGGATCGTACGAGAGCTAGTCCAGATTGCGCGCTCGAAGGGTTACGAACAGGTTCGTTTGAACGCTTCCGACGCGGGTATGGGGGTCTATGCGAAGCTCGGTTTTGAGCGGACCACGGAGATGCGGAGGTATCTCAATCCCAAGGAGCGAAGGAAGGCTCGCCCCATCCTCTGAGCAAGGCCCCCCCCAGGCGGGGCTTGTCGAGGCTACTTCGCCTTTTCCTTCCAATCATCCCAACCGTAGACCGGGGGGTCCCGGTCCATTTGCCAGAATATGGCATTGAGCTCCCCTCGATGTTGGATCTCCTCCTCCACCATATGCCAGATCATGTCCCGAACGACGATCTCCTTCTGTACCGTCCTACCTTTCGACGTGAAGGTGGCGTGGATGACCTTTTTCAGATCGTTCTCGCGTAGGGAGTCCAGATATCTTAAGACCATGCGATCCAGGTCACGTACGGCATTTCGTAATGAGGTCGGGGACATGGTTCCCGGCTGGAATTCGGGGAGCCCCTGAGGAGAGTTCCGGACGACCCGATGGAACCAGAACCAGTAGGCTTCGAGGGTATGGACGAACACGTCCCGTAGGCTGGGAAACGAGGTCCCTCGGTCTCGAACCTGCTCCGCCCGTGGCAACCGGAGGATGGCGTTAAGATAGAGACGACGGACATGGGCATTGTAGCGATACCATTCCTTGGCAAGCTCAATCTCATTCATACGACACAATTCAGATGGGCCCAGAAGATGAGGATGATGTCCGGGAAAGGCGACAATGTATCTCGGCTCACGTATGGCGAAGCGCTGCCTGGATGTCGGCCAGGATATCGTCGCGGTCTTCGATCCCGATGGAGATCCGGACAAGGCCATCATCGATCCCTCGAGCGAGACGCTCGGCCCGGGAAAGCTGGCGATGCGAGGTCTCGACCGGCAAGCTGGCCAAGCTCTCCACCCCCCCAAGGCTGCTGGCCGGATGGATGAGTCGGAGCTCCCTGAGGAAGGCCCGAGCGGCCCGGAGCCCACCCTTGAGGCTCAGGGAGAGCATCCCACCGCGCCCCCGCATTTGGGCCCGGGCGATCCGCTCGTCCGCGGTAGAGAACGAGCCCGGGTAGTGTACCCGTTCGATCCGGCGTTCTTCGGATAGTCGTGTGGACAAGTACTGAGCGGTCTCGTTCTGTTTGCGGACCCGCACACCGAGCGTCTTCATTCCTCGGAGCAGCAAGAACGCGGCGAAAGGGTCGAGCGTGGCACCGAGAGTGTCGGCGAGGGTTGTGGCCGTAGAGACTGCATTTTCGTTGCCCACGAGCGCCCCGGCGATGAGGTCGGAATGGCCCGAGAGGTACTTCGTGGCCGAATGCATCACGAGGTCGGCCCCCAACGCAAGCGGATTCTGGTTGACGGGGGTGGCGAAGGTGTTGTCCACAAGGAGGAGGGCCCCGACATCATGCGCCGCCCTTGCCCACGCGCGGATGTCGTGCACGCGCAACGTCGGGTTGGTGGGAGACTCCATGAGGAGGAGGCGGGTGGCCCCAGAGGTGTGCTCACGGACGAGATGGGAATCCCCCGGCGGCACCCACGTCACCCGGATTCCCCACTTCGGCACCACATCGCGAAGCAGGGTCACGGTATTTCCATAGAGGTCCTCGAGAGCCACCACTTCATCCCCAGACCTTAGGAGCGAGAGGACCGCACACGAGAGGGCGCCCATGCCCGAGGCGAAGACCCGGCCGGTCGAGGCGCCCTCAAGGGCGCTCAAGGATCGGGCGGCGAGGGTCGTGGTGGGGTTTAGGAGACGGGAGTACAGGTGCACCTCCCCGAGGTTCCGGGCCTCGGACAACTCGGTGGGAAAGTGGAACGTGGAGGTCTGGTAGATGGGGGGGACCACAGCTCCCGCGTTGTAGTCGGGGGCCGCCCCCGTCCTTACGGCCCGGGTATCGAACCCTTCCTTCGGGCGCGGCCGACGTAGATGGGCCCGGGGATCACTCTTCGACATGCTTCTCGGAGCGTCCCGCTTCCTTGGATTGGGCGAGGAGGCGGATCCGCTGGACACCGCCGATCTCCTCGATCACCGTGCGAACGGCGGTCGGGACGAGGTCGTTCCAGGCTTCGCCGGCCACGATCCGGCGGCGCACCTCTCGGCCCTCGTACGTCCCCCGATTGAACAGGGGGAGGTCGGGGGTCTCGTACCCGGCCTCGTGAAAGAGCATCCGGGTCAGGGGGTCGCTCGAGTACGCCTGTTCGAACGGCGGGACGAGGGATGCCACATAGCTCACCCACAGCGCGTGGCGGTCGATGTCTGGGATGGGGATGATCCGGCAATTGGCGAACTGCTCGGAGCGGAGGGCCGCTTCGATCATCTCGAACCGTTCGCCACCCGTGAAGGGATTGCGGAGCGTGTGCGAAGCTTGGGCACTGCCGATGCCAACCAGGAGCTCCGACGGGGTGAACGTTCGCATGATGTGCCGGACGAGCTCCATGTGTCCGTTGTGGAAGGGTTGGAAGCGGCCCACATAGATCCCCCTCCGCATGGCCGTATCCCCGCGAACGTGGAGACGCCAAGCCTACAAAACGCCTAGCCTTGCCGGTGGGTTTCCGGCGGTGCGTCGTATTCGCTCTCCAGGTCATCCAGATGGTCCATGAACTCGTCGAGGTGCGGGCACCGGGTAGTGAGATAGTGGCGGCAGTGGTAACAGAAGGTGTCATCAAGGACGCCTTTGAGGCGCTCGTTGAACTCGTAACAGGGTCGACCATGGAAGGGATCGTGAGATTCGGGAGTAGGGGGACGAGAGAGCTTCTTGGCAGAGGGCATCTCCTACGAGGGCCCGTCCTCAGTGACCGGGTCGGGGGGATGCGATCGGACTCCCCAAGGGAGACGTTCCCGGGGGTCTCTCTCCCGCCGTGGCGTGGACCATCGCAGCCAGACGCTCGAGGAGCGGCCCCTTCAGCGTGCCCGCTCCGACCAAGGCATAGTGGAGCACATCGCTCAGGGTCCGCACCGGAATCACCTCGATCTTCCCGCGGTATCGCTGCTCGAGGATGAGGTCGGGGAGGTTATCCTCCGGTATGAGCACCCGCTTGAGACCCGTTTCGGCGGCGGCTTCCACCTTCGCGGTCACGCCCCCGATGGGGAGCACGAGGCCGCGGACCGAAAGGGACCCGGTCATTCCCAGTCCCTGATCGACCGGAACGCCCTCGAGAGCACTGATGACGGCGGTTGCAATCGATACGCTGGCGCTGTCCCCCTCGACCCCGTCGGAGGTACCCACGAACTGGATGTGGATGTCGTAGGACGAGACGTCGGTCCCGGTGTATTTCTTGATGAGAGCGGAGACGTTCTGCACGGCCTCCTTGGCGATCTCCCCGAGCTTTCCGGTGGCGATCACGACGCCGTTGTTCTTCGACTGTGCGGGCGTTACCTCGGCCACGATGGGGAGTACGATGCCGGAGAACTCGCTCATGCCGCTCTGCCCCCCGAGGGCGGCGAGGCCGTTCACAACGCCCACGGCCGATCCCTCGATGGTGTACATATGATAGTCCCGGCGGCGTTCGATGTAGCGATCCGCGATCTGTTGTTCGAGCGAGCGGCTCGCCCGCTTGGCACGGACCACATGATCTGCAGTGACGATGGGACTGTTCTCGGTGTTGGCGATGTCCCCGGCGACCCGGACCAGCCCGCCCAGCTCCCGGAGGCGGAGGGTGAGCTGACCAGAACGTCCGGCCCGCCGCTGGGCCTCCCGGATGATCTCGATGACGGCGTTCCGGTCGAAGTGGGTGATCTTCTTGTCCTTCGCGACTTCTTGGGCGACAAACCGCACGAGCTTCTGGCGGTTCTCAGTGGTGTCGGGCATGGTGGTCTTGACGTAGACCTCGTACCCATAGCCACGGATACGGCTGCGCAGGGCAGGATGCATCTCCTGCATGCTGTCCAAGTTCCCGGCCGCGACCAGGATGAAATCGCAGGGGACTGGTTCCGTCTTGACCATGGCCCCGGCGGAACGCTCGGATTGGCCAACGATCGGGAAGCGCTTCTCCTGGAGTGCAGTCAGCAAGGAATGCTGGCTCTCGATCTTGAGCAGGTGAATCTCGTCGACGAAGAGCACCCCCCCGTTCGCCTTGTGGATGGCGCCCACCTCGACTCGCTCGTGGGGAGGTGTCTCAAGTCCGCCCGACTGGAAGGGGTCGTGCTTCACATCCCCGAGCAGCGCGCCGGCATGGGCCCCCGTGGCGTCCACGAAGGGGGGTTTCTCGTCGGTGGTGTGGGATATGAGGAGCTTCGCGACCGTCGTGGTGGGGTCCGAGGATCGCCCCGCGCTCATGCGCGAGAATCCTACCAGGAAGAAGAACACCACCATGATGAAGACCCCGACGAGGATGATGAGCACCCACTGGGAAGGGTCAGTGATCAGTCCGTAGGCGAGGAAGAGGAAGATGGCCACGGCGATGACGATGACGAAGATCGACTTTGCCTCCTTCTTCTGGGCGATCTCAAGCTTCTGGGCGGCCACGATCTCCTTTCCTTTGCCGGCCGGAACGACCCGGATCTTGGGCTCGTTCGGGTCCTCCGGGTTGGGATACGCCAGAAGGTCTTGGAGGGCTTTCTTGGGCATGAAGTCCGTCATCGCCCGGGCGAGCATCGACTTACCAGTGCCCGGTTCACCGATGAGGATGACGTGACGCTTCTGTTGCGCCGCTTTCTTGACCACCTCGACCGCCTCATCTTGGCCGATCACCTGATCGAGCAACCGTGCCGGAATATCCACATCGGCCGTGGTTGCGAACGGCTGCTGTGCCCCCCACGTGTCCAAGTCCGGGGTCGGTGCACTGGAGGGTTCCGTGGTCGAGTCGGTCATACGTACTTCAGACCTATCCATGTCACGTCTGCGTATATATCTTTGGCCTGACATTCATGTCGTGGAACCACCCGGTGCGGTGCGCCAACTTTCTAATAGGCTCCTCAGCTGCCCCTCCCCTGCATGTATCCACCTTTCCGCTTCAGTGTGCGTTCCGGCCGGGAACCTCCCGGGTGGGGTCCGCTCGAACGGAGACTGCCATCTGAAGGCGGGCGCGGAGGGGAATGAGCGTCCCGGGTAGTGCCGTATCGACGGAGATCCTATCGGGACGGAGAGTGGCGGAAGCCATGAACGTAGAGACGGTACAGCGGTGGAAGTCCAAGAAACGGCCGCAGGACCCGGTCCCGGGTCTCGCCAGTGTGGCGGTCGGGGAGGGGAGCCCGTTCCATCTTTACCAGCGGCAGCAACGACGGGCGGCGGAGAAGCTGGGCCTCGCCTTCAAGGGCATCGTGCTTCCTCAAAGGACAACCCCGGAGGAGCTCCACCGAGTGGTGAACGACCTCAACAAGGATCCGACGGTCCACGGTATCATCCTGCAGCATCCCCTACCCTCCCCGCTCGATTTCTTTTCCGTGATGTCGATGGTAGAACCAGCGAAGGATATCGACGGGGTGGGAGCGGTGAACCTCGGCCGACTCCTATCTCGACGGCCGATGCACGTACCCGCGGTGGCCCTTGCCGCCCGAGACATCCTTCGGAGCTACCGGGTCCAGATATCG
>JAJYXQ010000046.1 GCA_021796385.1 Thermoplasmata archaeon | reverse complement strand
AGCTTCGTTCGATCGCTCGTCCCAAATGGGCCACGGATCCCAAGCTCATCCGGGACTTCACCTTGCTCATGCTCTTCATCGTCTCAGGGGCGTTGCTCCTCGTGGTCTTTCCCATCCCTGGCACCACGCAGCGGATTCCCCTTCTCGACGTCCTTTGGTTCCTGCCATTGATCTCTCTTGTCCCATTGAGCGCCGGTGGCATTGGGACCTCTGCAGGAAGCCGTCTCGCTCCAATACCCTACGCTTGGGTCATGGCCATCCTCATCTCGGCCACGGGTGCCGCCGTGCTTAACATCCAGGCGCTCCCCGTTGAGCGCCATGCGGAATGGGCGGTGATAGCCATGGCAATGCTTGTTGCGGTCGGATTGGGAGGTCTCGTCGCACGCACCGAACGGTCGGATTGGAAGCGGTTTGCGGTCGGGGGCATAGTGTGCGTTCTCATCGGGGCCAATGCGTGGGTTGCGCTGCCTCCACCGCAGGCCACCGACGGATTCCAGGAGGGATTCACTCCCCAGGACCTCGCCCTGGCGGGATGGGGGGCCCATAGCGTAGCCATAGGGACAACACTCGCCGCGGACTATCGTCTGAGCGACATGTACTTCGGGCTCTCGGGGAACCCGGCCACATGGTCGAACACGTGCGTCCTCTTTCTGGGCAATCTTACTCGCTGTGGAATCACTTCGGGGAACGTGAGCCGGGAAGTCGCCGCCGAGCTCAACGATTCACTGGCACCCAATCATCTTTCACCGGTGGACGCGGTAGCCGTGGACCAGACCATGATCAGTGTTGGGGTAGCATTAGACCCCTCCCAGCCGACCTATCCGATGGCTCCCTCCCAGCTAGCCTTCCTCCAAGGTCCGGACTTCGTGCTTCTCTACGAGAACGGTCCGCAAGAAATGTGGTGGTTCACGGGGACCTGACTTCCCAAGGGACCACCCCTTCTGCCGTCACTCGACGAATGGGAAGTTGACCCCGTTCGGCCACCGTCTCGATGAGGTGCAATGCCACCGCGAGCTTCTGGCGGTGTCGTCCGGTGGACCGAGCGATCCCATCCTCAAGGTCGAAGCGGGAAAGGATGACCTCCCGTGCGCGCATCTCCTCGGCAAGGAAGATCGCCCGGTCCCCATCCGTGAATCCACCGTAGTTGACCAGATTCCCCCGCGGAGCCGCCGCCACACTGCCCAATACCTTGCCATGGAAGCGAGGAACCCATGTCGTAAGGGCGGGTTCATTGTCGCCATGGGCATGGATGAGGACGGCGCTTCCATTGGCATTCGCCTCCACCTCGTCTTCGATACAGCCATCGAGGTCGGTCACAATGAGGTCCGGGACGAACCCGCGCTCGAGGCAATAGCTCGTGGCCCCATCCGCAGCAATGCTCGCCCAACTCGGCTTAGGGAGAGGCAGCGGGAGGTCCCGGCTCCCCGCCCCGACCACGAGCACTGTCTTGCCGGCCAATCGTCCCCGCAACCATTGAGTGGGATTCCCCTCAAGGTGAAGTAAGCTTCCTAGGCTTTGGGCCACCCTCTCGTCCTCCTCGGGAGAAAGACCGAGTTCTCGCGCGATGCGATCATACTCAGGCCTCCACCGCGGGAAATCCAAGGTGCCTCGTCCGTGGAAAATCAGAGGACATAGGTTATATCATACTAGCGTTGTGCGTGGACGGAGCAGGTAATCCATGCGACCGTTGGCCCAGGAAATCCTATCGAGAATCCCCAACGAGGCGAAGACTGCAAAGCCGTCTGAGTCCACGCCGGGGTCCACCGATGACCAGGAACTTGAGGCGGTCCTCGCCAGCCTGAAGACCAACATCAAAGTCGTGGGATGCGGGGGCGGGGGGTCCAACACCGTCAGTCGTTTGTTTGAGGAGGGGATCACTGGGGCCGAACTTGTAGCCTGTAATACCGATGCCCAGCACCTGCTCACGGTCAACGCCCACCACAAGGTCCTGCTGGGTAGACGCTGCACGCGAGGGCTCGGTGCCGGCGCCCAGCCCCAGGTCGGTGAACAGGCCGCCCGCGAAGCCGAAGACGAGCTCAAGAAGCATCTCAGCGGGGCCGACATGGTCTTCATCACGCTCGGTCTCGGGGGCGGGACGGGTACGGGGTCAGCCCCGGTCGTCGCAGAGATCGCAAAGGAAGTTTCCCAGGGGAACTGCCTCGTGATGGCCGTGGCCACCTTCCCCTTTACCGCCGAAGGCGAAGTCCGCCGAGAGAACGCACAATTGGGCCTTGAACGATTGAGCCATGTGGTCGATACTGTGATCACCGTCCAGAATGACAAGCTCTTGGAGCTCGTGCCCCGGTTGCCCTTGACCAGCGCCTTCAAGGTTGCCGATAGCGTCGTGGCCAATGCCATCAAGGGCATCACCGAGATCATTACCAAGCCGGGCTTGGTCAACTTGGATTTCAACGATCTCCGCACCATCATGAAGGGTGGCGGGGTCGCTGTCATCGGCCTCGGTCAGTCGGATACGGATAACCGGGCTGAGGATGCCGTGAACGAGGCGCTGAACTCCCCGCTCCTCAAGGTCGATACCCATAATGCGCACGGAGCCCTCGTGAACGTGGTCGGTGGTCCGGACATGACCATCTCCGAAGCGCAGAAGGCGGCCGAAGTGGTCCAGAAGGCCGTGAGCCCCACGGCGCGGATCATTTGGGGTGCCTCCGTAGATCCTACCCTGGCGAACACCATCCGATGCATGGTCGTGGTCACGGGGGTGGATTCGCCCCAGCTGTTCAACCGGGAGCGCCCCCCCTCCACCCCTCCTCCACCGCCTCCGCTCCGAGCCCCCGCCCGACGGCCGGCTTCCTTCGAGATCGAATCCGTCTTCTGAACGGGGGTGGGACGCGGCAGGATGGGGTTCCTCGATCGGATCAAGCGGACACAGGACCAGATCGACACCCGGCTCAAGAATGTCGGGCATGGGAAGTACGGCCGGATTCTTCGTATGGCACGGAAACCGGATACGGACGAGTACGTCAAGGTCCTTCAGATCACATTCTTGGGAGCAGTGCTTATAGGGGGCGTCGGCTTCATCATCTACATCTTCTTCACTCAGATCGGCCCGTGGCTGTGGACCCAGCTCCAGACCCTCTGAACGAGGAGGGAAGATCACAATGACCCAGGAACAAGGTGAGGGCATCGGCCTGATGCAGGGCTCGCTACCCGAGGAAAAAGAACGCAAGGTGGAGCGAAAGCCTCCCGTAGCCACACCTCCGCCCGTTGCCGCATCACCCTCTCACGGGTCCCTCTCCTTCCTACCCTTGGACGCGACCGAATCCGAGGTTGCGGCGGGCATGACGACCTCGCTCTCGGCCGTTCTTCGCTCGAAGCGGGAGGAGAAGGGAACCGTTCGCCTCAAGATCGAGTCCCGACACACCTCCACGTACGCCAGCGAAGGGGCGGAGTGGCGGGTTTGGCTCCGGTCCTCTCCCAAATCTCGGGAAGAAGTCTTCGCCCGGACCACGGAGAAGTCAATCCCCTTAGAACCACACATGACGCTCCCGATCACGATCGATGTCGAGGCTCCCGTCGGGGTGCGTTACAAGGACCGGGTGGACCTTGAACTTACCGCGCGCTGGGAATCGGGGGAACCAGACGAGTCGAAGATTCATCTGGGCTGGGTGACCCGGCAAGCTTTGCTCGCCATCAAAACGTTCAGGGGCTATGAGCGTGAGGTCGCCGACTCACTTGCCGCCAAGGCGCTGGAGAAGCCCGGAGCGATATTCTCCCTCATGGTACCCAGTGCGATGCGGGGCTACGTCTTCGCCGAAGGGATGAGCTTCGAGGGGATCAACGACATGCTCGTTGGTATCCGGAAAGCGCGTGGCCTCGTCAAAG
>JAJYXQ010000080.1 GCA_021796385.1 Thermoplasmata archaeon | reverse complement strand
CACCGAGGCGAACTACACTTTCACGACCACCGGATATCAGGGCGTGCACAATATCACGGTGACGTTCCAGGATGCGGGCGGGGCCACGCTCACGGTTGAAGGAGGTGTCTTCACATACTCCCACGTGAACATCTCCCTGTCCACCTCCAGTGTGAACGGGTACGCTCCCCTCAATGTCACCTTCACCTGGGGTACTTCTGGTGGAGCCGGGACCTACGGGCCCGTCTCGGTGAGCTACGGAGACGGCCAGAGCGGCTCGAACCTGGCCGCGAACGGAACCCTCCAGCACGAGTACCTGAACCCAGGCAACTTCACTGCGATCTTCTCGGTGAACGATTCGTTCGGCTACACCGCCCGTGCGAGTGTTCTCATCTCGGTGGTCAAGCATTCCACCCCTCCTCCCCCTCCCCCCAAGAACAACACCACCAAGAACACCACGAACAAGACCAGCCCTCCAGGGGGCGGGAGTTCGGGCATTCCCGGGTGGGAGATCGGCGCTATCGTGGCCGTGGCCATCCTGGCGGCGGCCGGGATTGGGTTGGGGCTCCTGTACTATTTACGCCAGAGGCAGCGAATCGGAAAAGCGCCGCGCGGTGGAAGCCGAAGGCATTCCCCGCCCAGTTCCTCCGGACCCAAAGGATAGGAAGCCGGCCGGCCCGGACCCGATGTCCGGTGGAAGGCTCTTTAATGGGAACTGGATAGGAACAGCGTGACGAAGTGTCCGAAGTGCGGTTCGCCCGACGTCGTCTGGGTGAACGACCTCAAGACCTACAAGGGGACGTCACCCGGGGTGCTTTGCCTCTACGCCGGAACGATCCGGAGCGATGGCGTGTTCAAGGCCAAAGTCTGTCGGGGTTGTGGATTCTCGGAGCTCTACCTCAAGGACCCTTCCTTCCTCGTGGATCCCCCCCATCCGCTCCCAGAGGGGTATGTGACCCCCACCGAACCTGAGCCCGTGCGAAAGCGCGTGGCGCGCAAGCGGGCTAACCCTTCGGAACCCGGGGATGCCTCACCCGGTGAGGGTTCCGCTGAACCCCCATCCACCGGTGGTCCCACCCCCGACATCGAAAGTGGGTGAGTTGCCCATGCCGCCACCGGCCCCACCTAGGTCGGCCTCGAGCCCGGCCATGTTCAGCCCAGCCCACGCGTACATAGGCGAGGATGTGGCCCCACCGTTCCAAGTGAGGGACACGGTGCGGTACGTCGGGGCGAGCAGGGCCGCGGGAATGGTCGATAGTACAGTGAGGTAGAGCGTCGGCGCCCCCAGGGAATAGGCGAGCGACTCGGCGTTGTCGTCGAACCAGCGGAGGAAGGACTCGAGCAAAGCGAACGAAGCGTTGGTCGCAAACAGACCCCCTGAGTCATTCACCAACGCTAGGGTGTAGTTTGCCGTGGTTTCGGGCCCCAGGGAGAGGTTGGTCGAGTAACCGAAGTTGTTCACGCCGGCCTGCCGGGGCACGTTTCCTGCAACAAGGGCATCATAAAAGCGCCCGGCGGCGTATGTCTGCTGGGCCCGGTACTCGGGGAAGGAAACGGGGGCACCTGCCGGAGGAAGAGAGTTCGCAAACGCCGTGAGTGCCGCAGCCGGGAGTGGTCCCGAGCTGTCGCCCACCGAGAGCGTGGCGGGATATCCATTGCCCCGGATCCCGAATACGTAGGGGACCGCGAGGTCGGGATAAGCCCTGGCTCCCCCGGAAGACGGTGTCGGGGACATGGGTCCTATCAGGTTGAGCGAGTACCGGTGCCCAAACTCATTCCAGTCCGCCTGCAACTGGTGCTGACCTAAGTTGGACGTCCCCCAAGAACCGTTGAAACCGTTCGTACCCGGGTTCACGCCCGTATAGGGATTGTCGATGGAGAACGTATCGCCCACCCGGGCTCCTTGGAACGCAAGGTCGTACTCCTGCGGGGGATTGTAGAGCGCCCCCGAAGGAAGAGGACTGTAATAGCTCCAGGTGTCCACATCGGTATCCACAGTGGCGTTGTACCCTAGGAACCCATTGCCCCAAAGGTTGAAGGTACCGGGAACGCCACCCTGGGCCGCGGCACCGAGATCCGCCGCGATCGTCTCGAAATTCTGTTGGGCTGCAGCCAGGAATGTTCCGCCCGTCGAGGAAAGGTCCGCGTTCGTGGTCGTTTCCAATGTCGTGAGGTTCTGGCTCCATTGGGCGGAACGCCCGTCCGCGAACGCTGGCAGGCCAGCAAGGAGGTTGGCGAGGAGGTTTCCCTCGCTCGTTGTGACCCTCCCGACCGCCGCAGTCTCCATCACAAGGTTGTCAAGGGGCAGGCTCGGGTACACTCCGGGCAGCAAGTTGTTCGTGGGCGGTCCATTCGGGAAGCCGTGGTAGTCGTGCCCCTCAAGTCCGAGCAGGAGGCGGGTCTCGAGCAGGGCCGGGTCCCCGGGTAATGGGTTCGGACCTGGGTCCCACCCGCTGCTGAGCGGCCACGGAGTATAAATGGTGACGAGCGTCGTCGAGTTCACCGGAACACTGACGTTGAGGACCGTAGGTCGGAGCACACCGCCCGAGAACAAGCTCTCCCGAGAGCTCGTGAGGCTGAGGCCCATAGTTCCCTGCAGCGTCACAGACCACGAGGTCTCGAACGGGGCGATCCCCATGTTCGAACTATCGTTCTGTGGGTCGACAAGATGTACTGTGAAATCGGGGACGCTCCAAGCGAATGTCCCGCCCGAAAAGGCGAGGGTCATATTGCTCAAGCTCTCCTGGAATACCTGCCCATCTGCCGTTTCGAGACTCGCATTTCCGATGGTGAAAGAGTAAGGTCGACCTCGGTCGATCCACGGCTGGACAACGGTACCGGTCAGATTGTTGCCCTCTTGGAGCCATCGTTCCGTGCTCTGGTAAAGTCCGGTGACCCACCCTCCCTTTGTCCCCATGGCGACCGTATCGTTGAGGACGGGGGGCGCGATGTACTTGAGTATCCAGTTCGTGAAGTTCTGTCCCGCCCAGTTGGCGTCCCCGGTGTTGTTATAGACATTGTCCCAGGAGGATTGGAGCAATTGGTGGATCTGGTCGATCCCCCCCTGGAGGGATTGCGACACCGCCGTCCGAACGACGTGCCACATGTTGGCGAGACCCCCCGTACCCACATCATAATAGTTCGTCATCGCGTTCTGGTAGGCCTGGTTCGCATTGTTGCCGAAACCGCAACCGGCACCGAAGTAGTAGTTGCCGTTGTTGTTGGCCGTCCCGGCAAGGCAGGTCTGGAAGAAGCGGAAGGTGTTGGGACAGAAGTTCCCTTCGTAGTTGTAGGCCTCGCCTCCGCACCCGATTCCGGTGCCGAGCCCGGTGATCCAACAGTAGATGGACACGAACGTCTCGTTCATGACGTTCACCGCGAAGTTCGGCTCCCGGTACGGGGCGGGGGGATTTTGCTCCACTCCGGGCGTCAGGACATTGTACTGGGAGGCATCCATGTTGTTGTAGTTGATGTCGGCCACTGGTGGTGGGTTGACCGGAATCGTCCCCCCCGAGCCGTACCACAGGGTGTAGAGCATCTGGAACCACTCACTGGCAGCGTAGCTTGAAATGGCCGACATCGTCCAGTTTGTCCCGCCGTTCAGGGTGGACGTGGGATTGCCGGAACCCGCCAGCGTGGGATGGGACGCCCCGTTCACCCACCAGTTGGACACGTTGGCCGGATTGCCTACGCTGGTGCTGAAGTTGGTCAGCCCAGAAGAGAAAGGGCCCTGGAAGAGCGAGGATGTCCCGTTGGTCAGGAAGGAATATGAAGTGTTGAGCGCGGTGTTCCTCCCCGCAGTCGTGGCGAGGTTCGGGAGGCCCGCTCCCCCGAGGGTCGAGTTGCCACCGACCTGATCGCCTTGGAGCGCGACATAGTCGAGGTACC
>JAJYXQ010000022.1:3673-4009 GCA_021796385.1 Thermoplasmata archaeon | reverse complement strand
ATGCCCGAGGGTCGGGGGTGGGATGCGGTCGTGACCGTCCCGGGGCTTTCCCGAGATAAAGCGGAGATGGCCTATCGGGCATTGCTACCTGAAATGGGGGATGTGGCAGGCAAGAGCGTGGTGTCGCTCGAAAGGGAAGGGGAGGAGCTCAGGCTCCATGTTCACGCGGATTCCATCCCGGCGCTCCGGGCCGCACTCAATGCGTATCTACGGTGGCTCATCATGGTAGACCGGGTGGGGGAGATCGCCTTGCGCTCGGACCATCCTGAGTGACAAGAGTCTGCGCAGGGGCGTTGGGGTCCCGGCGCCAACCTTGGTAAGGATATGTAGATCGGA
>JAJYXQ010000022.1:0-3663 GCA_021796385.1 Thermoplasmata archaeon | reverse complement strand
TAGGGCCGGTGTCTCGCCGGCGGGGAATGGTCGTTATCGGCATCACCGGGGGATCCGGATATATCGGGGGCCGCCTGGTCCAACGCTACCTGAAGGCATCAGCCTCCTTACGACTGGTCGATGACCATAGTGGGCCGGTCGACGTATCTTCGCCTGGTACCGAGGTGCTCGATGCCGATTTTGCCTCCCCGGAATCCCTGCGCCACTTGTCGGATTGTGATGTCGTTCTGCACTTGGCCGCCCGCTCCGGGGTCGTAGTCTGCCAGAAGGACCCTGAGGGGACTCGAAGGGTGAACGTCGAGGGCACCCGTCGGTTGGCCGCTTCCTGCCGGGAACGAGGCATCCCCATCGCCTTCGCCTCCAGCTTCTCCGTGGTGGGAATCCCCGTCCAGCTCCCCATCACCGAGCAGACCCCAGCCCGACCCACGCACGAATACTCGCACCAAAAGGCGGCCGGGGAGGAGGTCATCCGGGCATTACCAGGGGAAGGTCGTCCTCCGGGCGCAGTCCTCCGGATGAGCAACCTCTATGGCAGCTACCGCTCGCAAGGGAAGCTGGTCGCCAAAGGCAATGTACTCAATCTCTACGCAGCCCGGGCCCGGGCGGGAGGATCCCTCGAAGTGTACGCCCCAGGCACACAGCGACGGGATTACGTCCACCTCGAGGATGTCTGCTCTCACTGGGAGGCATCGGCCCGGTACCTCCTCTCCGCCCGATCCGACGGGGTACCGACCTTCTGTGTTGCGAGCGGCGAGAGCGCAACAGTGCTCGAACTGGCCCAACGCGTGGCGGATACCTGGCGAGCGTTGCACCCGGACCGTCCTCGGCTCCCGGTGGAGGTCGTGGAGAACCCGCGCCGGGATGTGGAGATACTGCATCCCGAATTCGAGGTTGACCCTTCTTGGACCCGATCGCAACTCGGGGTCCGATGTGAGATGAACCTCGACCGGGGCATCCGCAGGGTCCTTGAAGAGGTCTTGGCCTGAAGACCGGACGTTCGAGAACCGGATTCAGGCTCCACGAACGGCGATGGCAAATAATGCCCTGCCTGTCCAGAGGCGCTGCACCTTGGGGCGATAGTCCCTCCATCCCGGGGGACTCAAGGCGGCTCGGAGGGATCGGTCGAGCTCATCAATATTACCACCGAGGGGGCCGGCCTGCGCCCGGGCGGCGACTCCTTGGACAGCGATGGCGATCCGGCCCCCGGGTCGGAGCACGCGGTGGACTTCCGACAGCACCTGGGGAAAGGGGGACCAGAGTTGCACGTTGTTGGCGGTATAGACGATATCAAAGGATGTGTCCGCGTACGGAAGATGGGCCGAGTCCCCCACGGAAAGCACCATTCGACCTTGATGAAGCGTCTTCTCGTTGCGACGTTCCGCCTGAGAGCGCATCGTTTCGGAGGGATCGATTCCGGAGAGCGAACCTCGGGGAAGCTTTGCCGCCATCATCTCGAGGGCGACCCCTGGACCGTAGCCGATCTCGAGGACACGCTCGTCCCCCCGCAAGGTGAGCTCCGCGACCAGTCGTTCGTTGATGGAGCGGTTCGCCCATGTGAGGATCCATCCCACCAACCGACCTGGCGTACCATGCGGGTGCTCGAACTGGTCCAGCACGCCCATGGGGTCTCGACCTAGCAGGGGGGACGCGGTCCCGCCGCCTCGAGTACGCGGTAGCCACTCTTTCGACCTAGGACTTGAACCTCATCCCATTCGGCTTCGAGCACTTGCTGATAGTAGCGGATGCCTTGCGAACCCTTCCCGACCAAGAGCAAACGTCCGCCCGGAGCCAAGTGCTCCGGGGCCTCCCTCAGGATCTGAAGCACCACCTCACGGCCGGCGTGATACGGTGGATTGGTGGCTATGAGGTCGAACCGCTCTCCTTGGACGGGCCCGTAGAGACTCCCGGCCCGGAGTTCCACATTGGTGACCTTTGCTTCCCGGACGTTCTGGCGAGCCAGGGCCAGTGCCCGCCGGTTGACATCGACCATGACGACCGAACCCTGCGGAAGCTGTAAGGCGGCAGCGATCCCGATGGGTCCCCAACCACATCCTAGGTCGAGCACCCGTTCGCTGCCGGAAAGGACCATGTTCTCTACGAGGAGTGCCGTGCCCGGGTCGAGCCCTTCGGAAGCGAAGACCCCAGCTCCGGTCCGGAACCGGTGTATTCGACCGAGGAAAAGGAGCCGGACCTCCCGAAGGGTAGGGCGCGAAGTGGGCTCTTCCGTGAAATAATGCTCCTCTGTCACGAGCGCTTCCGACCGAAGAGCCCACCCCGCCAGGCGCTCTCTCCGGCCGACGGCCCAGAGGAGAACAACCCCTTGACCCCTTCCTTCTGGGAATCCGAGAGGCTCTCGGGCAGATGGACATGGACCCGGACCAGATAGTCGCCGCGTGCGCCTCCCCCTGGCGGAGGAAGTCCTTCCCCCCGCAAGCGGAGTGTCGCCTCGGGTTGAGTTCCCGGAGGAACCGTGAGGAGTGCCGTCCCGCCTAAGGTCGGGATCTTCACTTTGTCCCCGAGGAGGGCCTGAGCCAGTTCGATCGTGATTTCGGTCCATATAGTGCGTCCCTCCCGATGGAACCGTGGGTCACGTCGAATGTCTACCCGGACGAACAGGTCTCCCGACCGGCCATCCCGGCCCCGCTCTCCCTCTCCGGCCAGTCGAAGCACCGTGCCGTCATCGAGGCCAGGGGGTATCCGCAGGTTGAGCACCCGTCGTCTTCGGATCTCTCCGCTGCCTCCGCAGTCCACGCACTTTTTCAGGATGCGCTTGCCCGTTCCCCCACACGTGGAGCACTCCGTGATGGAGATCATGCGGGTGTACCCACGCTCAACCGCGCGATGCACCTGCCCCGTGCCGTGGCAGTCCGGGCAGGTCTCGACCTTGGTGCCCTTTTCTGCGCCTGTACCGTTGCAGCGGGGACAGGCCTCCCTACGCACCAGTTCGATCTCCTTGTTCGTGCCGCTCACGAGGTCCTGCAGGTCAACGGACAAGGTGGCCTCGAGATCGCGAGCCCGTTGGGGGGACCTCGCCCCATAACTGCCTCCGAGGAGATCGAAGATCGAGGAGGCTCCTTGGCGTCCGAAGAACTGGGCGAACATGTCCTGCCCTAGGATGTCCTGGAGGTCGCCAGTATGATGGAAATTCTGCCATGTGAAACCACCGGGGCCAAAGTCGCTCTGCACCCCTTCGAAACCCACCGCGTCGTAGCGCTGGCGCTTTTCAGGGTCGATCAACACCTCGTACGCCTCCGAGATCTCCTTGAACTTCTCTTCCGCCGCCTTGGGATTGTCCTTGTTCAGGTCAGGGTGATGCTGCCTCGCCAGCTTTCGGTAGGCCGATTTGATCTCGTCCTCGGATGCGGTCCGGGGGACCCCCAGCACCTCGTAGTAGTCTCGCTTAGCCATTGGCGCCTACCTGGCTTGGACGGTCAGGCCTTCGGTGTGGGTGGCTCGGCCGACTTCTTCAACTCCCGACGGAGCACCTTGCCCACGAGCGTCTTCGGGAGAGAATCCACGAACTCGACCGTGCGGGGCGCCTTGAAATGCGCGATCCGGGAGCGCACGAAGTGGATGATGTCGGCTTCCTGGGGCTTCGTGCCGGGTTTCGGGACCACGAACGCCTTGACCACTTCTCCAAGGTTGGCATCTGGGACCCCGATG